>JAMQPK010000235.1 GCA_023717525.1 Vicinamibacterales bacterium | reverse complement strand
AGCAGGCCCTGGCGAGCCGCGATGCCGCCCAACTGCCACATCGCGCGCTCTTCATCCGGCTTGATCTTCAGAATTTTTCTGTAGAGGGCGACCGCCTTCGAGTAGAACCCTTCGTTCGCAAAGTGATCCGCAATCCGCTCGTACTCCGCCGCCGCCCGATCTATGTCGCCTGCGCGGAAGTACAAGTCGCCGAGCGTGTTGCTCGTATTCCAGTCGTTCGGTTGATCGTCGATGATTTTGCGATACTCCGCGATGGCGGCATCGAGCTTCTCCTGGCGGAGCAGCTTCTCTGCAGTGCGCAGCGCGCCTTCTCGATCAAATGCCATTTGGGGGAAGAAGACCGGTCAATCAATCGTATCAAATTCCACCGGCAGCGCCGGCGGACAGAACGATCTCCTGTGCACGGTGGAATATCCGAACTGACGAACGGCCGCCAGGTGCTCGGCCGTCGCGTAGCCTTTGTGCCGGAGAAACCCGTAACGCGGATCCTGTTCGTGCAGCGCTCGCATCTGCCGATCGCGCGTCACCTTGGCCATGATTGATGCCGCCGCGATCGCCGAACATCGCTCGTCACCGTGCACGACGCCGCGCTGCGCCATCATCAGATCAGGGATTCGAAACGCATCGACCAGCACCAAATCCGGGAGCGGCACCAACGACATCACCGCGCGCCGCATCGCCTGCAACGACGCCTGATGAATGTTCATCGTGTCGATCTCGGCGGGCGACGCCTCGGCAACCGCCCAGGCCAACGCGCGCTGGCTGATTTCCTCGAATAGCTCTTCGCGCTCTGCGGGCGGAACCTTCTTTGAATCACTCAGCCCTGCGATATGGCGATCGGGGTGCAGGACGACGACACCCGCGACGACTGGTCCCGCCAGACAGCCGCGCCCGACCTCGTCCACGCCACACACCCGGCGGAATCCGACCCGGCGGAGTACGTTTTCGAGGGTACGGGTAGCCGCAATTCTGGTCATCGAAAATTGCTGATGAAAGATTGAATCAATTCAATCTTCCAATGTTCCAATCTTCAATCTTCAATGTCCAGTATCACTTCCCGCCTTCGCGCATTCGCGCGGCCTTGCCCTTCAAATCGCGCAGGTAGTAAAGCTTCGCGCGGCGGACCTTCGCCGTGCGGACGACTTCGACTTTTTGAATAATCGGCGAGTGCAGCGGAAAGATCCGTTCGACCCCCTGGCCGAACGATACCTTGCGCACCGTGAACGACGCGCGCGCACCGCCTCGATGCATGCCGATGACGAGGCCTTCGAAGACCTGGATGCGTTCCTTGTCACCTTCACGCACCTTGACGTGCACCTTCACCGTGTCGCCCGCTTTCATCTGCGGCCGCTCGATCATCTGCGACTTTTCCACCTGTTCAATCACGCCCATGGGCGACTCCCTTCTGTTCCATCAACTCGCGCAGGATCTCCTGCTCTTCAACGTCCAACTCGGCATCCACCAGCAGGTCGGGCCGCCGATCGAGCGTCAACTCCAGCGCCTGCCGTTTCCGCCACTTCCGAATTTCACCGTGATGCCCCGACACGAGCACATCCGGCACCTTCAAGTCCCTGAACTCGGCCGGCCGCGTGAAGTGCGGAAAGTCGAGCAGGCCCCGCGAAAACGAGTCGTCCGCAACCGAATCCTCGTCACCGACGACGCCGGGAATCAGCCGCGCGACCGTGTCGACAATCACGAGCGCCGGCAGTTCGCCGCCGCTGAGGACATAGTCCCCGATCGAAACTTCCTCGGTCGCCAGGCCCTCGCGAACCCGGTCGTCAATCCCCTCATAGCGGCCGCACAGGATCGTCACGCGGCTGAGCCCTGCGAGCCGCGCGGCTTCGGTCTGCGTGAAGCGCCGGCCGTGCGGCGATACCAGGACAACCGCCTGCGGCGCGCCACCCTCTTTCGCAATCGCGTCCACTGCGCGAAAGATCGGCTCTGGCTTCAGCACCATTCCCGGCCCCCCGCCGTAGGGCACGTCGTCCACGGTGCGGTGACGATCGTCAGTGAACTCGCGAAGATCTCTGACCTTCACCCGCAGGAGATCGCGCTGCAGCGCCCGCGCCACGATGCCGTCAGCGAGGGCCGCCTCGATCATCCGCGGAAAAATCGTGACGATATCGAATTGCACGGCTGCCTAGAACCTCTGCCGATGCGTCACATTCAAGTCCAGCAACCCGTCCGGCGGCTCAACAACAATTTTCCTGCCGGCGATGTCGACGCTGACGCAAATTCCCTGGGCCAGCGGAATCAGGATTTCGGCGCTGCCACGCACGATCACGAGACGGCTGCCGCTGGCTTCTCCTTCGACTCGCGCGACCTCGCCAATGCGTTCACCGCTCTGCGTTTCCACCGCACATCCGATGAGGTCGTGATGGTAAAACGACCCGGGCGGAAGCGGCAGCAGCGCTCCCGTCTGCACCCGCAGCTCGATGCCTGCGAGCGCCTCGGCCGCATCCATCGTCTCGACGCCGGCCAGCTCGAGAATCGGCCGGCCGCGATGGAAGCGCACGTGTTCTACCGTCAACGACTCGGTTCCGCTTCCCCGGAGGATCTCCAGCACCGAGCCGGCCTTGAAGCGCTCCTCCGGAAAGTCAGTGACAGGATCGACGATCACTTGTCCGCGGTTTCCGTGTGCCCGCGCGATGCGGCCCACGACGACCATGTCATCCCACGTCCCGGACTTCAAGCGTCACCTTCATCCCGAGCTTGTCGCCGGTCACACTCGCCAGCGTCCGCATCGCCTGAATCGTCCGCCCCTGGCGTCCAATCAGCTTGCCCACATCAGGCGGCGCCACGGTCACCTCGATCAGCGTCGTCCCGCGATGCTCGCTCTCCGTCACCTCGACGCGCTGTGGCGCATCCGCGAGTGCCTTGGCAACGGTCTCGATGACGTCGCGAACGGCGCTCACGACGCAGCGGCCGCGCTTTCCGGAACGCTCATGTGCCGCTTCAGCAGCGTACGCACGGTATCGGAGGGTTGCGCGCCCTTCCCGACCCAGTAGTCGATGCGGTCGCGCTTGATTTCCACCTTCGCCGGCTTCGTACGCGGATTGTAGTGCCCGACGATCTCCACGAAGCTGCTGTCGCGCGCCGCTCGCGAGTCGGTGACCACTACCCGGAAGAAGGGGCGCTTCTTCGAGCCCATCTTTCTCATTCTGATCACTAGCATCTGTCTACCTCTCTGAAGTCATCAGTTGTCGGTTCTCAGTCGTCAGTTGTCAGTTAGATGGTCGTTCTACTGATAACTGAATACTGACAACTGAGAACTAACTACCGCTATCCACGTCTGCCCATCAATGAACCCAAGCGCGCCCGGGCCTTCCTATCGGGCTTTCCGCCGGCCAGTCCACCCATGGCCTTCAGCATCTTCCGCATCTGCACGAACTGTTTCAACAGGCGGTTCACTTCCTCGACCGACGTCCCGCTGCCGCGCGCGATTCGCTTGCGGCGGCTGCCGTTGATAATGTCGCTCCGGCGCCGCTCATCCGGCGTCATCGAGCCAATGATCGCGCCTACGCGATCGATCGCCTTGTCGTCGGGCTTGTTCTGCGCCAGCTGCTTCAGGTTGCCCATTCCCGGAATCATGCCGATGATCTGCTCGAGCGGGCCCATCTTCTTGATGGCCTGCAACTGTTCGCGGAAGTCTTCGAGCGTGAAATCGTCCTTCCGGACCTTGGCCTCGAGCCTCTGCGCTTCCTCGATATCGATGGCCTGCTCGGCCCGCTCGATGAGCGAGAGCACATCGCCCATTCCAAGCAGCCGCGACACGACGCGGTCGGAATGGAACGGTTCGAGATCTTCCAGCCGCTCGCCGTTCCCCACAAACGCAATGGGCACGCCGACGACCGCCACGACCGACAGCGCCGCACCACCCCGCGCATCGCCGTCGAGCTTGCTCAACACAACGCCGGTCACCCCAAGCCGCCGATGGAACTCGCCCGCGCTCTTGATCGCGTCCTGCCCGGTCATCGCATCGGCGACATACAGGAGATCGGACGCCTCAGTCGTATCGCGGATCGCTTCGAGCTCGGTCATCAGCTCGTCGTCGATGTGCAAACGGCCCGCTGAGTCGACGATGACGAAGTCGTACCCGAGATTGGTCGCCTCTGTGACGGCGCCCTTCGCGCGCGCAACGGGATCCATCAGGCCGACAGGGTCGTGGACGCGAATGCCCGTTCCCGCTTTCTTTGCAACGACGCTCAACTGCTCGATGGCTGCCGGACGCTTCACGTCCGTCGAGACGAGCAGGGAGTGTCTCCCCTGCTTCGACAACCATTTTGCCAGCTTGCCCGCCGTCGTCGTCTTGCCGGCGCCCTGCAACCCCAGCAGGAGCACGACCCGCGGCCGCTTATTGCCCGGCCGCAGCCCGCCCTCGGTCTCGCCGAAGAGCGCGACCATCTCGTCGCGGACGATCTTCAGGACCTGTTGCGACGGCGACAGGCTCCGGAGCACATCCTGCCCCATGGCCCGATCGCGCACGCGGTCGATGAACGCCTTGACGACTTTGAAATTGACGTCCGCCTCGAGCAACGCGAGGCGAATCTCGCGCAACGCCACTTCGATGTTCTCCGGCGTCAGCCGCGTCTCGCCCCGAAGGGTCTTGAAAACGTCCTGGAGACGATTGCTGAGGGTATCGAACATACGAAGTCTTCAGTTGTCAGTTCTCGAAGCTGAGGACGCTCAAGAAGGCGCTAACGTGCTCTAGCGCAAACCCTTATCGGAGCGGCAAAGGTGCGGATCTGTCAATGAATCGGGCCCCAGGCCCAAGCCTGGAGCCCGAAGCCCGGAGCCTATCTCTCCTCGATCACCTCGAATGAGTGCCCAAGATCGGTGTACCCGTTCATGGCGAGCCGGCACGACGGGCCGTCGCCGCCAAAGCTGGCGAGGTGCCAACGCTGCTTCGGCACGTACACGATGTCGCCCTGATCGGCTTCGAAGACCGACAGGCCTTCGATGTTGTAGCGAATCTTGCCCAGGAGGATGAACCAGAACTCAGAACTCTCCTCGTGGAAGTGCCCCTTGTCGGTCAACGGAGGCGGCGGAATACCGCGACCCAGGATGATGTTTGCGACCGCGCGGTCGTCGTTGATGAAACGGCGCGTCGGATCGGTGCCTGCCGCAACGGCGTTGAAATCGACGAACGGCTTGTTGCCTTCCGCGTACGTCCCCTTTCCGGGGATGCTCACCTGCTGAAACTGAGTGCCTGACGGCGCGGTGGCCGGCTTCTCGTCCATGGAGTACATCTTCGTCGCGCGCGCGATATTCACTTCGAACCGCAGCGATGGCTTGTCGCCCACGGTCTCCATCGTGTACATGGTGCGGTAAGGCACCTGAACGAGATAGCCCTTCGAAGCCACGAACGGTTCCTGACCATCAATCGTGAACCGGATCTGCCCGTCCTGCACGACCCACCACTCGCGGGTGTCGGCGTTCATCCGCTTCAGTGTCTTCTTTCCCGGCGCCATAGACACATAGTCAGCGTGGAGTGTCTCGTCGTCGACGATCGACTCGGTCCAGTCGGCCTGGCCCTTGTGCTTCGCCACAACGTCGGCAACCTTCGTGTGGGGCTTGTGCGGAGCGTTCCAACCGCCGGGCTTGATCGCTTTTGGCGCCCATACGAGCTGCCGTCCGCCGCCGGCGGGGGGAGCGCCCGCGCCTCGTCCGCCGCGCCCTCCTGCTCTTCCCTGCGTGGCTGGAGGCGTCGACGCATCCTGCGCGGCCAACGAAAAGCCCAGGGTGGCCGCCAGCGCCAGCCCGAGTCCGAATCTGATCATCCGCATCTCTTCTCTCCTTTTTTCACTTCTTACTTCCTACTTCTTACTTCCTACTTACACGGACGATAGCTTGTGCCCGAGTTTGTCTTTCTTCGTCTTGAGGTAGCGTCGAGTCGAATCAGACGCTGGAATTTCCAGTGGTATCCACTCTGAAACCGACAACCCGTATCCCTCGACACCCACCAGCTTGCGGGGATTGTTGCTCAGCAACCGCATCGAGCGCACGCCGAGATCGCGGAGGATCTGCACACCGATGCCATAGTCGCGCTGGTCGGCCTTGAAGCCGAGCCGCTCGTTGGCTTCGACCGTATCGAGGCCCTGGTCCTGAAGTTCGTAGGCGCGAATCTTGTTCGCCAGGCCGATACCGCGGCCTTCCTGGTTGAGATAGAGCAGAATGCCACGTCCTTCATCAGAAATCCGCTGGAGCGCCGTCTCGAGCTGTGCGCCGCAGTCGCAGCGGATCGAATGCAGCACGTCGCCGGTGAGGCACTGAGAGTGCACCCGCACCATCACGTCCTTGCCATCGCCGACGTCGCCGAACACGAGCGCCACGTGGGTCTGCCTGTCCAGTTGATTCTCGAACGCGCTGACCTGGAACTCGCCATACTCGGTCGGAAGCTTGGCGGTTGCCACCTTCCTCACCATCGACTCGGTGTGCATCCGGTACTTGATGAGATCGGCGATGGTGATCATCAGCAGCTTGTGCTTCCGGGCGAACTTGGTCAACTCGGGCACCCGCGCCATCGATCCGTCGTCGTTCATGATTTCGCAGATGACGCCTGCGGGGTACATGCCCCCGATGCGCGCCAGATCGACGGCCGCTTCCGTCTGGCCAGCGCGCACGAGCACGCCACCCGATTCAGCCCGTAGAGGAAACATATGACCGGGCCGCGCCAGATCGGTCGGTTTCGTCCGTGCATCGATCGCGGCCAGCACGGTGTTCGACCGGTCGCCTGCCGATATGCCCGTGCTCGTCGAGTGCTTCGCCTCGACCGTCACGCAGAAGGCCGTACCGAGGCGGGCGGTGTTCCGGTTCACCATTAGTGGAATCTCGAGCTCGTCGAGACGCTCGCCGGTCATCGGCATGCAGATCAACCCGCGGCCGTGCTTCGCCATGAAGTTGATCTTCTCCGGCGTGACCTTCTCGGCGGCCAGCGTGAGGTCTCCCTCGTTCTCGCGATCCTCGTCGTCGACGACGATAATCATCTCGCCCGATTGGAACGCCTCGACGGCATCCTCGATGCGCGCGAAGGCGCCGCCGCGCTTCTTTCTGCCTTTGGCGATCTTCAATTGTGCGGTCATACCTTCGTTCCCATCATTTCTACGGCGCGCAGGACATATTTGCCGACCATGTCGCATTCGAGGTTCACCGCTTCGCCGACGCGCAGGGCCCGCAGGTTCGTATGAGCCCACGTGAACGGCACGATCTGTACGTCAAAGGTAGAGCGCGTCAATGCGGCAACCGTCAAGCTGATCCCGTCAACGGCGATCGAACCACGATGAATCACATACGGTGCGAGCGCCTCTGGAAGTGCAACCGTCAGCCACGTGAACGCGTCGGCCGGCCGAATATCCTCCACCGTCCCCGTCCCGTCGACATGACCGAGGACCAGGTGCCCGCCGAATCGGCCATCCGCGCGGAGTGCGCGTTCGATGTTCACGATCGAGCCTGACCGGAGCGCACCAAGGCTCGTGACGCGCGCCGTCTCCGGGCCGATCTCGGCTTCCCATTCGTCGCGACGGGGATTGATCGCCGTCAGACACACGCCGTTCACCGCGACGCTCTCGCCTTCGCGGAGCTCCGCGGCCACCTCCGTGCGGACGCGGATGCGAAACCCCGACTCCAGGGCGCGGACCTCGGCCACTTCGCCGACCGCTTCAATCAATCCCGTGAACATAACCTTCCATAAAGATATCGGGTCCGCACGGCGTCATGCGACGGTCTGCCAGCGCAGCGACCGATATCGTGTCCGAATCAAGCCACGGAATGCCCTCCGCACCGATCGTCACCGGCGCGATGTAGAGATGAACGGCATCCACGAGGCCGGCCGTCCATGCGGCGCGTTGCAGGGCGACCCCTCCCTCGAGCACCACCGACGTGATCTCACGCCCTCCAAGCCGGAGCAAGGCGAGGTGCAGATCCCCATCCTTTATCGGCTCCAACCAGGCGCCCGCTCGTTCGAGCTCCCGTGCCTCGGCAGCGTGAAGCGCGATGCTTTCCGGTGTAGTCATGATTATTACCGGTCCCGCGTCCAGCGTCGAGAACACCCTGGCGCGGGGCGAAATACGCAGCCGGCGGTCGAAGATCACCCGTAGCAGGGGGCGCGCACGGTGCACATTTCGAGCCGTCAGCAGGGGATCATCAATGAGCACGGTCCCCGAACCCACGGCCATCGCGTCGACTTCGGCGCGAATCGTGTGGGCATGCCGCAGCGACTCGGCAGAGCTCAGCGTGGTTCGCTCGCCCGCTCGCGCGGCGATTCGATTGTCGAGGCTGGTTGCCGCCTTCATGATGACGAAGGGCCGGCCTTCCCGAGTGAACGTGAGATACGGCCGGTTCAGTCTGAGCGCGCGTTCGCGCCCGATGCCGGTCTCGATCTCGACGCCCTTGCGGCGCAGGAAATCGAAACCGCGCCCCGAGACCAGTGGATTGGGATCCTGGGACGCGGCAACGACGCGCGTGATGCCTGCGGCAGCGACCCGCTCCACGCACGGGCCCGTACGGCCGGTATGCGAGCAGGGCTCCAGCGTGCAGTAGAGCGTCGCTCCGCGCGCGAGTTCACCCGCCTCGTCGAGCGCGCGAATCTCGGCGTGCGGCCCGCCGGCCTTCTCGTGGAAGCCCTGCCCCACGACCGTCCCATCTCCCCGCACGATCACGGCGCCGACCATCGGATTCGGGCTGGTCGTGCCTCGTCCGCGCTCGGCGAGCGTGAGGGCGCGTTCCATGTACTCGAGGTCAGTCAGCATATGAAGCGAGAGGTGCGAAGGGTACGAGGGGTGCGGGACGTGCGAGGTGCGTTCACTGCCGCAGCATCGTACCTGCCCTTACCATGTCTGCTCGAACAGCGCGTCGACATACTCGTCGACGGAAAAGGGCACGAGATCGTCAATAGACTCGCCGATGCCGACGTATCGAATCGGCAGCTTCAGCTCGCAGGCGATCGCGACCGCGATGCCTCCCTTCGCGGTGCCGTCGAGTTTCGTCAACACCACGCCGTTCACGCCCGCCACATTCATGAACTCGCGCGCCTGCGCGAGACCGTTCTGCCCGACGGTCGCGTCAAGGACCAGCAGCACCTCGTGTGGCGCGCCGCTGACCTCGCGCGCTGCGACACGGCGGATCTTCTCCAGCTCGTTCATCAAGTTGACTTTCGTGTGCAGGCGTCCGGCGGTGTCCACGAGAATCGGGTCGCGCCCTTTGGCTTTGCCTGATGCGATTGCGTCGTACACGACCGCCGCCGGATCCGCGCCTTCGCGGGCGCGAATCAGATCGACGCCGGCACGGCGCGTCCAGACCTCCAGCTGCTCCACCGCGGCGGCGCGAAAGGTATCCGCAGCCACCACCAATGGCTGACGGCCGGATGCTTTCAGCAGCTGCGCCAGCTTCCCGACCGTGGTCGTCTTGCCTGTCCCGTTTACCCCGACGATCAACACGACGTGGGGTGCCGCGCCGTTTGAAGGCATCGGAGGCACGGCCGAGAAGATCGCCCGTATTTCGTCTTTGACCGCGTCTCTCAGACTCCGGCCCGAATCGCCCTGTGCCTTCACCGCATCGACGATGCGTGAAGTGGCCGCCACACCGACGTCGGCCATGATCAACAACTCTTCGAGCGCATCGATCGTGTCGGGATCGACGGGCCGCCCTCTCCGCTCAGGCGACTCGCTCTGTGCGACCAGCTCGTCGAACCGCTGAATGATCTGCTGCGTGGTCTTCGAGAGACCCTCGCGGATCCGGCCGAGAATGCCCATAGCGAATTTAACGAGATTCCTGTTCGGTTTTCTGCGGGCGCAGCATCAGCTCTTCGACGGCCGCTGCGGCGCTGCGGTTGCCGGCGAGGACGTCCGCCATCTGCGTGGCGATAGGCAACTCGATCCCGTGCCGCCGGCCGAGCGCGAGCGCAGCGCTCGTCGTCCTGACACCCTCGGCGACCATCTTCATGCCTGCGACGACTTCGTTGATCGGCCTGCCGCGGGCGAGCTCGGCGCCGACATGCCGATTGCGGCTCAAGGTTCCCGTGCACGTGAGCACCAGATCGCCAAGCCCGCTGAGACCGGCCAGCGTCTCGCGACGCCCTCCGACGGCGCACGCGAGGCGCGTAATCTCCGCAAGGCCTCGCGTAATCAACGCGGCAAGCGCATTCTGGCCAAGCCCCATCCCTTCAACGACGCCTGCCGCAATCGCAATGATGTTCTTCAACGCACCGCCGATCTCGACGCCTGCCACGTCGGGGCTCGCATAGAGCCTGAAGTACGACGCGCGGAACTCGCGCTGCACATCTTCGGCCAGCACGGGATCGGCACACGCCACACAGACGGCGGTCGGCAACCCGCGAGCCACTTCGCTCGCGAAGCTCGGGCCCGAGAGCACCGCGATCGGCCTCGCGCCTCGCACTTCCTGGGCGATGACTTCCGACACGCGCAGCAATGTGTCCTGTTCGATGCCCTTGGACGCGCTCACAATCAAGGCCTGACGGGAAATGAACGGGGACGCGGCACGAATCACCGCTCGCGTGCCGTGCGATGGAAGAGCCGCCACGACAATCTCGGCTCCTTTCAGTGCGGCCTCGAGCGACGCCGTCGGCCGCACACCAGGCGGCAACACGATGTCCGGCAGGTAGATCGCGTTCGCGCGCCGCGACGTCATCTCTTCGATGAGCTCGGGATTTCGGCCCCACAGACACACGTCGTGTCCAGCGGTGCCCAGGTGAAAAGCCAGCGCGGTGCCCCAGCTCCCCGTACCGAGGATAGTGACCTTACGCACTCTGCCCGATTCTCCGTTCGATACCGGCGAACACGCGGCTCAAGTTCGATCGATGCCGGTGGATGACGATCGCCGCCACGACAAACGCTGCAACAACCGTGACGTCGGCTGCTCCAGCCAGCATCGCCAGCGGACCGAGCAACGCCGTGGCGACTACCGAGCCGAGCGAGATGTACTTCGTCCACCAAACGGTGGCGAGGAACGCCAGACCGGCGACGGCCGTGGCCTGGGGCGCCAGGATCGAGAAGACGCCACACGTCGTGGCCACGCCTTTCCCACCGCGAAACCCCAACCAGACTGGGTAAATGTGCCCGAGCACAGCGGCGATGCCGGCGACTGCCGGCCCGGCTCCGCCTGGATCGATTTGTCGCGCAAGGAGAACGCTCGCAATCCCTTTTCCCATGTCGAGCACCATGGCGCTGACGCCGATCTTCTTAGTGGTGGTTCGAAGCAGGTTGGCGGCACCGACATTGCCGCTCCCCGCCACGCGCAGATCGATTCCGCGATGACGGCGAGCCAGCAGGTACGCAAAGGGAATGGATCCCAGCAAGTACCCGACAATCAGCAGAAGAGAGGTGGTCACAGCCTTCGTACAAGGTAACACGATCGCCGCTACGCACCATCCTCGAGCAGCCACCGCCGCACCATATCCAGCGCTGCCTGCGAAGCCTGAAACCGCACCATCTCGCGGCCGCCGATGAAGTTGAACGTTCGCACGCGAGACTCCGTACGCGCGTTGCGCACACGCGCTGTCGCAATCGCCACCATGCCGACAGGCTTCTCCGGCGTCCCGCCAGCGGGGCCAGCGACCCCCGTCACAGCCACGGCGACATCCGTGCCAGCGACGCGCGCCATGCCTGCCGCCATGGCTTGCGCGACCGGCTCACTGACCGCGCCGTGTTCCGCGATCAGCCCGGGCGGAACACCCAGCAGGTCGACTTTCGATTGGTTGCTATAAACGACGACACCGCGATCAACGTAGTCCGAGCTGCCGGGCACTTCAGTCAACCGCGCAAGCACAAGGCCGCCGGTACACGATTCGGCGGCAGAAATTCTCAGCCCGCGCAATCTCAGCAGTCCGCCGACCACTTCCTGCATCGTCTTTCCATCGACGCTGAACAGGTCGCGCCCGAGCGTCGACACCACGTGCTCGACCGCCCCGTCGAGCGCACAGCGGCCCTCCTGATCGTTCTGCGCGAGGGCCGTCAAATGCAGTTCGATCTGCCCGAGCGAGGCGAGAATCGTCGTGGTGATCTTCGTTGGCGCCGCGAGCCAGTTCGCGTAGAGAGGCTGCACCTTCTCTTCGACGTACGATTCGCTTTGACCGGTGATCCGAAGGACCCGCCGGAACAGGCGCGCACCGCCAGCCGCACTCACGAGCCGATCCTGAATGACGCGCTCGAACATCGGCTTCATTTCCCGGGGAGGGCCCGGCAGCAGCACGATGTACTTGCCCTGGTCTTCTATCCAGAGCCCTGGGGCCGTGCCGTTCGGGTTCGGCAGCACGACCGCGTCTTGTGGCACCATCGCCTGCCGCCGATTGATCTCGGGCGCCTTCAGTCCGCGCGCCGCAAACCGCTTCTGAATCGCGTCGAAAATGTCTGCGTGAAACTCCATCGGCCGCTGCACGAGCTCCGCAACAACATCCCGGGTCAAGTCGTCGTCGGTTGGCCCCAACCCACCGGTCAGAATCAGCAGATCGCTCCGCCGAAGCGCGTCGGAGATGATGGCGCGCAGCGTCGAGCGATCGTCGGCCGCGACAGCCTTGCCCTGCAGCTCGATGCCGACCTCGTTCAGCCGCTCGGCAATGAACAGCGAATTCGTATCGATGAACTTCGGCGTCAACAGCTCGCTGCCGACGGCAATCACTTCAGCCTTCATGACATCCAGTGTGGAGCGAGATAGTGGGCGCCCCGCAACAACAGGTTCGCATAAATCGCAGCCATCGCATCGTCGGACATCACGCCGAACCCTCCGTGCAGGCGCTCGAGCTGGCGTGCGGGAAAGGGCTTGAAGACGTCCAGTGCGCGAAACAGCAAGAAGCCGAGGAGCATCCCGCCCCAGCCGACCGGGATGAATGCCAGGGTAATCATCATCCCCATGACTTCATCGATTACGACCGGCCCCGGATCAACGCAGCCGAGCGCCTTCTCCACGTGCGATGTCAGCAGCGCGCCAAGCGCAAACAACGCGGCGATGATGGGGATTTCCAGATACAGGAGGCCGGCGCTCCGGCAGAACACGTAGACCAGCAGCCCCGCCGCCGAACCAACGGTGCCGGGAGCGAATGGAAAGAATCCGACGTACGCGACGGTGCAGACGAAGACCGCGAACCGCCGCATTACAGGGGTCTGACGACACGCGTGTGCGCGAGCCGATCGTGAAGCGCGAGCCGATCGCCCATCACCCCCGGCAGAAATCCAGCGCCCAGCGGCAACGCCGAGAGCAGATACGCGAGCGTGCGCAGTGTCGCCCGGCCGATCGGTACCGCGCCCTCTTCGCTGATGACCTTTATTCCAAGGGCCATCTTGCCGATCGACTGGCCGCCGACTGCCGTGAAGGCGATGAAGTAGCCGCCATTCAGAATCAAGAAGAACGCCGCCAGCGGAATCGAAGGCAACTGAAGCAACTCGGACAGGGAGAGGCCCAACAGCCGAAGTGTGAAATAGATGACTCCAGCGTCGAGCGTGGCGAGGAGTGCCAGATCGATCAACGCGGCCATGATCCGTGTCACGGGCGATGCGGGCGCCTCGCCGCCGGACGCCAGCCCGGCATGGTAACCAAAGACTGCGGCCGGCGGTGTTTCGAATAGCGAGTCGTCCGCAGATCGCGGCGTCTTGATCCGCGCCCGGGGAATCTCGGGCGTCGTCCTCCGGACGCTCAGCGGCGCCCGCGGGGGCGAAGGCGTCGTAATCATGGGTCCGGTATCGCCGAACAGCGGAAGATCCTCCGGCGGCGCACCGATGATGCGATCGAGATCCAATTGGGGCCGCACGTCGACAGGAATGACGGGCTCAGCCGACTCGGCCTCTATCGGCAAGTCGAAGAACGCCGGCGCCGCAGAGTCCAGCGAGAACTCGTACCCGCAGTTTCGGCAGCGGTCGCTGGCCTCAAATCCGAGATACTCGCACTTGGGGCACTTCATGGGGCTGACGGTGTTCTCGCCGCTGGCACCTGCGCGTACGCCAGCAGCTCGCGTTGAATCGCTGTCTTCAGCTTGTCGGCTTCGGGGCGGAGCGGGTCGGTCACCCTGACCAGATCGACCGCTCTGATGGCATCGTACAGCCGTCCCGAGGCAAAGAGTGCCCGGGCGCGATCCAACGCCGCTTCCGATCCTCGCGGAACAGCAATGGGTTCCTGCAGGACGCTGGCAGGCATCACCCCGGACTCCGGTGCCGTTCGGATCGCTATCTCCGGGAGCAGCACGCGGACCCGATCCCAGGACGCGAGCGCGTAGCCGCCAATCGCGAGAATCGCCCCAACGCACAGAAGGGGCAGCAGCACCTCGCGGCGCTTCGCCGCGGGCTGGGCGAACGGGCGCGCCGGTCCGACTGCCGAGGGTGCCACCGGCGCGTTCGGAGCTGGCGCCGGCGCCGCGCTGATGCGATCGATGCGCGTGAGAAATGCGAGCGCCACTTCGTGCGCACCTCCACGCTGCACTGCCGCGTTCAGCAGCTGCCGCGCCGCCTGCATCTCGCCACGCTCGAACGCTGCGACGCCGTTGTGGATCAGTTCTTCCGCCTCGCGCTGCTGCTCGCCGAGGGCGCTGCGGGCGCGCTCGATGTATGCCCGCGCCCGCGCATGGCTGCGATCGAGAAACAGCGCCCGGGTCCAGACATCGATCGCCTGCGAGTAGTCGGACGCGAAGTAGTGATCGAGACCGGCCATGAGCAGGCTCTCGATCTTGGCGTCGCGATCGGCTGTGTCCTGTTCGGACTGCGCCGTCGTAAGTGGGTCTACATGAAGCGGATCGGACATGTTGGGCACTTGACCGTGGGTAGAGTCGTCCGCTCGAAAATCTCGCACGGATTATGGGGCAAGACGACCTGTGATACAAGACCTTATGCCGCTCGTGGAGTGCGTACCGAACGTCAGCGAGGGCCGTGACCCGGGCATCATCAACGCACTCGGTGAGGCGCTGGAGATTCCCGGCGTCCAGTTGCTCGATCGCTCGTCGGATCCATCACACAACCGCACGGTCTATACGTTCGTCGGCGAACCGGACCGGCTCCTCGAAGCGGCTATTCGGCTATTCGAAGCCGCGATCGAGCGCATCGACCTGAGACAGCATGAGGGTGTCCATCCACGCATCGGCGCGGTGGATGTGTGCCCTTTTGTGCCGATGGCGGACACCAGAATGGCCGATTGCGTCGCGCTCGCGCGCAGCACGGCCGAGCTGGTCGCCACACGGTTTCAGGTTCCCGTCTACTTGTACGAAGAGGCGGCGCGAAGACCCGACCGGCGGAATCTTGCCGACATCCGGCGCGGTGGGCTTCGCGATCTCGAGCTCCGTATGGGCGAAGTCGCCTGGCTTCCTGATTTCGGCAGGCCTACGCTTCACCCAACGGCCGGGGCCACTGCGATTGGGGCCCGCCCGATCCTTGTGGCGTACAACGTGAACCTGGAGTCGGATCGGCTGGACGTTGCCAGACGAATTGCGTCCGTCATCAGGGAGAGCGGTGGAGGGTTCGCCAGCGTGAAGGCGATGGGCGTGCGTCTGCACCATCGCGGTATCGTCCAGGTGTCGATGAACCTCAGCGACTACCGCCGGACGTCAATGACGACTGTGTTCGACGCCATCAGCCGTGAAGCCGCGCTCGACGGCGTGGAGGTGCTCGAAAGCGAGATCGTCGGCCTCGTTCCGCCCGATGCGCTGCCGCCCGATCCATTGACGCGGCTGCGACTCGCGAAGGACCACGACAAGAAGATCTTGAATTTCAAATCTTGAATTTCAAATTTTAGATTCTTCTTCCTCGTTCTCGGCTCGTTTCGGAGCAATCCCGAACGACCGCATCTTTCTGTAGAGGTTGCTGCGCTCGACTCCAAGCACGTCGGCGGTGCGTGAGATGTTGCCTTGCTGGTTTGCCAGGGCCTGCAGAATATAGTCGCGCTCGAATTGATCGCGCGCGGTGTAGAGAGGCACCGTGGGTGCGTTCGCCTCCTCGGCGGGCAGCCCGCCGATGGCGTCGGTCGCGAGAAAAGCCAGGTCCCTTTCGGTGATCACATCGCCGGGCGCCATGATGACGACGCGCTCGAGCACATTCCTGAGCTCCCGGACGTTGCCGGGCCAGCGATAGCTCTGCAAGCGCACCATCGCCGCAGGTTCGAGCGCTGGCGCGCGCCTGCCGTACTCGATGGCAAAGTCGGCGACGAAGTGCTCGGCCAGCAGCGGAATATCTTCCGCGCGCTCCCGCAGCGGCGGAACGAAGATCGGGATCACGTTGAGCCGGAAGAAGAGATCCTCTCGAAAGCGGCCCGCGCGAATTTCCGCGGTCAAATCCTTGTTGGTGGCTGCCAGCACGCGCACGTCGACCTGCACGCGCGACGTGCTGCCGACGGGTTCGGTCACCTGCTCCTGGAGAACGCGAAGCACCTTCGCCTGCGTCTTCACGCTCATGTCGGCGATCTCATCGAGGAAGATCGTTCCGTTGCTCGCGGCTTCGAACTTGCCCTTCCGGTCGGCCACGGCGCCGGTGAACGCGCCCTTCACATGGCCGAACAGTTCGCTCTCAATCAGCTCCTCGGGAATGGCGGCGCAGTTCACTTCGACGAACGGTTGATTCCTACGGCGACTCAGCGTGTGAATCGTGCGAGCCACCAGCTCTTTGCCCGTGCCGTTCTCGCCAAAGATCAGCACCCGCCCATTGGTCGGCGCGGCCATCGCCACTTGCTCGCGCAACTGCCGCATGAGCGAGCTCTCGCCGACCATCTTCCCGGAACGGTCGACGCGCGCGCGCAACGCGCGGTTCTCCGCCTCGAGGCGCCGCTGCCGCACCGCATTGCGCACGACCAGTACCGTCTTCTCCAGTGACAAAGGCTTTTCTACGAAGTCGAAGGCACCCATCTTGATGGCTTTCACGGCCGACTCGATGTTCCCGTGCCCGGAAATCACCACCACCTGCGAGTCGACTTTCATCTGCCGCATCCGGCCAAGGGTGGCCAGCCCATCGAGGCCAGGCAGCCACACATCGAGGACGATCACGTCGACCACCTCGCGGACGATGCGATCGAGGCACTGCTCGCCGCTTTCGACGGCATCCACGCGGTAGCCTTCGTCGCGCAGGACGCCGCTGAGCGCGCTGCGCACGCCCGGCTCATCGTCGACGATCAAGATAGATGCTTTATTCACAACGTTTTCTATCTCAGCACAGCTTCGTGTCTCTGTGCTGGGATAGCAAGGATCAGCATGGAAGTTCGATCGTAAATTGTGTGCCTTTCGGCTCGTTGTCGCTGACGTCGATCGTTCCACCGTGCTCTGCGACGATCCGGCGAACGATGGCGAGGCCAAGACCACTGCCGCGCCGCTTGGTCGAATAATACGGCATGAACAGCTTCTCGCGCTCCGCGGGTGGAATCCCCGGGCCGTCGTCCGAGACCGTCAAGCGGACAAGGCTTGCCGCGGGATCGTGGTGCGTCTCGATCGTGATGACGCCTGAGCGATTCATCGCTTCGATCGCGTTGTCGACGAGGTTGATGATGACGCGCCGAATCTGTTCGCCGTCGACACGGACCTTCGGCAGATCGGCGGCAAAGCGACGCTCGAACGTCACGTTGCCCAGCAACCCCTGATACAGCGCAAGTGCCTCGTTCAGCAAGGCGTGAAGATCGGCGAGAGCGGCACGGGGTGCCGGCATTCTCGCAAACTGGGAGAACTCGTCGACGAGTGCCTTCAGGGAATCGACTTCTCCGACGATCGTCGACGTGCACTCGTCAACGAGCGCCTGCGTCGCGGCAGGCGCCCCGGAAAAATGGCGCCGCATGCGCTCGGCGCAGAGTTGAATCGGCGTGAGGGGGTTCTTGATCTCGTGCGCCAGGCGGCGCGCCACTTCACGCCAGGCAGCGACTTTCTGCGCGCGGATGAGCGGCGTAATGTCGTCGACCACCAGCACCATGCCTTCGGAGCCCTCGCCGTGGAGGGCCGTCGCCACAGCTGCCAGCTGGAACTCCCGCTGATCGCGCGTCAACGCAATCTCCTGCGCAGACGGCTCGCTCTTCCCGGCCGCAGCAACGCGCAGCAACTTGCCGAATGGCTGCAAATCCTCCCGCCCGAAGACATCTGTGGCCGCCTGACCGACGGCAGACGCGTCGAGGCCGAGCAACCGCATCGCGGCGCTGTTCAGCGTGCTGACGCGGCCGGTGGCATCGATGGACACCACACCGGTGGCAATGCGCTCGAGGATCGTTTCGATGTATCGCCGGCGGCCTTCGACCTCAACATGCTTGCGCTCGAGCTCGACGGTCGATCGCTCCAGCCGGCGGCGGCTTCTGCCCACCTCGCCCGCCATGCTGTTGAACGCTTCTACCAGCGATCCAAATTCGTCGTCGCTGACCGTCTCGCGATCGACGCGGTAGTCGAGATGGCCAGCTTCGATCTCGCGCGCCGCTGTGGCTAAACGCTGAACCGGCTGTGTGATGCGCTTGGCGAGGTAAAGCCCCATCCACGTCGAGCCCACGAGAATCATCAAGGTCATCATCAGGAAGAACGACAGGTAGACGCCCGCGAGGGGCCGGCGCAACACGCGCAGCTGGTTGTAGTCTTCGTATGCGTCCGTAATGCGCCGCGCGCGCGTCGCCAGCTCCCCGCTGAGGTAATCGCTCGTGACCACGACCGCCGTCGGCTGCGCCGATCCCGTCCGCATGACGGCCGCCGCCGATCGAATCAACTCGCCGCCGGCCGGCAACGGCTCTGTGGTCGGCGGCTCGACTTTTCCTTCGGCGGCGTGGGCAGCAATCCGGTCCGCCACTGCGCGCGTATATCCCGGCGGCATGCTCGGCGCAGCGACGTCGACGTATGGCACCACTCCGGGCGCCACGGCGCCGGGCACCACGCGATAGACTTCGACCATCTTGACGCGCCCCTGCATCACTTCCGGTGCGATCACATCTCGCACAGCACTGACGTCCGCGCTGCCGAAGGACGAAGCGGTCAGCGACCGCACGAGGCGCGCCGCGGAGTCTGTGACGCGAGCCTGCCGCTCCTGGTAGTAGTCGCCCGCCAGCTTGTCCGCAGCGGTCAGCACTTCCTCGACGGGCGCGTTGAACCAGCGATCGACGCTGTTCCGAATGAGCTCGCTGCCGACGATCAGCACGAGGCCGGCAGGGATGAACGTCATCCCGAGAAGAACGGCGACCAGCTTGCCGCGGAACCGCGCGAATGGCAGCGCCTTCTTGCGCTCGATGATGAGCTTGATGACGTTGCGCGCGAGCACGAACGTCAACCCGAGCAGCATCGTGAGATCGGCGGCCCACAAACCGTAGAGGACGAACTCGGTGAGAAAGTCTGGCGAGAGGCCGGCGGAGCGGTTCGCCAGCGCCACGATGCCGGCCAGCGCGCCAAGCAGCAGGACGATGCCGGCGAGAATCAGTCGAGGGTTGTCACGCAGCGGACGCCGCGGAGGCGCCGGCGGTATCGCGTCGCGCCGGGGCCGCGATGAAGGGGGCGGCGGAAACTGGCGCGCTGGAGATGCCACGTTATTCCTTGCCGATCAGGTCTTTCAGCTCGGTCATGAACTCGCCGATATCGCGAAAATGACGATAGACCGACGCAAACCGGACGTAGGCCACCTTGTCGAGCTTCTTCAGCTCCTGCATCACGAACGCGCCGATTTCTGCCGTCGCCATTTCCTTCTCGCTCCGGTCCTGCAGGGTGCCTTCCACGCGGTCGGCGATGCCCTCGAGCGCGGCGACACTCACCGGCCGCTTCTCGCATGCCTTCAACAGCCCCGCGACCAGCTTCTGGCGCTCGAACCGCTCGCGGCTGCCGTCCTTCTTCACCACCATGTAGGGAATCTCGTCGATCCGCTCGTAGCTCGTGAAGCGCTTGCCACAGCCGAGACACTCGCGCCTGCGGCGAATGACTTCGCCTTCCCGGCTTTCGCGCGAGTCGACGACCTTATCCCCCAGGTGGGCGCAGTAAGGACACTTCACGGGGCGTCTCCATGTGCCGCGGCGCTTGCCAGCTTCTGCATGCCGCCGAGCTTCAATCCGTCCTGAATCAAGAACAGAAACCCGAGCAGGACCGTCGGTAGCAACGACGTGGCATGGACGACCAGCGCCGCTCCCACGGCCGTATCGTTCGGCACGCCATAGAACTTCGTCAGCCCGATTTGGATGGCCGCCTCGAATCCACCGACACCGCCGGGTGTCGGCACCGACACGCCAACCGCAAGCATCGCGAGAATGAGGAACGATCCGGTGAACGGCACATCTTCGATGTGAAAGGCCAGCACGACCGTCCAGACGCCGACGGCGATGAACAGCCAGACCGGCACTGATAGCAACAGCGCCACGAACAAACGCCTGGGTGCTCTGACGACTGCGAGCCCCTCCGCAAAGCCGCGGAGCAGATCCGCGAGCTTGTGCGCGAGCCTTCCGGGCAGCAGGTGCTCGAGTTTGTAGGCCCATCGGCCGAGCGCCTGAGGATCCCGCGCGGCGGCGAACATCACGCCAAGCAGGAACACGGTGCCTGCCGCGACGGCAACACCACCCGTACGCACCAACCGGTACATCGTGCTGTCAGCCTTGGCCATCCCGGGATCGAACAAGACCACAAAGGACGCCAGCATCAAGACGATCGTCACGCTGTCGAGCAAGCGCTCCACGACGATCGTCGCGAACGTCGACGTCGCGCTCAGCCCTTCCTGACGTGCGAGCAGGTATGGGCGAATCACTTCGCCAGGCCGCGCCGGGAGCACCGAGCTCATCGCAAATCCGATCATCGTTGTCCGAAACGCCGGTCCGAAACGCGCAGTGCCGATCGGCGCCAGCAGGTACTGCCAACGGACGGCACGCAAGGCCATGACCAGCACGGTCGTGGCCATCGAAACGACCACGAGCCACCCGTCGGCCTGCTTGATTTCCTGCCACACGACATCGAGATGCGCGCCCCTCAGAAAAACCGCCAGCAGCCCCAGCGACAACACGACGACGACAACCGTACGAACCGAATGCTTCATGCAGAGTGGGCGTGTCTACTATAAGGGGGGGGACAGGGAATGCCAAGAACGCATTAGTAGTGGTCGCGCTTGTTACTTGCCACTCTCGAGACTCATCAGTAACATTGGCGATCCCTTGGCGCTTTCGTCCCCGATTCTCGAAACCACGTTCGACGGCCTGACGCGACACAACCAGGGCAAGGTCAGAGATATTTACTCGTTCCGCGACGATCCGGCTGTCCTGTTGATTGTCGCGACCGATCGCATTTCCGCCTTCGACTACGTCCTCGGTTCGGGGATTCCCGACAAGGGAAAGGTCCTGACCCAGCTGTCGGCGTTCTGGTTCGGTGAAACAAGCGACGTGATCCCCAACCACATGCGATCGACGAGGCCGGAAGAGTACCCGGCCGAAGCACACCGGCATGCCGACCTGCTTCGTGGGCGGTCGATGCTCGTCCGCAGGACCGAACCGTTCGCCATCGAGTGCGTCGCGCGAGGTTACCTGTCCGGTTCGGGCTGGAAGGAATACCAGCAGAGCGGATCGGTCTGCGGCATCGCCCTGCCGTCCGGACTTCGCGAGTCGGACCGCCTGCCGGAGCCGATTTTCACACCCGCTACGAAGGCCGCGACGGGTCACGACGTGAACATCAGCGAAGAGGAAGCCGGCCGCATCGTCGGCGCCAAGACGATCGCGCGGCTTCGTCAGCTCACCCTTCGCTTGTATTCACGCGGTGCGGCACACGCCGAACATCGGGGCATCATCGTCGCCGACACGAAATTCGAGTTCGGACGGGTGACCGCCGGCGCCGACAAGGGTGAGATCATCCTCATCGATGAGGCGCTCACCCCCGACTCCTCGCGCTTCTGGCCGCGCGATCTCTATGTTCCTGGTGGTCCCCAACCGAGCTTCGACAAGCAGTTCGTTCGCGACTACCTCGAATCGATCCGCTGGAACAAGCACCCGCCCGTTCCAGGCCTTCCGGACGACGTCATCCAGAAGACGAGGGAGAAGTACATCCAGGCCTTCCAGCTCCTGAGCGGGCTGGAATTGGAATAGCGGTGAACGAACGTCTCGAACGCCTGATCGAGGAGATGGTCGTGAAAGGGATCCGCTTCGCCGACGCGAGCCGGGAGTTCGAGCGCCGCTTCATCTCGAGAGTGCTCGCGGAATCGGACGGCAACTTGTCCAAAGCCGCCGACGTCCTGGGCATTCATCGCAACACCCTCAGCAGGAAACTCGCCGAACACCGGATAAAGCGAAGACCCTGAAGATTGGCGATTTCGGGATAGGTGATTGGGTGATAGGAAATGCTCAATCAAATCGCCCAATCAAATCGCCATATCACCTGTCCCCCAATCGTCGATTGCCCCCCTCTTGACGAATTTCCACGCTTTGACTACATTAGCAGTCTTGTAGGGCGAGTGCTAAACCGGTCAGAGGACGTCCTCGCAACCCGGAAGAACTAACCACTTTTACTCACTCAGTTGGAGCGACACATGAACGCCAGACCACTACACGACCGCATCCTCGTGCAGCGCATCGAGGAAGGGGAACAGAAGATCGGCGGAATTATCATCCCCGACTCCGCCAAGGAAAAACCGCAGCAGGGCAAAGTCGTCGCCGTCGGGGCCGGCAAGGTCAAGGACGACGGGGGCCGGATTCCGCTCGACGTGAAATCGGGCGATCTCATTCTGTTCGGAAAGTATTCGGGCCAGGAGATCAAGCTCGACGGCGAGGAATTTCTGATCATGCGCGAAGACGAAGTCCTCGCGGTCATCGACTCGAGCGCGGGCGGCGGAAAATCCAAGAAGTAACGAATTTCTATTAACAACGGAGCACACGATGGCAAAACAGATTATTTACGGCGAAGAATCCCGGCAGGCGATTCTCCGCGGCGTCAATCAGCTGGCCGACGCGGTGAAGGTAACCCTCGGCCCCAAAGGACGCAACGTCGTCCTCGACAAGAAATTCGGCTCACCCACGATCACCAAAGACGGCGTGACGGTGGCCAAAGAGATCGAATTGAAGGATCCGCTCGCCAACATGGGCGCCCAGATGGTGCGCGAAGTGGCGAGCAAGACCTCGGATCTCGCTGGTGACGGCACCACGACGGCCACCGTGCTGGCGCAGGCCATTTATCGCGAAGGCGTCAAGAACGTGGTCGCCGGCGCGAATCCGATGGCGCTCAAACGCGGCATTGAAAAGGCCGTGGAAGCGGTCGTCGAGAGCCTGAAGAAGCAGAAGGTCGACGTCAGCGACAACAAGACCATTGCGCAGGTCGGCACCATTTCGGCGAATAACGACCCCGAGATCGGCAAGATCATTGCGGAAGCGATGGCCAAGGTCGGCAAGGACGGCGTCATCACGGTCGAAGAAGCCAAGACGCTCGAGACGTCGCTCGATGTGGTCGAAGGCATGCAGTTCGACCGCGGCTATCTCTCGCCGTACTTCGTCACCGATCCCGAGCGCATGGAAGTCGTGCTCGAGAACCCGGTCATCCTGATCCACGAGAAGAAGATCAGCTCGATGAAGGATCTCCTCCCGGTGCTCGAGCAGGTCGCCCGCATGGGCCGGCCTCTTCTGATCATCGCGGAAGACGTCGAAGGCGAAGCGCTCGCGACGCTCGTCGTCAACAAGCTCCGCGGGACGCTGCAAGCGGCGGCCGTGAAGGCGCCCGGCTTCGGCGATCGCCGCAAGGCCATGCTCGAAGACATCGCGACCCTCACCGGCGGCAAGGCCATTACCGAAGACCTCGGCATCAAGCTCGAGAACATCAAGGTGGATGACCTCGGCAAAGCCAAGAAGGTGACGATCGACAAGGACAACACCACCATCGTCGAAGGCGCCGGGAACCCGAAGGACATCGAGGGGCGCGTGAAGCAGATTCGCGCGCAGATCGAAGAGACGACCTCCGACTACGACCGCGAAAAGCTGCAGGAGCGGCTCGCCAAGCTCGTCGGCGGTGTCGCCGTCATCAAGGTCGGTGCCGCCACCGAAACCGAGATGAAGGAAAAGAAGGCGCGCGTCGAAGACGCGATGCACGCGACCAAAGCGGCCGTCGAAGAGGGCATCGTGCCCGGCGGCGGTGTCGCGCTTATCCGCGCCAGCAAGGCGCTCGAGAACATGAAGCTGGAAGGCGACGAGCAGCTCGGAGTGGCGATTATTCGCCGCGCCATCGAGGAACCGCTCCGCTGGATTGCAGCGAACGCCGGCAAGGAAGGATCCATCATCGTCGCGAAGGTCAGGGAACACGACGGCGCGTTCGGCTATAACGCACAGGACGACAGGTTCGAAGATCTGATCAAAGCGGGCGTCATCGATCCGACCAAGGTCGCGCGGACTGCTCTTCAGAACGCCGCGTCGATCTCATCGCTCCTCCTCACCACCGAAGCACTGGTCTCCGAGATTCCAGAAGACAAGAAGGAAGCGGCGATGCCAGGTGGACACGGCGGCGGCGGCATGGGCGGGATGTACTAAGGGCAACTAGAAACTAAGAAGTAGAAACTGGAAAGTAAGTTCGAAAGTGAAAAGGCCCGGCTGGGTTTAACCCACCGGGCCTTTTCTGTATCTGCTTTCCACTTACTTTCTAGTTCATAGTCTCCAATTTCTAGTTTCTCTATCGCAGTGTAAACGCCATCTCGATGGTCACGAGCACGGCCACGGCCTCTCCCTTGCGCATGCCTGGCTTGAAGCGCCACGACCGTGCGGCTTTGATCGCTTCCTGATCGAGGCCGAACGTCGGATCGAGGGACCGCAGCACGCGCACCGGCCCGACGGTACCGTCCGGCGTCACGATGCACTCGAGCAGCACCGTCCCCTGAATCTTCGCCCGCATTGCCTGGGACGTGTATTGCGGTTTCGGCTGCGAGATCGGAACCGGGCTGTCGACACCGTTGCCGGGCCTGTATGCTCCGCCACCCGTGCCGCCACCCCATCCCTCGCCCAGACCAGAGCCGCGACCCGATCCGATTCCCGTTCCAGATCCCGTTCCTGCACCACCGCCTGTGCCCAACCCGAGCGAGTCGGACGTCGGAATGCCTTCCATCGCACCCGCCAGCACCTGATTCGCCGCCGACAATGTCTCGGCTGGAATATTCAGGTTTTGAATCGGATTCTCTTCCGGCTTCTTTTCATTCGGATTCTGCAAATCCGGTGGCTTCACAACCGGAACCGTAATCTTGTCTTTCCCTTCGAGCTTCGCGATTTGCGGCGGGTCCGGCGACTTGTTCCCGCCACCTCCACCGCCACCACCTGGGCCCGGCATATCAAGCCAGACGATGTCCTTGTTGAGCGTGTCGTGGAGTAGTGAGGGCGTCGAAGACCGGGTGGCAGGATGCAGCGCAATCCAGATCGCCAAGCCAAAGAATGCCGCATGAATGGCCAGCGACACACCCAGAGCTTCCACTGACCTCTTCTGCGACTGCTCGAAGAGGAACCGCGTTTCGGGTGGGGCGTTGGGACGGAGGTCGCTCATGCGATGAGAAGTCTCAAGAGTATTTTGCGCCCCATACATGAAGGGTGCAAGGTGCAAAACCGAAGCCAAGAAAAGCGCCCCAAAGCTCTAATGTACTAGGTGTTCCAGTGTTCCGGGGTTCATCGGTTTGTCACCCGCAGACGACACTGCCTAGACCCGCCCCGTCCACGCTCCGATTGCCGCGTTTCCGCCGCCGTATGAGTGCAAAACCGCCAACGCATCAGCTGCGCGCGGCTCACTGTGAATAGCCACCAACACGCCTCCGCGCGCCGTCAACGCATCGAAAATTCGGCCATCGTGCGTCTGAAACCCGACGCGGCGCATCGTCCCAGAGACGCCCAGCTTCAGCAGCCCCTGATCGCTGCCTTGCAGCGCGGCGACGAGGGGTCCACGCGCGACAACGGCGCCAATCCCATGGATGTCAAACGACTGTGGCATCCCAAGCTCACGCTCGATGAACGCCGCGAGCGCGGGCGATGCCTTTCCGAGAATGGACAAGGATTCGACGGCGAGCCCCTGCTTCTTCAGCGCTTCGACACCTCGCACCGCCCACTCGATGTCCTGAAATACCCCGACGGTAAATCGCCCCGCATCGACCTCTGTCGTCATAGTCGTTTTGCCCCCAGCGCGCTCAGCGTCCGTTCAGTTGTCTTTCCACTCGGTGTGAATCACCTTTCCGCCACCGTGGCGCACGAGGGCGGACTCGATATCCGCGCCGCTCACGGCGCGTGCGTGAACACCGATAAGCACGGCGCCCGCCCGAATCTTCGACTGCCACTGCTCAGCCTCGACCGCCGACAACCCGGCGCCCTCGAGCGTCGCCTTCAAATCTCCCGCCGCATGCCCGGCGGCTTCGGCCAATTCAGCCGCCAGCGGGCCAGCCGCCACGAGGGTCCCCGTCCCTGGGAAGCCGATCGCAATCGCCGCAAGAATGTATCCGCTCAGCTCGCCAAGCCGCCCGGCGGCAGGCGAATCTTCGATCTCCGTCCCCGGACTCCCGCCAATCTGCTGGGCGATCTCTCCTTCTTCGCGATGACTGGCCGCCACGACCGACAAATCCTCCGGTGCGACCCCCCTCGACTGCACGTCGTGCGCGGCTGCCGCTGCTGCACCTGAATCGGGAAAAAGCGCCATCACGAGTGGATGCGACATCGCTACAGTAATCTATAACAGTTTGGCGTTCTCAGTTGCCATTGTCGGGGCCGGACCTGCGGGTGCCATGGCGGCCGTGCGATTGGCACGCGCCGGGGTCGCGGTTTCTCTGTTCGATCCGACGCATCCGAGAGAGAAACCATGCGGCGGCGGGCTGACCGGCCGAGCCCTCGCCCTGGTTTCGGACGTCGTCGACATCGCGGCGCTGCCGGCCGTCGTCGTAAAGTCCGCGAATGTGGAACCGCCGGGTCCGCACGGGGCCGCCGCCGCAGTGCCCTTGATTGATCGCGGTGCCACCCCGGCGAGTTCGCTCGTTGTGCTCAGCCGGGCGGTATTCGACCGCGCTCTCGTCGATGCGGCATTGCATGCGGGTGCGCGGCTGATTGCGGAGAAGGTGACCGGCGTGCGCCTCATCGATTCCGGCGCCTCCGCCCTCGTGAGCACCAACCGCACCGAGCACCAGGCCACCGTCGTGCTCGGCGCCGACGGCGCGAACAGTCTCGTGCGGAAAACATTTTCCGTCCCGTTCTCGCGGCAGCAGCTCTCTGTCGCCGCTGGTTTCTTCGTGCACGGCGCCACATCGACCGCCATCGACATCAAATCCATGATGCGACAGCCTGGATATCTCTGGTCGTTTCCCAGGCCCGATCACCTTGCCATCGGAATCTGCGCGCCTGCCACTGAACGAACCACCTCTACCGATTTGCGGCAACAGTCTCGGGCGTGGATTCGATCCCACGATCTCGATCGAGACGGGCGCCTGGAACCGTACGCATGGCCAATTCCCAG
Source organism: Vicinamibacterales bacterium (assembly GCA_023717525.1). Classification (GTDB taxonomy): domain Bacteria; phylum Acidobacteriota; class Vicinamibacteria; order Vicinamibacterales; family JAMQPK01; genus JAMQPK01. The sequence goes on along the minus strand of JAMQPK010000235.1, from coordinate 86,675 downwards.
CATTGGGTACAAGTCCAGCGACGGGAATCGCTCCGCTGGCCGCGGCTGGATGCTGCTTGGTGACGCGGCGGGGTTAGTCGATCCGCTCACGCGCGAGGGGATCTACTACGCGTTGCTTTCGGGACAATGGGCCGCCGACGCGCTGACGTCCCGTTCACCAGCCGATGCTCCACTCGCCTACCAGCGACGGCTCGACGCCGAAATTCGTCCGGAGCTGGTTCGTGCCGCGGCGCTGGGCGCGATGTTCTTTACGCCGGCGTTCTCGTCGCTCCTCGTGGACGCGCTCCAGGAGAGCCAGGCCATCCGCCGAGTGTTCGTCGACCTGGTCGGGGGTGTCCAGCCCTACCGTGGACTGCGCCGGAGGCTCCTCGGGACACGGCAGTGGGCGCTCGCCGGACGGGCTATGCGAGTAGCTATCGGGCCTCGCTTTACGAGTACAATGAAACGGGCGATTTCACCTCGGCATCAGGGCACAGTGTAGCGGTCAGCAAGGAGCGTTTTATGGGTCGGATAGGCATGCCGGAACTGATCATCATCCTCGTCATCGTTGTGATGATCTTCGGCGCGAACCGCATCCCGGAAATCTTCCGGGGCGTTGGCAAGGGCATCAAGGAATTCAAGAACGCCTCGAAGGATCCCGACCACAAGGACGGATAGCCTCACAGAGGCTATCTGCCCCTTCGTCCTCCCCGCTTTCGACGCTCCCGGCGGCCCGGGCGCTGCTTCCGCCGAGGTCCTTTTCTTTGCTCGTGCTTCGGGCGCGCCTTACTGCGTCGGGGTCCCCGGCGTGATTCATCACCTCTGACGGTTTCGAGAATTTCGACGAGACCAAGATCGATCTGGCGGCGATCCATATCGACGCGCACGACCTGCACCTTCACCCGCTGACCAAGCTGATAGACCTTGCCCGTGTTTTCTCCCTTCAGCGAGTGGCTCCGCTCGAGAAAACGATAGTAGTCGTCGGCCATGCTCGACACGTGCACGAGCCCTTCGACGAAGTGCTCGGATAGTTGAACGAACAAGCCGAAGGCCGCGACGCCTGTGACGTAGCCTTCGAATTCGTCGCCTACCTTGTCGGCCATGAACCGCACTTTCTTCCACTGCACCAGTTCGCGCTCAGCTTCGTCGGCGCGCCGTTCCATGTCGGAACAGTGCTTCGCGACGCCCGGCAGATCCTGCTCGAGCTCTTCGACGCGCTCCATGTCGATGCCGCGATGCCGCACTTCGCGAAGCATCCGGTGAACGACGAGATCGGGATAGCGCCGGATAGGCGAGGTGAAATGCGTATACGAATCTGCCGCGAGGCCGAAGTGGCCGAGGTTTCGCTCGGCATACCTCGCCTTCTGCATGGTCCGCAGCATCAGGAACGCGATAGGCCGCGCCTCCGGTTTGTCGTGCAGTTTCTCGAGCAGCTTCTGAAAGTTTCTCGGGCGCACGCCACCCGGCGGCGCCGCCAGCGAATACCCGAATCCTGAGACGAATTCTTCGAACTGCTCGACCTTCAGCGGGTCCGGCTGCTCGTGGATGCGATAGAGGCTCGGCATCCCGCGCCCATCGACGTAGGACGCGACCGTCTCGTTGGCCAGCAGCATGAACTCTTCGATCAGCTTGTGCGCAAGGTTCCGCTCCGACTCGACGATCGAGGCCACGCGGCCGGCGTCATCCAGTACGACTTCTGCTTCGGGAAGGTCGAAGTCGATCGAGCCCCGGCGCTTGCGCCGGCCGTTCAGCACATGGAATAACTCGCCCATCAGCTCGAACTTTGGAACCAGTTCGCGATACGTACCCATGAGCGCCGCCGGCTTCTCGGTGAGAATGGCGTGCACATCGGTGTAGGTCATGCGCGCAGCGGTGTTGATGACGCCGTCATGAAACTCGTACCGCACGACCGCACCGTGATGGTCGATCTCCATCAGGCAACTCTGCACCAGTCGGTCGACCCGAGGATTCAAGCTGCAGATGCCGGTCGCGAGTTCCGATGGGAACATGTGAACCGCGCGGTCCGGGAAGTACACCGACGTGGCCCTATCGTACCCTTCCAGATCGAGCGCGCTTCCCTCCTGGACGTAGTGCGCAACGTCCGCGATGTGCACGCCCAGCCAATAGTGGCCATTCGCCAGTTTCTCGATGCTGATCGCGTCATCGAAATCGCGCGCGTGCTCGCCGTCAATGGTCACGGTGGTCGTCTGGCGAAAATCCGTCCGGCCAGCGATGTCGGCGGGCGACACCGTCCCGAATCCACGAGCCTCTTCGACGGCCGCCTCCCCATGGGCGTCGGGGATGGCGAACTTTCTGATGATGATTTCGGTATCGACCCCCTTCTCATCGATGTTGCCGAGTACCTGTATGACCCGGCCCACCGGCCCGCGCGCCGGCGTCGGCCATCGGGTGATCTCCACGGCAACCATCTCGCCCACCTCGGCCTCCGCCGACTGGCCGGTTGGAATGTGCACATCGGTCAGTACCCGCCGGTCGAACGGCTGCACGAACCCAAGCCCGGACTCGTCTCGATCGAATCGACCGACGATGGTCGAGCTGCCGCGCTCGAGAATTCGGATGATTCGGCCTTCGATGCGATCGTCGCCCGTACGGCGTTCGATTCGGGCGAGGACACGATCACCGTGCATCGCTTCCTTGATGTTCCCGGCGGGAATGTGGACGTCCGGCGTCGCTTCGCCGGTCTTGTCGGGAATGACGAAGCCGAACCCGCTCGCATGCGTCTCGAGCCGCCCGACGACGAGATCCATCTTGTCGGGCAGGCCGATGCGCCCGCCTTTGGTTTCAATCAACTCGCCAGACGTGACGAGCATCTTCAGGAGTCGGCGAAAGGTCGCGCGCTCCTCCTGAGGAATGCGAAGAGTGCGCAGCAGCTCACGTGGCGTCGCAGGATGCGTGACCTTGTCGCGCATCAACTTCAGAATATTTTCGCGGTTTATCACTTCTTGGTCGTTGGTCGTTGGTCGTTGGTCATTAGTCCCAGTCGTTGGTCGTTGGTCTCAGTTCAAGTAAAACACATTGGCTGCGCGGCTGGCACCAATACGATTGGAGCGTTCATACGTCGAACGATGCCGCGGTGGTTGGGTCGATGCACGTTCAGCAACATGTGGGGATGTCTAAAAACAAATATGCCAGCATGAAAAGCAAAACATGACCGAGAATCAGAACCGCCGCGATCGCTAGTAGTCTGCGGCCAAGAATGCCCATATCCAGCCCCTTTTCTTCGCTCTCGTTGCGTTGAGCAATGGCGAGGACCAACGACCAACGACTGGGACTAACGACCAACGTCTATCGACTATCGCCTGACACCTATCTGAAAAGTACGATCTGAATATCCCCGACATTCGTCGTCGAGGGGCCCGTCATGATGAGGTCACCCAGCCGCTCGAAGAAGGCGTAGGCATTGTTGTCGGCAAGATAGGCGAGAGGATCGAGCGACTGCTGCCTGGCGCGGACGGCGGTTGTGGTGTCGGTGAATGCCCCGGCTGCATCAGTAGGCCCATCGATGCCATCGGTCCCAATGCTGGCGACCGCAACCTCGCCTGAATCATTCGCGAGCGCCCCCGCAACCGACAAGGCCATCTCCTGATTGCGGCCGCCTCGTCCCTTGCCAGCCACCTTGACCGTCGTCTCGCCGCTGGCAATCACCGCAAGCGGCCGGCTTTTCCCCGCGGCGACGGCCCTCGCCATATTCAACAGACTCGGACCCTGCGTCCGCGCATCGCCGACAACCGGCTCGTCGATCGTCACGGCGTCGTAACCGAGGGACCGCGCGGCTTCGGCGGCGCCGGTCATCGCATGAAAGCGTCCACCGACCACCCGGGTCAAAGAGCGCGCGAGCCGAGGGTCGCCGGGACTGGGCGTTTCCTCGATCTTGCCTTCCAAACCAGCGCGTAAATAACCCAGAGCCGCAGCCGTCAGCTGACGCTCGACGCCGTAGCGCTCGACGTAACTCCACGCATCCCGATACGTCGACGGATCCGCAACCGTCGGTCCCGATCCGATCACGCTGACGTCATCGCCAACGACATCGGAAATGGCGAAGCAGACGGTGGGGCCCTGTGCCGCCGCCGCCAGGCGCCCACCCTTCACGGCAGAAAGATGCTTCCGAATCGTATTCAGCGCGGTGATGTCGGCGCCGCCTTTCAGCAGGGCGTTCACCGCCGTTCGCTTGTCATCGAGCGTCAAACTCCCCGCCGGCACGGCCATCAACGCCGAGGCGCCCCCTGACAGCAACACAACGAGGGTCTCCTGAGCGTCGGTTTGCCTGGCGAGATCGAGCGCTCGCCGGCCGGCCGCCACGCTGCGCTCGTCCGGCAGCGGGTGGCTGGACGGTATCCATTCAAACGGCGCCGGCAGTTCGATCGGAAGGTGGGTTCCGATGACAATGCCGTCACGGATCTGGGAGCGCACGCTCTCTGCAAACGCCACGGCCATGAACGGCGCGGCCTTACCGACCGCGATCACCCGAAGCGTGCGCCCTTCCAGCCGTGAGGCGACGTCGGAGTCGCGCAGGGTGCGGTCGATGAGACGGTGTGGGGACGCGGCGTCGATCGCTCCGCGCGCGATGGTCAGGAAGTGCTGGCGAAAAATGGACAGGGACGGAATCTCAGTGGACGTTCTTCGGATCGCTCCAGCCCGATAGGCCTGTCACCACATTGAATTTCCTGAGAAGGCCGCTCACCACCTGATCGGCGTTATCTTTCGTGGAGAGCTGTTCGAGTTGGGCAATGACGCGGGTGAGGGCTTGTTCGACCGATGCGATCGCGCTGTGTGAGTAGTACTCGCGCTGCCGTTCAAGACAGCGCTGATGTTTCAGAAACTCTTCCCGATAAAAATCAGTCAGAGTCCCAGGGGCTTTCGACTGCGTCATGTAACGGGTAGATCCAGTCTAGAGGGGATCGGGAACCCTTTTCAATCGTTTTTCTCAGTCAGCAATCTCACGAGCAGTCCGGGCGGCAATCAGCCCGCCGATGCATCCCACAATCATCCCGCCGGCCAGAATCGCGGCGATCATCGACAGAGGCAGAAAGGCCAGCCCGGCAGGGTCGATCCCGTTGATCAGCAGCGGGTTCATCCTCGCACGAGCAAACAAAAACGTCATCCACAGCATCCCGAGGGCAATACCGGCGCCAGCCCCGCCCTGAAGAAGACCTTCGACGACGAAAGGACCGCCGATGTAGCCAAGCGGTGCGCCAACGAGCTGCATGATGTGAATTTCTTCACGGCGTACCACGAGGGCCAGGCGAATCACGCTGGCTACGGTAAGCGCCGCCGCCAGCACCAGAATGGCCGCCAAGCCGAACCCTCCCGCCCGAACCAGATCGACCGCCCTCGTAAGGCGCTGAATCCATTGGCGATCGTAGCGGACGTCGGCTACCCCCGGCAGGGACGATGCCTTCGCGGCGAGCGCCTGGACATCTGCGGGGTTCGCATCCGGCACCAGACGCACCTCGATCGAGGCGGGCAGCGGATTCTCGGTCAAATCCCCCGTCGCTTCGGCCAGGGCCCCAAAGTCGCGCTTGAATCGTTTCAGGGCTTCTTCCTTGGAGATGACCTCGAGCGCGCGCACAAGGTGGCTTCCGCGCAGAACGGTCTCAATCCCCGTCCGTTGCTCTGCTGCCGCCTCGTCGCGCAGGTACACGGAGAATTCCGCGGCCTCCTGCCAACGTGACAGCAGCCGCTCCAGATTCGTCGTGATCATCAGGAAGCCCCCGAGCACGAAAAAGGCAACCGCAATCGTCACAATCGCGATGAGCGTCGTCTTCGCGCCTCGCCATAGGCTGGCCACCGCTTCGTCGAGGAAATACCTAAGCGCCCGCATCGGCCTCCGCCCCCGCGTGTTCGTCGGCGTCGATCAGCCGCCCATGGTCGAGCGCTACGGCTCGACGGCCGACTCGCCGGATGAGCTCGCGGTCGTGCGTCGCCACGAGAACGGTCGTACCGCGCGCGTTCGCTTCCCGCAGCAGGTTCATGATGTCGAGCGACAGGTCGGGATCCAGGTTCCCCGTCGGTTCGTCCGCCAGAATGAGCATCGGATCGTTGACGAGCGCGCGCGCGATCGCCACGCGCTGCTGCTCGCCGCCCGACAACTCCATGGGAAACGCGTTCATCCGGTGCTGAAGGCCGACCCACTTCAACACTTGAAAGGTCTTGCGCTGCTGCGTCGACACCGGGGCGCCCAGTACTCGCGGCACCAGCGACACGTTCTCCAGAACGGTTTTGCGGGGAATGAGCTTGAAATCCTGGAACACGAACCCGACGCTGCGGCGATAGGCCTGAACCTGACGCGGCGTCAACCTTGCGAGGTTGCGGCCGGCGACGACAATCGATCCCTCGCTTGGCAGGCTCTCGCGCAGCAGCAGCCGAAGCAGTGTAGATTTGCCGGCGCCGCTTGGGCCCGTCAGAAAGACGAACTCGCCCTTCTCGATCTTCATCGAGAGGTCACGAAGCGCGTAGACACCGCGACTGTAGAGTTTGGAGAGTTGATGCGTTTCGATCACGCGAGCAACAGTTTCTACTGGTCCAGCTCCCGGCGCAACAGATCGTTCACAAGCGCGGGCTTGGCCTTTCCGCCGGTTGCCTTCATCACTTGACCGACGAGGAATCCGATCGTCCCCGTCTTGCCGTTGCGATACTGAGCGACGGCGTCCTGATTGGCATCGATCACCGACCGAACACTGGCCATCAGGGCACCCTCGTCGCCGATCTGCGCGAGCCCGTCCTGCTCGACGATCTCGTCTGCGCTGCGGCCGCTGTCGTACATCCGCTCGAACACCGTCTTGGCGATCGACGCGCTGATTGCCCCGCTCTCGACGATGCCGATCAATTTCGCCAGCGACTGCGGCAACACGCGCTCGCGGTCGAACCGCTCGCCCAGTTCGTTTCGCTTCCGCGCGACCTCGCCAGAGATCCAGTTGAACGCGGCCTTCGCGTTGCCGGCCGCTTTGGCGGTGCCTTCGAACAATGCGACGAGGTCGCTGCGCTCGAGCGCCTTCACGTCCAGCTCGGACAAACCGTAATCCGCCATCAACCGCAGGCGCCGCGCGTCCGGCAGCTCGAGAATTGTGCCGCGGATTTCCTGGATGCGCGCCGGCGCGAGCTGCACAGGCGGCAGGTCCGGCTCGGGAAAGTATCGATAGTCGTGCGCGTCTTCCTTGCTCCGCATCGAGAACGTCTCGCCGGCGTCCGCGTCCCAGAGCCGCGTCTCCTGCACGATGGTGCCGCCCGACTGCAGCACGCCGGTCTGCCGCCCGATTTCGTACTCCAGTGCCTTCTCGAGATAGCGGAAGGAGTTGATGTTCTTCACCTCGGTTTTCGTGCCCAGCGTCTGCTGTCCCACTGGCCGCACAGAAACGTTGGCGTCACAGCGAAGGCTTCCCTCTTCCATATTGCCGTCGTTCACCCCAAGCGTTGTCAGGATCTCGCGGAGGCGCCGGAACGCATCCGCGGCGTCAGCGGCGGACCGCAAGTCGGGGTGTGTGACGATCTCAATCAGTGGCGTGCCGCTGCGATTGAAGTCGAGATACGTCTTCTGATCCGAATCGGCAAAGCCTTCATGCAGCGATTTTCCCGCGTCTTCTTCCATGTGCACCCGGATGATGCCGACGCGCTTGCTGACGCTGTTGGCGGTGTACTCGAGCGCGCCCTCGGTCGCCAGCGGCAGCTCGTACTGAGAGATTTGGTAGCCCTTCGGCAGGTCCGGATAGAAGTAGTTCTTCCGGGCGAAAATCGACCGCTCCTGGACCTCGCAGTTCAGGGCGAGCGCGGCTTTGGCGGCAAAATCGACGGCCCGGCGGTTCAGCACCGGCAGGGCGCCAGGCAGCCCGAGGCATACCGGGCAGACGTTCGTATTCGGGCGATTGCCGAACCGCGTGCTGCAGCCGCAGAAGATCTTGGTTTCAGTTAGCAGTCTGGCGTGAATTTCGAGGCCAATGACCGGTTCAAACAGCACCGGCTCATGGTATCTGGTATCATTAAGGGCGTCGAGCACCCGTAAACTGCTGTAAATGAAAGCCTCGGAGCGTCGTATCCAAGTATGAGCAGGCGCGACCACGTGACGGCCGGTGTATCAGCGCTTTCGGCGAGGGTTATGCCCTCTGTCGCTCCTGGGGAGGAGCGCCTTGCCTCGGGGTCTGCCCGTGCGCCGGAGCTGGAAACCGATCTCGCAGGTCAGGTGCAAGATCTCGAGGCCGCTGGAAATCATGGAGGCGCCCGCGACCTGTTTTCTCAAATCGTCGCGCGACAGCAGCGCCGCGCGTCGCGCATCGCGTGGCACTACCTGCACGATGCCGCCGATGCGGACGAAGCCGTGCAGGATGCGTTTGTGAAAGCGTACACGCATATCGCGTCGTTCCAGCGGGGCTTGTCGTTCGAAGTGTGGTTCACGCGAATTTTGATTAATGGCTGCCTGGATCGGCAGAAAGCCCGCACGCGCCGCGCGCGTTGGCTCATGCCGGTGGCCGATATCGGGCGCCGCGATCAGGACACAGTCGAGCGCGCCATCCGGCCGGCGGACCGATCGCCAGAAGATGCACTGCTGGCTCGCGAGTGGCGCGACCTCCTGATGACCGCCGTGCGCAAGCTGCCTGGACGGCAGCGTCTGGTCTTCATGTTGTGCCACTACAACGATCACTCGACCCGGGATGTGGCGGCGATCACGGGCCTGAACGAGTCGACCGTTCGAGTGCACTTGTTCCGCGCCGTCCGGAAGCTCAGAACGGCAATGGAGGGGCATCGTCATGCGTTTTGAACCGCTCCCTCACTTAAGTGACGAGCAGTTGATGGAATCCTATGTGGTCGCAGGCGACCACCAACACCTTTCCGAATGCGGCCAGTGCAAGGCGCGCTTCGACGATCTCGCGCGGGCACTCGAGCAGATCCGCGAAGACGCCGTGCGCGAGGCCGATGCCGTGTTCACGAACGACCGGCTGCACGAACAGCGCGACCGTATCCTCCGCCGCCTCGAGCGCCAGGGGCATCCAGCCGAGGTGCTGCTCTTCCCTGGCCACTCCAGTCCCAACCCGGTCGTGCGACGTGTGCTTGGCCCGGCACGCCGCTGGGTGGCCGGCGCGGCAGCCGCGGGCCTTGCCGCAGGCTTGTTTCTGGGATTTGCGATGGACCGCCGTGCGTCTTCCGGCGCCGCCAGCCGGCTGCTTCAGGCGCCGGCGGCAGCCGAATCGATCGCCCGGGCGCGCTACGTTGCCGACTCGCGCGATGAACAGATTCTGATGGAAATCGAGGACGCCCTCGACGGACCCCGTCGCGTGCTCGAGCTGAGGGCCATCGACGTCATGACGACTCCGCCCGAGCTGCAGGAAGCGAGCCTCGACATCCGGTAATGACCTCCTCGCTCGTTTTCCGAAAAGGGCTCGACCTGAAACACGCGGTCGCGTCCGAGCTGAACGACAACTATCACAGTGAACTCGTCGAGCAAATCAAGGCCGATGGCTACAGCTATCGATCCGGGCGGCTCACGATTCATCTCGCCCGCGAGTTCGGGTTCTGCTATGGGGTGGACCGCGCGGTCGACTACGCATACCAGACGCGCGAGCGTTTCCCCGACCGACGGATTTTTCTGACGGGCGAGATCATCCATAACCCTCACGTCAACGAACGGCTTCGCGACAAGGGCATTCAGTTTCTGTCCGATCCCGGTGTCGACAGCAGCACGCTCGGGCCGCAGGATGTCGTCATCCTGCCCGCGTTTGGCGTGACGACCGGCGAGATGCAGAGATTCGTCGGGCTCGGCTGCGTGCTCGTCGACACGACGTGCGGGTCGGTGCTGAACGTCTGGAAGAACGTGAAGCGCTACGCGCAAGATGACTTCACGTCGATCATTCACGGCAAGGTCTGGCACGAGGAAACACAAGCGACGGCGTCTCAGGCACTCGATGAAAAACGCGGCCATTTCGTGGTGGTCCTGAATATCGAGGAAACCAACCTCGTGTGCGACTACATTCGGCACGGCGGCGACCGGGAGACATTCCTTGCGCGCTTCCGCAACGCGGTCTCACCGGGATTCGATCCCGACCGTGACTTTCAACGCGTGGGGCTGGCCAACCAGACCACGATGCTGATGTCGGAGTCGCTGCAGGTTCAGGAGCTCTTTCGGCAGGCAATGCTGGATCGCTTTGGAGAAGTCGAAATGGGCGTGCGTTTCCGGGCTTTCGACACCATCTGCAGCGCAACCCAGGATCGGCAGGACGCTGTCGTCAACCTCCTGAAGGAGCAGACACTCGACTTGATGATCGTGATTGGCGGGTATAACAGCAGCAACACGTGCAACCTCGCCCGTATTTGCGCTCAACGGGTGCCGACATTCCACATTGCCGATCCCGAGTGTCTCGAGTCGCCCGCCGTCATCCGCCACCGTCCTGCCGGCGAAAAGGCGGAAGTCAGGAGCCAGGGGTGGCTGCCGGAAGCCCGTAACCTCTCTATTGGTTTGACTTCCGGGGCCTCAACTCCCGACAATCTGGTGGGCGCAACGGTTCGGAACCTGGCGACCTTCTGCGGGCATACCCCTGAACCATCGTAAACACCCCGTATACGACCGTCGTATTTGGGTTTAGACGCATGACTACGAGAATTTTTGCCTCCATCTTCGTCTGTCTCTTTTCGGTGGCCGTACTAGGTCAGCAGCAGGGCCCGAAGCCTCAAGGCCCTTCGAACGGTCCAAGCGCCAAGCCCCCGTCCCGCTGGTGGACGACCGAGAAGTACCGCCAGGAGCTCAAGCTGACGGCCGAGCAGACGGCACACATCGAGAAGATCTTCCAGGCGTCAATGGATCGGATGAAGGTACAGAAGGAAGACTTCGATCGCGCCCAAAGCGATTTTTCCCAACTGATGAAGCAGGGTGCCGCCAGCGAGCGCGAGTTGCTGCGAGCAGCGGATTCGCTGGAGTTGGCGCGATTCAAGGTGAGCTCAGAGCGGACGAGCATGCTCGTCCGTATTCATAGCGTTCTTACGCCGGAGCAGCGGCTGCTGCTGCAGGCGATCTCAAAGCGGGATCGCGACCACGACAGGAACGGTTCCCGTTAGGCCAGCGCGATTTTTTTCATTTTCGAGGAGTCAGGAGTAATGAGTTACAGAACGTTCGTCGCATCTACTTCGTTTGTCTTGTTCGCGTCGGCTGCGCTGTTCGCCCAGGCGCCGTCCGAGCAGAAACTGCGCACCGAAGATCTCGTGAAGCAGGCCGTCGAGCGCTACAACGACAACCTGCGGGCGTCGGCCCTGACGCGTGCCGCCCAGGATCCGTCGCCGTCAATTGCCGTCGTCGGTGCCGTGAACACGCCGATGACGCTGGACGAAGCCGTGAGGCACGCCCTCGATAACAACCTCGAGTTGGCGGTCGAGCGGTTGAATCCACAGACCTTCGACCTGACGCTGGCGTCGCTGCGCGCCAACTACAAGCCCGTGGCGACCTCCACGTTCGGCCGCCGCGACAACACACGGCCACCGTCGAACTTGCTGAACCCCGGCAGTCCGAGCGTATCGACGATGACGTACAACGCGGGCCTCAGCCAGAACATGCAGTGGTACGGCGGTGTCGCAGCGCTGGCCTTCAGCAATTCGAAGGTCGTTTCACCGACCGACAAGATTGCGTCGTTCGACCCTCAGTACAACAGCTCGTACCTGTTCAGTTACACACAGCCGCTGATGAGGGGCTTCAAGATCGATCAGACGCGTCAGCAGATGCAGACGACGATCATCAATCGCGACAACGCCGACCTGAATTTGAGGGCGCGATCCACGAACACCCTCGCGAACGTGCGAAGCGCGTACTGGGACTACGCCTACACCATCCAGGCGGTCGACGTCGCCCGCGAGTCGCTCACCCTGGCGCAAAAGCTGCTATCCGACAACAAAGTACGCGTAGAAGTCGGCACGATGGCGCCCATGGACGTCGTCCAGGCCGAAGCGGAAGAAGCCACGCGTCAACAAACGCTCACTGTTTCGCTGGCCCTCATGCGCACCGCGGAGCTCGCGCTGAAGCGGCTTATCGTCGGTGGGACGAACGATCCCCTTTGGACGCAGCACATCGATCCCGTGGACCGGCCTGATTTCCAGTCGGTCTCCATCGATGTCGAGGGTGCAGTGCGCACAGCCCTGCAGCAACGCACCGACTTGCAGATCGCCAGGAACAATTTCAACAGCAATAGCGTCGTGCTGAAATCGCAGCGCGACCAATCTCTCCCCGATATTGATGCTGTCGTGTCCTACGGTGCCTCCGGTCTTGGAGGCACGCAGTACGCCTTCAATTCGACCGGGCTCGATCGCGTGCGGACGGGAGTCCTCGTTGATGGAGGGTATTCCAACGCCCTGGGCACGTTGTTCGGCCGTGATTACCCCAACTGGAATCTTGCGGTCAACATCAGCTACCCGATCGGCGGCAACACCGCCGAAGCCCAGGCCGCGCGGACGCGTCTGCTGCTTCAGCAGAATCAGGCGCAGATTCGTGCCTCCGAATTGACGGTTGCCACCGAGGTGACCAACGCCGCGCTGCAGGTCACCAACAGCACCGAATCGCTGGCGGCGGCCCGGGCGGCACGCGACCTGTCGCAGCGGCGCCTCGATGCGGAAATGAGCCGGTTCGAAGTCGGGATGTCAACTAACTATCAAGTGGTGCAGATGCAGCGCGACCTGCGCGACGCGCAGAACTCGGAGTTGCGCGCGCTGCTGAACTATCGCAAGTCCCTTGTCGAGTACGACCGCGTGCAGCAGGCCGGCGCGCGTTAAGAGAGAGGCCCTCGGTAACTATGCGCAAATACGGAATCATCGCCGCGATCGTCGTCATTGCCGGCGGCGCGGCGGCTTATTACTTCACCGGCGATCGCGTCGAGAGCGCATCGGCGCAGGATCCCGGTGCAGCCGGCGGCGGACGCGGCGGCCGGCAGGCTCGTCCGGACACTGGCGGTGGTGGGGGCTTCGGCGGCGGCGGATTTGGCGGCGGTGGCCGCGGGTTCGGCGGCGGACCTCGACCGCCTCTCACGATTGAGATGGCCTCGGTGACGCGCGCGGACATGATCGACACCGTGACGGTCGTCGGCAACCTCATTGGCGCCGCCACGGTCGACGCCGTGCCGAGGGCTGCAGGGCGCCTCGAGGACGTGTACGTGAAGATGGGCGATCACGTCCGCATGGGTCAGCGGATCGCGAAGATCGAAGACCGCGAAATACAGGAGCAGGTCAAACAGGCCGAAGCGTCGTACGGCGTTGCGCAGGCCTCGATTCGCCAGCGTCAGGCCGACCTTAAACTGGCGCTCAACAACCTCGAACGATCGCGCAGCCTGCTCGAGCGCGACCTTCTGCCCCGCCAGACCTTCGACGACACCGACTCGCGCTACCAGGCGGCACAAGCTCAGCTCGATCTCGCCGTCGCGCAGATGGAGCAATCCAGAGCGCGCCTCGATGAACTGAAGATCAACCTGTCCAACACCGTCATCGCCGCGCCTGTCGAGGGTTTTATCGGCAAGCGCACACTGGACCCCGGCGCCAGCGTGAACGCCAACACCTCGTTTATTTCGGTCGTTGACATTCGCACTGTCCGCCTGGTGATCAACGTCGTCGAACGAGACCTTCGGCGAATCAGCCCGGGCACGACGGTCAGCATCGAAGTCGATGCGTACCCAGGCGAGACGTTCACCGGCCGCGTGGCCCGCGTGGCTCCGATCCTGGATCCGGCAACGCGCACGGCGCAGGTGGAGATCGAGGTTCCGAACCAGACGTTCCGATTGAAGCCGGGCATGTACGCGCGAGCGACGTTCACGGTGGAAAAACACGAGAAGACCTTGACCGTGCCGACGCTCGCGATCGTCGACGTCTCCGGAAAAATTGGCGTCTTCATCGCCGATGGTGAAACCGCCAAGTTCCATGGCGTGACGACCGGCATCGAGCACCAGGACGTCACGGAAGTGCTTGTTGGCCTCCAGGAAGGCCAGAAGATTATTTCGACAGGCGCCGCGGCCCTGCGTGAGGGCGACCGTGTCGTGCTTGCCGGGGCGCGCGGTGGTGCGCGAGCTGGCGGACGTGGCGGTCGTCGAGGCGGTGGTGCGGCCACGGCAGACGCGGGCGAGGGCCAGGGCGGAAGCGCGCCGGCTCCGCCGAGCGCCAGCCAGAGCAATCAGCCGAATATTCAGCCTCAGGGAGCGCCTGGCGGCGAAGGCAGTCGGGGCGGAAGACGCGGCGCCCCGGTTCCATAGTTTTTACGGTTCTAAGGTTCTCCAGTTCTCTGGCTCACTAGTTACATCGAGGCCCCATGAGCATTCCAGCCACTGCGATCAAACGCCCCGTTACGATGTTCATGATCAGCGCCGTGATCATTCTGCTCGGCGGCATTTCACTGACGCGCCTCCCGGTCGACCTGCTGCCCGACGTGACGTACCCAACCGTGACGGTTCGCGTGGGCTATCCGGGTGTCGGGCCCCAGGAAATCGAACAGATCCTGACGAGGCCTATCGAGCAGGCCGTCAGCGCCGTCGCCGGCCTCGAGCAGGTGAACTCTACGTCGCAGGAAGGCTCGAGCATCGTCCGCCTCTCGTTCACCTGGGGCACCGACCTCAACGAGGCGATGGACGACCTGCGGACGCGTCTCGACCGCGTGCGCGGCCGCTTGCCGCTCGAGGCTGAGGCACTCACGATCTTCCGCCAGGACTCCAACGCGCAGCCGATCATGAGCCTCGGCATCGAAGGCGACTATGACCGCGTCACACTGAGGGAAATCGGCGAGAACCAGTTGAGCCCGCGTCTCGAGCGCGTCAGCGGGGTCGCCTCGGTTACGACCGGTGGCGGACTACGCCGCCAGATTCACGTCGAACTCTCGAAAGAAAAAGTCGCGGCGCTCGATCTGCCCGTCGAACGTATTAACCTGCTCCTCCGCTCGGAGAATCAGAATACGCCGCTCGGCGAGGTCTTCCAGGGCGAGCGCACGTATCTGCTGCGCAGCCAGGCTCAGTTCCAGAACCTGGACGAGATCCGCAACATGGTCGTGATGACCCGGAACGGCGTGCCGATCTACCTGCGCGACGTGGCTGAGGTCAAGGACACGACCGAAGACGTCCGATCGCTCTTGCGTATCAACGGCAAGGCCGGCGTCCGCATGCAGGTGCAGAAGCAATCCGGCACGAACACGGTCGAGATTGCCGAGGCCGTGAAGGCAGAAGTCGCCCGCATCAACGTCGAAATGCCCAACATCAAGGTCACGGTACTCGACGACAGCTCGGTGTACATCCGCCGCTCGATCAGCTCGGTGCAGGAGCACGCGTTGCTCGGATCGCTGCTGGTCACGCTCATCATCTTTGCGTTCCTGCGCAGCTTCCGCTCGACGCTCATCGTGTGCACGTCGATCCCGATCTCGGTGATCGGCACGTTCGCCCTGCTGTACTTCGCCGGATTCACCCTGAACGTCATGACGTTCGGAGGACTTGCGCTCGGCATCGGCATGGTGGTCGACGCTTCGATCGTCGTGCTCGAAAACGCGTTCAGGCACATGGAACACGGCAAGGACCGCGTGACCGCCGCCGTTGAGGGCAGCGAGGAAGTCTGGTCGGCCATCGTTGCGTCGATCCTGACGCACATCGCCGTCTTTGTGCCCCTGCTCTTCCTGACCGGCATCTCGAGCATCCTCTTCCGCCAGTTGTCGGTGGTCGTCATCTTTTCGCTGCTGATGTCGCTGCTCGTCGCCGTCACGCTGGTGCCGGTGCTGTGCGCGAACCTCCTGAAGCTGCCCCCGCCCCCCGAGGAGCGCAAAGGCCTTGGCGGAAAGATCTTCACCGCGAGCGAAAATTTTCTCGAAGGCATGGACGACCTCTACAAGCGGTTCCTGCATTCGGCGCTCAACCACCGCCCAATCGTCATCGGCGTCGGCGTGTTGTCGGTGGTCGCGGCCGTGCTGATGTTCCCGCTTCTGAACACCGAGCTGGCGCCGCAGACCGATGAGGGCGTCATTCAGCTGTCGGCCGAGCTCGCGCCAGGCACGCGCATCGAGCGCACCGATGCGATCATGTCGCGCCTCGAACAAAGCGTGAAGGAGCTCGTGCCGGAAGCCGTAACCGTCATCGCCAGCGCGGGTCAGTCCGGCGGCGGCGGCGGTGGTGGCGGCGGCGGGTTTGGCGGTGGAGGCACGGCCCGCGGCTTCCTGACCATGTTCCTGAAGCCCAAAGACGAACGAAAGCGATCCAGCGAGCAGATCGCATACGACTTGCGGCGTCAGCTGACCGGCATTCCGGGCGTCATCGTCCGCGCGAACGCCAGCGGCGGCAACAACCAGATCGATCGATTGATGTCGGGCGGCGTCGGCAACGGCGGAGGCCGCATGTCGGTTGAAATCCGGGGCGAAGATCTGACCGAATCGCGACGCATCGCCCAGGACGTGATGGACCTGCTTCAGACGACGCCGGGCGTGGCCGATCCACGGCTCAGCCGCGACGATGCGCGCCCCGAACTGGCCGTCCAGGTCGATCGCCCGAAGGCTGCGCTCTTCGGCCTGAATACCACACAGGTGGCGAACACCATCCGGACGAACGTCGGTGGCACGATTGCCGCACAGTTCCGCCAGGGCGGGTTTGAATACCCCATCGTGGTTCGCCTGCGCGAAGAAGATCGGCAGTATGTCGGCGACGTTGATGACGTCATGGTGACAACGCAGTCTGGCGTGTCACTGCCTGCCAAGAACCTGATGAAAATCCAGTCGCAACTCGGCCCTGCGCAGATCGATCGCAAGAATCAGGAGCGCCTCATCACAGTCAGCGCCGATCCTGAAGTGTCTCTCAGCCAGGCCGTCGGCGCGGTGAACGATCGCCTGCCTCAGTTGTCGCGGCCACAGGGGTTCAGCGTCGGATTCGGTGCGGAGGTCGAGCAGCAGGCGAAAGCATTCAATGAGCTCCGGATGGTGCTGATCCTGGCCCTGATCCTCGTCTATGCCGTCATGGCCTCGCAGTACGAGTCGCTTCGCGATCCGTTCATCATCATGTTCTCGGTGCCCACGGCAGCCATCGGTGTCGTGCTGGCACTCTATCTGACCAACACGTCGTTCAACCTGCAGGCGTATCTCGGCGTCATCATGCTGGGTGGCATCGTCGTCAGCAATGCAATTCTGCTCGTCGACTACACCAACGTGTTGAGGCGCCGCGACAAGATGGCGCTACGCGAAGCCGTCGAAGTGGCCGGTCGCACGCGGCTTCGCCCAATCCTGATGACATCGCTTGCGTGCATGCTGGGCATGGTGCCCATGGCGCTCGGCATCGGTGAAGGCAGCGAACTGCAGGTGCCGCTGGCGCGCGTCGTCATTGGCGGGCTCCTGACGTCGACGTTCATCACGCTGGTGTTCGTGCCGACGGTCTACACGCTGTTTGAAGAAGGCCTGCCGGGACTGCGCAAGAAGCACTAAATTCCAGGGTTCTAGCGTTCTAGCGTTCTAGGGTTCTATGGTTCTAGTGTTCCAAGAACCGTAGAACCCTAGAACGCTAGAACCTTAGAACCTTCTCTACCAATTCTTCAGGCGGATATTCCGGTACTCGATCTTCATCGGCGGGCCGACGTGCACTTGCATGCCAATGAATCCGTCAGCCGGCCGATTCGGCGCGTCGTCGTCGACGGTGACGCACATCAAGCGGCCGTTCAGGATGTGCGTCGCTGAATTCCCCCGCACAATCAAGTAAGCGGAATTCCAGTCGTCGGTGACGAGCTTGCCGAGTTCTGCGGATTCGGCAAAGGAGGACAGCACGACGGGCGGTCGACCTCCCACCACGTGCGTCATCTGACCGCGCACGGCGAGAAACAAGCGGCCCTTCTCTTCGTAGTTGTTTCCTGTGTACATCTTTCTGCCGTCGATATCGAACTGATAGCCGCGCATCGCGAACTTATTGTCCGGGGTGACGGTATCGGGCACAACCGCGCTGCGATAATTGATCCCGCTGTTCCCGGTTTCAGTGATGCGGAAGTCGAGCTTCAACTCGAAGTCTTTCGGCCGGCCGCCGCGCCAGATGATGAAGGTGTTGCTCTTGATCACGGTCGCCGGTGTAATCTCGCCCACCAGGACCCCATTCTCGGCTCGCCAATACGTCGGATTGCCTTCCCACCCTGCCAGCGTCCGGCCGTCAAAAATCGGCTGAAAGCCCGGTTCGTCCTGCGCCAGTACCTCAGGCCGATCGCTTTGTTTGGGCGCGTAGGGCTGCTGCGCAGCGCCACTCGCGAGGAAGACAGGAATCGCGATCAGAACCGCCGCAGAAATCCCGGCATGCCGCATGGCAATCTCCTTTTCGGTGTCCCGCTACCTGGGAATCCCGAACGAATACAACACACCATCATAGGTGCCGAGGTAGACGCGTCCGTTGGCAACGGTCAATCCGGCGAAATGATTCCAGGTCTTGATCTGATCGCCGCTCGACCACAGCTCTTTTCCGGTGCGCGCATCGAGGGCGTAAATGGTGGCGCGCGTGCCTTTCGCCGCGCGAATCGTCGAATCGAACTGTAACCCGAGATCGGAGAACGACTGTTTGGTTTCTTCTCCGCTTCCATATCCGAACACCACGCCATTCGCGATGATGACCGGCTCGCCCCGCTTCATGTCGCGCGACACCCACACCGGAACGATCTGCAGTCTCCCGTCGCGCTCTTCGAGTTTGAAGGCGGCGACTCCGCCGTCGCTCACCGCGCCGTTCGTGATGGGAAACTTGAACTTGGAGTGCACCGGTCCCCAGAACGGCGCAAGAATCCACCGGGTTCCGTCGGTATCTTCCCACGTAGACATCGCGCCCCAACTGCCGGCGTCCTGAAAATCGACCTCTTCGTTGCAGAAGAGCGGCGTCTTGTAGAGTGGCGTCTGGTGATCGGCTCCACCGGCTGACTTCGGATCGAGCAGGTACACCCGGCATTCCTTTCCCGAGGCGGCTATCAGCTCGCGCCCTTTGTACGAGAAGATCGTCGGCGTGTTATTCGGATCGAGATCGCGTTTCTGCAGCCATTGCCAGTTCGTCGGCGTGTAGTAGTCCTTCAACTGCAGCGTGTCGCCGACGATGTGGACGCCGATCACGCTGTTGGCATATCTCGGCGGGACGCTCAACGGATCGTAGATACCATCGCCCGTTGTGGTCCACGCCGTTCCAGTTGAGTCGATCGCCGCGCCGCGGCGGCCCCAGGCTCCACCGCTGCCCGCGTTGAAATTCATGACTTTGTGCTGGGGGTCGTCCAGGCGGACGGCCGTCAACGTACTCTGCGCGTATGTGTTCGCCATCCACAGAACATTCCCCACGAGGTTCAGGCTCCAGCCTTTACCGGTGTGAAACATGTAAGGCGCCTCCAGGTCTTCCCCGTCTGCCGCATTCACGATGTGCAGCATCCCGTCGCCGGTCACGAAATACACCGGCCGTCTACCTGCCGCATCGGGCGGGCCGACAACCGGCGTGTCGCTACTGCCGCCGGGGCGAAGGAATCCCAGATGAAGCGGATCGACCCCTGGCTGGACCTGCCCTTCGTAGAGCCAGTGTTTGTGCCAAAGCATCTTGCCGGTCTCGACGTCGAACCCGTAGAGGTTGTCAGAAATGCCGTTGACGATGCCCACCTGCCTGCGGCCGCTCGACGTGGTCAACTCGCCGATGACAAGCACCGGCATCAGTGAATGGAGCGCCCGTGGCTGATTCTCGGTCGCCATCGTCCAGGAAAGCTTCAGATCTTTGACGTTGTCTCTATTGAGAATCGTCTCCGCCCTGGCCCAGCCTGTACGCTGATTGTCGCCTCCGTCGGTCACCCAGTCGGTCGCCGTCTGGCCATGTTGCGAGACGCCACGCTGCGCGCCGATGACGACGGTCACACAGCAGCATACGAGCGCCAAAAGGTGCGTCACTCTCTTCATCTTCGAACTCCTGTCAGTGCTCGAGTGGAATACCGAAGGCGTACAACGTGTTGTCGTACGTCGGGACATAAACCTGGCCATCTCCACCCGACAGGCCTCCCGACCGCACGAACGAGGTGATGGCACTGCCGCTATTCCACAAGTCTTTTCCCGATCGGCCGTCGATGGCATAGAGCACCGCAGGACCGCTGCGCGGGCCGCCGCTGGCGAGGGCGAACACCACGCCGTTGATCACGATGGGTGGCGCTGGCGTCGCAATGTCGCGCGAACTCCAGGCTTGCTGCAGCGCTGGCGTTCCATTCCGATCGACGAACCTGAACGCCAGCACTTTGGTGCCGGCGGACGCCAGTACCCAACGCGTTCCATCGGAGTCTTCCCATGTCGCGAGGCCAGAATTCGGTGCCGTTGCGGCGACGGGCTCCGATCTCGAAACAGCCGTCATCCCGGCGGCATCAAGCACGTATAGCCGCCCATCGCTATTCCCCGCGACGACGACCGCTCGGTTCTTATAAGAAAAAGCGATCGGCCCCGTCGTAAACGGTGTCCCTGCTGTAAAAACGCCGCTGGGCGTCAACGATCGAGCCTGTAACGCCACGACCTCCCCACCCGTCGTGGCGACGTATACCGTACCATCCGCGCCGAGCGTCGGTGCGGCGTTTCCGACGACGGTCCCCTTTCCGGCAGTCCAATTCCTGATGGCTTTTGCCTCGGACCCAGGCTCGACCGTCCAGACCCCACTGGCAACGTTTCCGCAGTTGTCCGCCGTTGCCGCGTACAACATGCCGTCGACAAACACCGACCCGAGGACCTTGGCGTTCGGCGCCAGAAACTTCACAGGCGGCGAGAGATCCTCACCTGTTTGCGGATTCAGCACGTGCACCATTCCAGCGCCGGAAATCGCGTAAACGGCGGCGGCCAGGTTCATTCCAAGATTCAAGCCCGCCGGTCCTCCAACACGCGCCGGCGCTGGGGTTGGCGCAGGTGTGGCCTGTGGGAGCGGCGTGACGCGTGTGATGGCCGTCAGTCCTCCAGGGCACTGTGGGGTCCCACTTCCCGTTGAGCCGGGATTCAGGCGCCTGGCCCAGAACATCCGATTGAGCTCGTAGTCGATCGACCAGACGTTGTCGGCGCTCCCGCCGACAAAGGCAAGAGCCTTGAACCCCTTGTACGAAATGATGTTGTTCAGCAGGAGCGGCTGCGTCAGCGAGTTCATCTGGCGCGACTGGTTCTCCAGCCGGGTTTTCCAAATCAGCTGGAATACACCCGGCTTCGACACGCTGTCGGTCGAAATTCTGGGGTCCGTGCGGATCGATGCCGTGCGTTGGGCATCCGAGTTATAGGTGGTCCAGTTCGGACCGCCCCGGCCCTGCGCATGAGCTGTAGCGGGCGCCAGCAAGCAGACGACGAAGGACACCGCGCCCAAAGATCGAAGAGTCATGCGGGAGAATTATCACATCCGCACCGGCAGCGCTACGAAGTTCGCGTTGATGTGATATGAAGTGTCCACATGTCGAATCGAGCAGCAAGCCAGGATGCCATCGGGGCAGGGGCTGGCATCCTCAGGCTGGAGCCCTGCTGGGTCCCTCGCACGTTCATGATTCCCGGCCGCCGGCTGAAGCTGCACCCCGACGACCTTTATGCCCTCGGCGGGCATCGCGGCGGTATCAACGAACGGTGGTTTTCATCGACCACGCATGCATCGAATGGCCCCGGAACCCCTGACGACGAAGGTTTGAGCTACGTGCGCCTGGGCAATGGTGCGCGAGTGCTCTTCAAGTCGCTCATCGACGCCGGCGGCGACCTGCTGATCGGGCCGGCGGTGATGCAGAGAGAAGGCGGCTGGAATCTGCTCTGCAAGTTCTTCGACAACGCAGGCGCTATTCCTCACCACTTGCATCAGAGCGACGAGCACGCTGCGATGGTCGGCCAGAAGGGCAAGCCCGAGGCGTACTATTTCCCTCCACAGTACAACCAGATCGAAAACAGTTTCCCCTACACCTTCATGGGCCTCGAACCGGGCACGACCAAAGATGACGTCCGGCGGTGCCTCGGCGATTGGAACAAGGGCGATAACGGCATTCTGAATCATTCGCGGGCGTATCGCCTTCAGCCCGGCACTGGCTGGCAAATCAATCCGGGTATTCTGCATGCGCCCGGCTCCCTGGTAACCTACGAGCCTCAGGTGAACAGCGACGTATTTGCGATGTTTCAATCGCTGGTCGATGGCCGTGTCGTCGATCGCAGCCTGCTGACGAAAGACGTCCCCGCCGAACGCCAGCATGATTTGGATTTTCTCGTCGGCATGCTCGACTGGGATGCGAATGTGAATCCGGAGTTCGCACAATCGAACCGTGTGTTCCCCAAGCGTATCCACACCGCTGGGCAGGAAACCGACCTCGGCTATTCCGAGCGGTGGGTCTGTTATGGCACGAAGTGGTATTCAGCGAAGGAACTCACGGTCTTTCCAAAGCGATCCGTCACCGTGAAAGACGCCGCGGCCTATGGCCTCATTCTGACCCAGGGCCACGGCGTCATCGGGAAACACACCGTCTCTACGCCATCAATGATCAGGTTCGGCGAGATGACGGAAGACGAGTTGTTCGTCACGGCTGACACAGCGGCGGCGGGCGTGAAGATCCAGAACCTGAGTGAGACCGATCCCCTCGTCATCCTCAAGCATTTTGGCCCCGGCAATCCTGAGGCGATCGCATGACGTCAGCCCCGACGCATTCACTGCCCGCCCTCCACAACGCGATGTGGCCCGGGCTGGTTGGAAAGGGCCCGGACTCGGAACCACCGATTGACCTCGACACAATGCTCCGCTTGACCGCGGAGACCGAGGTGAATGGCCTCAAGTTCGACGGTGTCGATCTCTTCCTGTTCGAGCCGCACACGAGTATCGACGCGACTCATGACGAGTTGAAGCTGCTTGCCGACAAAGTTCGCGCCAGGCATCTGAGCATCGGCTCGCTGGTGGCGCCGGTCTGGCCGCCGACCGGCGGCGGGTCGGCCATGGGAAACGCGGACGATCGCGGCCGGTTTCTGACGCAAGTGCGGAAGGCATGCACGATAGGCAACAGGCTCCGCGACCTTGGCGTCCGCCAGTATGGCGTCATTCGAATTGACTCGGCGTCGAGCCCTGCAGAATGGGCCAGCGATCCGTCAGCCAACACAAAGCGCATCGCCGATACGTTCCGCTCGGCGTGCGATATCGCCGAGGATTGTGGAGAGCGGCTGGCTGCTGAAGGAGAAATCTGTTGGGGCGGTATGCACAGCTGGAAACAGAACGTGGAGCTGCTCGAAATGGTTGGCCGGCCGAAGACACTCGGGTTTCAGGCAGACATGGCGCACACCCTGCTCTTCACGCTCGGGTACAACTCACCCGACGATCGTCTACTGCCTGAAGGCTTCGACTGGACCAATCGGACGACCTTGATATCTGCCATCAGAACGATGACACGCGCATTGCGGCCATGGACGATCGATTTTCACGTGGCTCAGAATGACGCGACCGTCAAAGGCTCCGGATCGCACGACAAGACTGGCCGCCACTGTTTGCCAGACGACCCGAACGGCAAGATGGACATCGTCGACGTCGCCGGCGAGTGGCTGAAAGACGAGTCCGGCCGGCCAACGCGCGCCTTTCAACACATCTGCTGGGACGGTTGCATGTTCTCCAACGAGACGATGATGAACCCGCAGACGTGGCGCAGTGTGCTGTCGTCGATGATTGCCGTGCGTAACGCACACGGTTGGGACTAGTCGTGCCGACGAAGAAACCATTGAACGTCGGGATGGTCGGTTATGGGTTCATGGGCCGGGCGCACTCGAACGCCTTCCGCCAGGCGTACAGGTTCTTCGATTTGCCCTACGAACCGGTACTGAAGGCCGTCGCGGCTCGCAATACCGATCGAGTGAAAGCGTTCGCCGACACCTGGGGCTACCAGACCGTCGAGTCCGACTGGCGAGCGCTCGTGAGCCGGAAGGACATCGATGTCATCGACATCGCGTCACCCAACGACACGCACGCCGAGATCGCCGTTGCCGCCGCGAAGGCCGGAAAGATCGTGATGTGCGAGAAGCCGCTCGCGCGAACCGCGGCTGAGGGCGAACGAATGGTCGCCGCCGTCGAAGCCGCTGGTGTTCCCAACATGGTCTGGTACAACTATCGCCGGGCGCCGGCCGTGATGCTGCTGAAGCAGCTCCTGGACGAAGGCCGTTTCGGACGAATCTTTCACTACCGATCGGTATTCCTTCAGGACTGGACGATCTCGAAGGACCTCCCCCAGGGAGGCGAAGGACTCTGGCGCCTCGACGTCGGCGTCGCTGGCAGCGGTGTGACCGGCGATCTGCTCGCGCACAACATCGACACGGCGTTGTGGCTGAATGGGCCGATCGCCGAAGTGACGGCGATGACCGAAACGTTCATCAAGGAACGCAAACACAACCTGACGGGACGCGTGGAGCCGGTCGGCATCGACGATGCGAGTGCCTTTTTGTGCCGGTTCGAGAACGGATCGATGGCCACGTTCGAGGCGACGCGCTACGCCAGAGGTCACAAAGCGCTCTACACGCTCGAGATTAATGGCGAGAACGCGTCGGCGAAATGGGACCTCCACGACTTGCATCGCCTGCAGTACTTCGAGCACGGCGAGGAAGGGCGGCTGCGCGGCTGGCGAAGCATTCACATCACGGACAGCGATCATCCATACATGAAACACTGGTGGGTACCGGGCCTGCAGATCGGGTACGAACATACGTTTGTCCATCAGGTTGCGGACTTCCTCGAAGCATTGGGGGCCAACAAGACCATTGGGCCGACGTTCAGGGATGGCTTGTCGACCGACTACGTCACCGACGCCGTGCTTCGATCCGCCCGGAGCGGGCGCTGGGAAACGGTCGCTGCGAATATATGACAAAACGATGACAAGGCAACGACAGCTGGCCCTCTGTCGTATACACATATGGAGGATACGGCTCTGCGCAAAATCATTCTCGTCCTTGGAGTTCTGATCCTCGCGGGCGGTGGAGGCTACGCGTACTACCGCTATACGAGGAAAGCCCCGGCGCCCACGATCACGACCGCAAAGGTCTCGCGCGGCGACATCGCCGAGACCGTCGGCGCGACCGGGACGCTGCAGGCGGTCACGACCGTCCAGGTCGGCACGCAGGTCTCTGGGACCATCCTCGAGCTGAACGCTGATTTCAATTCGCTCGTGCACAAGGGTCAGGTGTTGGCGCGGCTCGATCCATCTCTTTTCCAGACACAAATCGAACAGTCGAAAGCCAATCTGATACGTGCCCAGGCCGATCTCGAACGCCTGCGCGTCGCCTCCGATGACGCGCGCACCAAGTTGCGGCGCGCGCAGGAGCTCTCAGCGAAGAAGCTCATCGCCCAGACCGAGCTCGAGGCAGCCGAGGTGAATGTGCGGTCCGCCGACGCGCAGCTCCGCTCTCAGCAGGCGGCGGTGACTCAGGCACAGGCGTCGCTGAGCCAGAGTGAGGTCAATCAGCAGCACACGATCATTGAAGCGCCGATCGATGGACTCGTGATTGCGCGCAATGTCGACGTCGGTCAGACGGTTGCGGCCAGCATGTCGGCGCCCACACTGTTCCTGCTTGCGGCCGACCTTACGAAGATGCAGGTGATCGCGAGCCTCGACGAATCGGACGTCGGGCGCATCAGGCCTGGGCAGCTCGTGCAGTTCCGCGTCGACGCGTATCCCAACGACACGTTCAGGGGAACAGTCACGCAGGTGCGCCTGCAGCCGCAAACGGTGCAGAACGTCGTGACCTACTCGACGGTGATCGACGTGCCCAACCTCGAGCTGAAACTGAAGCCGGGAATGACGGCCAACGTGAACATCGAGATCGCCCGGCGCAACAACGTGCTGCGCGTGCCGAACGCGGCGCTGCGGTTCCGTCCGACGAACGAGATCTTCGCGGCGCTTGGACAAACGCCTCCTCCGGCGCCGGCGGGCGGCCGCGGCGGGCGGCGCGGCGGCAGCGACGCGCCTGGCGGAACGAGTACCCCGCCGGATACCCGGATGACTCCGCCAGCGACCTTGCCTGCGACTCCGGCAGCAGCACCGCGCGCGCAGCCGGCCGCTCCATCGAAACCACCGGCGACGGTCGCCTCAACAGATCAGGAACCATCGGCAACCGAGGGCACACGCCGCGGCGGCGGGCGCGGTGCCGGTGCTGGTGCCGGTACTGGCGGCGAAGCTGGCGCCGATGCAGGCTCAGGCACTGGTGGATTCGGCGGCGGGCGCGGCGGCGGGCGCGGAGAAGATTTCCAGGCCCGCATGCTCGCGCGAATGGCCGGCATGTCGCCGGAAGAGCGCGAGCAGACGCTCGAGCGCATGCGTGCTCGAGGTTTTGCGCCACCAGCGGATGGACAACCTGCGCCTGTTGCACAGCGCGGTCAAACGCGGGCAGCGAGCGCACAACCACGTCAGACCGGGCAGGCGGCACCGAGCGCGACCACGATCGACGCGCTGTTTGGGCCACTACCGCCGACTGAGTCCTTCGGCCAGGTGTGGCTGCACGAGAACGGAAAACTCAACCGCATCCGGTTGCGCCTTGGAATCACCGACGGCCAGCAATCCGAGCTCGCTCAGGTGCTCGACAACGGAAAGCTGGATGACGACACGGAGGTCGTCACGGCGGTCACGACGGCAGCCCAGCAAACGACGGCCGCAACCGGCGGGAACGCCTTCCCCGGTCTCGGCCAGCAGCGCGGCGGTTTCCCGGGAGGCGGCTTTCCTGGTGGCGGGTTCCAGGGCGGAGGCGGCGGGAGGGGCGGCAGGTAATGTCCGTCATCTCGGTCCGCGATCTCATTAAGACGTATGAAGTCGGTGAGGTCAAAGTTCACGCGCTGCGCGGCGTCACGCTGAGCATAGAGCAGGGCGAGTTCGTGGCTGCCACGGGTCCATCGGGGTCCGGCAAGTCGACCCTGATGCACATCCTCGGCTGCCTCGATCATCCGACGAGCGGCCAGTATTTTCTCGACGGCCGCGACGTGGCCAGGCTCAGCCGGAACGAGCTGGCTGAGGTGCGCAACAGGAAGATCGGCTTCGTCTTCCAGGGTTTCAATCTGCTCTCACGCACGTCGGCACTCGACAACGTGGAACTACCGCTGCTCTACACCGAGAAATCACTGAAAACGGCCGAGCGCCACAAACGAGCCATGGAAGCGCTGAAGGCCGTTGGCCTCAGCGAGCGCGCGCATCATCATCCCAACCAGTTGTCAGGGGGCCAACAGC
Organism: Vicinamibacterales bacterium; assembly: GCA_023717525.1. Taxonomy (GTDB): domain Bacteria; phylum Acidobacteriota; class Vicinamibacteria; order Vicinamibacterales; family JAMQPK01; genus JAMQPK01. The sequence continues at coordinate 59,564 of JAMQPK010000235.1, read as the reverse complement.
AACGCGTGGCGATTGCCCGCGCACTCATCAACCAGCCCTCACTGATTCTGGCCGACGAGCCCACTGGCAACCTCGACTCGCGCACAAGCGTCGAGGTGATGGGAATTTTTCAACGGCTGAACATGGAACACGGCATCACCGTGCTGCTCATTACGCACGAGCACGACATCGCCGAATACGCCACGCGCATCGTCTCGTTCAAAGACGGCCGCATCCGCGACGATGTGCAGGTCACGAATCGCCGCGACGCCGACACAGAGCTTGCGTCCATGCCGGCTATTGCATAACTGGACATTGAAGAATTGCAGATTGCAGATTGAAACATTGAGCCAATGAGACAATCTCAATCACTCAATCTTCAATCACTCAATCTCCAATAGTGTGAGGTACCCATGTCTCCTGTAATGACGACCCGAATCGCGCTGAAGGCGCTGGCGAGAAACAAGATGCGCACAGCCCTCACGATGCTCGGCATGATCATCGGTGTATCGGCCGTCATCACGCTCGTCGGCCTGGGCAACGGCGCGCAGGCGCGCATCGAAGCGCAGATCAAGGCCGGAGGCACAAACCTCGTCACCATCAATGCCGGCAACTTCACTGCCGGCGGCGTGCGCGGCGGCAGCGGTGCCGCTGCGACGCTGACCATCGATGACGTCGAGGCGATCCGGAAGGAAGTGCCGAACGTGCAGTACATCACCCCTGGGGTGAACATGCGCGGGCAGGTGATCGCCGGCAACCAGAACTGGTCGACGCGCGTCCAGGGCACCGATGTCGACTTCCCGCTCATCCGCGAGTGGCCGATCAGATACGGCTCGTTTTTCAGCACGCAGGATGTCAACAGTGCCGCAAAGGTCGCCGTGCTCGGCAAGACCGTCAGCGAGCAACTCTTTGGACCGGAGGTCGATCCGACCGGCCAGGTGATTCGCGTGCGGAATCAGCCCTTCAAGGTCATTGGCGTGATGGGCAGCAAGGGGCAGGCGGGCATGGGCGACGATCAGGACGACACGCTCTTTGCGCCCTACACGACGGTGCAGAAAAAACTGATGGGCCAACAGTATATTCAGAGCATCACGCTGTCGGCCGCCAATGCCGACGCGACAAGTGACGTCTCCAATGCCGTGTCGGTCGTGATGCGCACGCAGCACAAGCTCGCCAATGGCGATCCGGACGACTTTACCGTGCGCACGCAGGAAGACATCGCGGAGATCCGCACCGCAGCGCTCGATACCATGACGAATCTGCTTGCGGGCATCGCGGGCGTGTCGCTCATCGTGGGCGGCATCGGCATCATGAACATCATGCTGGTGTCGGTCACTGAGCGCACCCGCGAAATCGGCATTCGCATGGCCATTGGCGCCAAGGGCTGGGACGTGCAGCTGCAGTTCCTCGTGGAGGCCGTCGTGATCAGCCTGCTGGGAGGCGGCATCGGCATCGCGCTCGGCTTCGGGATGGCCGATCTGGCCACGCGTTTCTGGGAGTTTCCCACGCAGGTTCCACCCAATGCCGTGGCGATGGCATTCGGCTTCTCCGCAGCGACGGGGATCATCTTCGGCTTCTACCCGGCGCGCAAGGCCGCCGCACTCGATCCTATCGTCGCGCTGCGGTACGAGTAATGGATCAGCGGTGGGCGGCTGTCGACGAGTACCTGACGAGCCTCTTTGCGAGCGATCAGGAACCCGAGGCGGCTCTGCACGCATCCCGCGATGCGAAGCTTCCCGACATCAGCGTCACTCCCCCTCAGGGAAAGCTGCTCCACCTCCTGGCCAGAGCGCACAATGCGCGTTCGATACTCGAGATTGGCACTCTTGGTGGCTACAGCACTATCTGGCTGGCCAAGGCTCTGCAGCCTGGTGGTCGGCTGGTTACACTCGAGTCCGACGCCGTCCACGCGCAAATTGCCCGTGCGAACCTCGACCGCGCCGTTGTGGGTGACGTCGTCGACATTCGCCTCGGCCCAGCGCAGGAAACGTTACCGACGCTGACCGGACCGTTCGACATGATCTTCATCGATGCCGACAAGCAGAGCTACCCCACGTACCTTCACTGGGCCTTGAGACTGTCCCGCCGTGGAACGCTCATCATCGCCGACAACGTCGTTCGCGACGGCGGCATCGTGGACCCCGACAACCGGGATCCCAAGGTCCAGGGAGCGCGCCAGTTCCTTGATCTGCTCGCGGACGAACCTCGAGTGTCTGCCACTGTCGTTCAGACGGTAGGCAGCAAGGGCTACGATGGCTTCGCGCTTGCGCTGGTGATCGCCGACTGAAGTTCCAGCAGCGTCCGCCCGGTTACGGGATCCCGCATGTCCGGAGCGATCTGCGAGAGGGGTGTCAGCACGAACTCGCGCTCGCGGAAGCGCGGATGCGGAATCGTGAAATCGCTCTCCGCGATGACCGAGTCTCCGTAGAGGATCAGGTCGAGATCGAGCGTCCGCGGGGCCTGAGGATACGGACGGCGACGGCCGCGCTCCTCCTCTATCTCCAGCAATCGATCAAGAAGATCGCGCGCAGAGAGGCTGGTGAGGCCAACGACCGCGGCATTCAGGTACGGTCCATGCTCGCCGCCTACGCCTTCCGGCAGTGTTTCGACGATCGGCGATTGCGTGACCTCGGTGAGGTCCAGTGACAGTGCCTCGATCGCGTACTCGATGTGCGCGCGGCGGTCGCCGAGATTGCTGCCGAGGGCGATCGCAACGCGAGCGCGCACGTGACCCTTCTTCCTAGTCCCTCGGACGTGCCGGAAGCACCACGCCGCGAAGGATCTTGCCCTCGGTATGGCGGCCGAGGATGTCGGTGCGTCCCTCGAGCGCCTGCTCGAATACGCGGAGGTGCTCGGCCATCTCGCCGAGCATCAGCTCGAGCATCTTCCGATGGCGTGCGTTGCTCATCGTCTCTACACGCGCCCTCCAGCGTTCGATGAACGCCTGCTGGGCCTTCGCATCCAACTGAACGATCGTTTTCACGTCGGTCCCTTTGACGGTCGAGGTCTGGCTCTCATCGAGACCAACCTCGGGAACCGCGCCGCCAAGATCGGTTATGGCGTCGGAGATCCAACGCAAGTGCACGTCCTGGCGCCCCAGAACCTGCTGGTAGGCGTTGTTCGCCTCATAGGACGTGATCGACCGCGCCCTCGCTTGCCGCAACAACAGCAGCTCGCTGGTCTCCCGGTAGAGGCTCTGAAACAGTCCGGCGAGCTCGGCGGGTGTCACGAACCTTGTTTCGCTTTGCAGGTGATGCAGACGCGAGTCCAGGGGATGGCATTCAGACGGGCTTCGGCAATCGGATCGCCGCAATCGCGACAGACGCCATACGTGCCTTTCTGAATCCGCTCCAGCGCCTCTTCGATCGCTTGAAGGATCTTGGCGTCGGTTTGCTTCAGCTTCAGCTGGATGTGCACTTCGTTATTGCCAGTGGCCTGATCGGCGAGATCCCCCTGACGGGTGTTGGTATCCATCGTCACGGTGAGTGGATCGCGGCCTCCCCCGGACAGGATTTCCCCCCGTTTGCGCAACAACATCTCTTTGTAAGGTGTCACGTCCATTGAACCCACTATGTTAACTATTCAGCCCGGAGCGTCGCAAGCGGCTTCCGCCTCAGGACGTCGGCGCTGGCCACAACGCCTATCGTCATGATGAGCAGTGAAGTAACCACGGTACTGATGACGTTCTCGTGCAGCGCCGGCCGCCAGGGAATGTCCAACGCATAGCGGCTGACGCCCCAACCAAGCGCGAGCGCGCCGAATGAGCCGATTGCGCCCGCCAACGTACCCAGCAGGCCGTACTCGACCATCAGCATCGCCGCCATCGTCCGAGAGCTCGCGCCAAGGGTCTTGAAAATCGCGGCCTCGTATACGCGCTGAAACTTCGTAACGGCAACCGCGCCAACGAGAATCAGCCCGCCCGTAAGAATCACGAGCGTGCCGACCACGTCGATCGCCACGGTGACCACGCCAAACACCTTACGGACGGCCTGAAGAATCTCGCGCAAGTCGATGACGGACACGTTCGGGAACCGGACGACGAGATCGTGGGTCAGCCTGGCTCGATCGGCGGCATTCGCCGTGTTCGCCTTCACTGGAGCAATGAACCAGTGCGGCGCGCTCTCGAACGTGCCGGCCCCGAAGACGAACATGAAGCCGCCGCTACGCCCGTCACGCCACTCAACATGGCGAACCCCGGTCACTGTCGCGTTGACGGAACGGCCCAGCACGTCGAAGCGCATCACGTCGCCGATGCTGATGTTGAACCGCTGGCGGATGCTTTCCTCGATCGACACCTCTCCAGGATTCGGGAAACGCCCTGCCACAAGCGTCTCGTTCGGCTCGAGCCCGCCTCGATACGTGATCGTGTACTCGCGCGACAACATTCCGCGGCCCTTCAGATCCTCCATCTCTTCGAAGCTGACACCGCGCCCCGTCACTCGGGCTCTGAGCACAGGCAGCAGGTTGGCCTCCGTGCCCGGCAGGCGGTCAGCAAGAAACACCCGCAGAGGGTCGACCTGATCCTTCTGAATATCGACGAGGAACAGATCGGGTGTTTCCTCGCCAATCTGCATGGCGAACTGGTTCAGCAGACCGACTTGAAGCCCGCGGACACCCATGATGAAAAATGCGCCAAGGCCGACGGTCAGCAGAATGACGCTGGTCTGATTCCCAGGGCGCCGGAGATGCAACACAGCCTGCCGCATCGGAAACCAACTGGACCGCGTGAGCGGTCTTGTCATCCACGTCAGAGCCATGCCAGCCAGATACAGAATCACCGTGAGCCCGATAAAGCCCGCACATACGCTGAGGCCCACAACCAGCGACGCCGCCTGCCATGTCGCCAGTCTCACGAGCGCCGCGCCGACAAGCGCCGCGGCGATCCACTGAAGCCAGTCGAATCGCCGTCCGCTCGTCTCGTGCCTCAGCAGCAGGGACGGTTTCACGCGCCGCACTTCCAGCAGCGGCACCATCGCGAACAGCAACGCGACGAGCGTGCCGATGCCAACGCCTTGAGCAACGGCCGAACGCGTCAAGCCGTACGTCACCGTGATGGTGCCGATTTGATTCATGTCGGCGGGTATGACGGCGATCGCGATGGCAGCCAGGGCGACGCCAATCACGCTGCCCAGCACGCCCAGCGCAAGGGCCTGCAGTAAATACACGGCAAAGATCTGACGGCTGGTGCCGCCGACGCACTTCATAATCGCGATGCTCTTGATCTTCTGTCGCACGAACACCCGCGTCACACTCGACACTGCGATCCCGCCGAGCACGACGATGACGAGCCCGACCAGGCTCAGGTAGTTCTCGGCGCGCTCGAAGTCTTCGCCGATTTGCTCCTGGCGATCCCGATAGGACCGCACGCGAACGAACTGGGGCTGCAGCTTGCTCTGAAGGTCGCGCGCCAGGGCATCGATCGCCGATTCGGGCACGCGAAGCAGCTCCTGCCGCACGACCCGGCTGCCAAACGTCAACAGGCCCGTATCGGAAAGTTCCTGGTCATCGATGAGCACACGCGGTCCAAGACTGAACGCGCTCAAGGACCGTCCCGGTTCATTCGAGATGACGCCGCGAATCGTGAACTGCGCTTTGCCGATCGCCACGCGGTCGCCGACGCGTAGACCGAGTTGGGCCAGCAACTCCGGCCTGACGAGCGCCCCCTTGTCCTTCAGGAGATCATGCGAATAGGGACGCCCGTCCTGCAGTGTCAGCTGGCCGTAGAACGGAAAGCCTGGCTGCACGGCGCGGAGCTCGACAACTCTCGCAACGCCCCCCTTCCCCGCACTCTCTTCAGCGGGCCTGGCCATGGTCGGCAGTTCGGTCGAAGCGATCCGCTGTGCACCCGGCACAGCCGACACTCGAGCCGCAATCAACTCAGGCGTGCCCGGCTGCCACGGACGATCGGTCGAAAGCAGAATATCGGCCGCAATCAGCGTTTTGGCTTCGGTCGACAGCACTTGCCGAACGCTCTGAATGATCGAGCGCAGCGCAACGATGGCTCCCACGCCGATTGCGATGCAAACGAAGAAGAACACCAGCCGCGTCCACGCCGCGCGTGTTTCCCGAATGGCCGTTAGTACGACGAACCTCATTGAAGATTGATGATTGATGATTGGATCATTACCACTTTCAGATTTCACATTTAAAATTTCAGATTTCAAATTCCAGGTACCACCCGTCCGTCTTTCAGAGAAATCCGCGCATCGGCCATCGAGGCGATCTCCGTATCGTGCGTCACAACGACGAGCGTCGTGCCGCGAGCCTGATTGATGCCGAGCAACAGTTGGATCACCTGATGGCCGGTCGAGCTGTCGAGATTTCCGGTCGGCTCATCGGCCAGCACGATCACCGGCTCGTTCGAGAGCGCGCGAGCAATCGCGACACGCTGTTGCTCGCCGCCGGACAGCTGCGACGGGTAGTGATGACCGCGGTCGGCAAGACCGACCTCAGCGAGCAATGCGCGCGCACGTACAGCCGCGTCGCGGCGCCCCGCGATCTCCATCGGCACGAGGACGTTTTCCTGCGCAGTCAGCGAGGGAATCAGGTGGAACGACTGGAAGACGAACCCAATCTTGGCGCCCCGCAGCCTTGCCAGATCATCTTCCCCGAGTCTGGTGATGTCGGTGCTGTCCACAAGGATCGAACCCGTTGTCGGCGCATCCAGTCCCGCAATGAGGCCAAGCAGCGTCGATTTCCCGCTGCCCGACGGCCCGACGATGGCCATCCGCTGCCCAGACGGCACCAGCAGGTCGATGGGATGAAGAATAGTGAGCTGTTGGTCGCCGCTCTTGACCGTTTTGGATACGCCGCGCAACTCGATCATTTCTTCAGCATCTTTTCCACCGTGGGCCATAGGTGGTCGGCAATGTGTGCAGCGCCGGCGCCGGTCGGGTGCAGGCCATCCGGCTGATTCAGGCGCGGGTCGCCTGCGACGCCTTCGAGCAGAAACGGCACAAACTCCACTTTGTTCCGGCGAGCGAGATCGCTGAACACCTCGCGATACTCCTTCGTGTACTGATCGCCGTAATTCGGAGGCGCCTCCATCCCAGCGAGCAGCACCGGAATGCCCCGCTGACGCGCGCGGTCGATGATGATCTGGAGGTTTTCTTTCATCTGACCGACAGGCAGCCCGCGAAGGCCATCGTTCGCACCGAGCGCGACGATCAGGATCCGAACGTCGCCCTCAAGTGCCCAGCCGACACGCTGCCGTCCGTCGCCGGACGTGTCGCCGCTGACGCCTGCGTTGACGACTTCCCAGTCGTAACCCTCTTCTCGAAGCCTTACTCCAAGCAGCGCGGGATATGCCTCGTTCGGCGGCAGGCCGAGGCCGGCCGTCAGACTGTCGCCCAGCACCACGAGCCTCGGTCCAATTTGAACAGCTGCCGGCGGGAGCGTCTGGACTACAGACGGCGGCGCCGCCGGTTCAGTTCCACGGCCGCACGCGATCGCCGCAAGCATCAGCAGGGAAAGGAGAACGCGATTCAATCCCTCTATCTTACTGTCGTATACTCCCGTCGGTGGTCACCATCGCCTTTCAGCCGGCGCTGGCCCGCGCCCGAGCGGCTCTGGAACGCGGCCAGCATGCCGACGCCATCGGCGTGCTGACACAAGCGTTGAAGTCCTCCGGTCTCAAACACGAGGACGAGGTGGGCCTGCGGTGCACGCTGGCCGAAGCGCTGCTACTCGCAGACGACGTCACGCAAGCGGTGGCGACGCTTGGACGCCCGCCCGAGCGCGACGACCTCCCGCCCGCGCTGCTTTCATCGCTGTGGCGTGTCCACGGGCGCATTGCTTTTGCCAAGGGCGATCAATCGCGCGCCATCGCACTTCTGGGCCGCGCCTTACGGCAGGCCGAACTCGCACACGATTCCGAGGCCATCGGGCTCGCACACTTCGAGCTTGGCCTTTGCTACAAGCAGGTCGGCGACACCGCCATCGTCCGCGAACACGTCGCAAAGGCGTCACCTGCTCTGCACGCCGCAGGCAACCGCCGACATCTCGCGCTCCTGCACTCGCTCGCGGCATCTGTTCTGGCGCAGGGCGGACGCATCGACGAGGCCAACGCATCCCTTCGGCAGGCCGAGCGGCTCGCCTCCGCGGCCGGAGCCCAGGACGTGCTGGGCATCGTGTACAACAACGAAGCGAATGTCGCCCTCCTGCAGCACCGCCACGATCAGGCGTTGGCACTTTCCGAGCGCAGCGCCACGCTTCTAGAGGGACTTGGCCCTGGCCGGGGTCTCGCACTTTCGCTGGCAACGCTCGGTCAGATTCTCGTCAAGCTCGGTCGGCTCGATCGCGCAGAAGAAGCGCTTCATCGAGCGCTGAAGGTGCGTACGTCGATTCAGTTTCACGAAATTACGGGCGCCGTGTTCGACACGCTTGCACAGATCGCGCTCGTGCGCGGCGGATACGAGTCGGCCGGAGACTACCTCCGCAAGGCCGGTGAGGCATACGGCGGATACGGCGCGCACGCCGGCCAGTGGTACGAGTGGTCGATTCGCGTCCTCGAGGCCAAGCTGGCCTCCAGACGCGGCGCTCCTGACGAAGCGCTTCGCCTCGCCAGCGAAATCGCGGCGTCGGCGCCACCGGCAGAAGCCATTCAAGCGGATCTCATCGCGAGTGAGGCACTCCTTGCGGCCGATCGCAAGGACGAGGCGGAAGCGCGGCTCGCGCAGGTGGGCGGCCGCATCGGTGCGGGTGCAATGCCTGGCGCCTGGGGTGAATTTCTCCGGATCCGAGGCGCGGTGAACGGGGCGTCTGGCCGGCTGTCGGATGCGTACCACGATATCGCGCAAAGCGCGAGCGTCTTCGAGCTGGTGGGCGACGGCTATCAAAGCGCGCTCAGCCACCTGGCCCTCGGGCAGCTCGCCGTCCGCGCCGGCGCGCGCGCGCAGGCAGAACACCAGTTCCAACGTGCCGCGGCGATGTTCGAATCGCTCGGAGCCGCGCGCGATCTTAGGGATACGCAGGCCGCGGCAGCGAGCATCCCTGCATCCGACACCGGCGGCTACGTCGGCGCCATCGATGCCGATGACGCCATCGTCAGGCGACTGGTTGATGCCTCGGCGTTTGCCGAGCTGCTTGGGCACGAGACCGCGTCGGCGATGCGCGACATGCTGGACGCCGACGGGGCGGTTGTGTTTGTGGCTCCGGCGGACGGCGACGTGCGCCTTGTGGCGTGGAGTGGCTGTGATGCCGAGCGTGCGAAAGCGATCGCGACGAGAGCACTCGGGAAATCCCACGGTACAGGCTGGGTGGCTGCCGAACGCATCGGCCGCGACCACGATGGCCAGCGTTACGCCACGGTGTTTTCGGTGCGACCCATCGCCGACAATATCCTGCGACGCTTGAGGATGATTGCCGCCGTCGCGACTCAGGGGTTCGAGCTGTGCGCCGCACGTCAGCGCCCGATGGCGCAGGCGGAAACCGCGCTCGAACAGCCGCTCGAGCCCCTGCTGCCTGGCTTTCTCTGCGCCAGCCCGGCGATGATGCGGGTCGTCGAACAGATTCAGCGGATGCAGGGCAACGACTTGACGGTGCTGATCACAGGTGAAAGTGGCACCGGCAAAGAACTCGTGGCGCGCGCGATCCACGTCGGCTCTTTGCGGAGCTCGACTGTGTTTCTGCCCTACAACTGCACAACGACGACGCGAGATCTGGCTGACACCCAGTTGTTCGGCCACCGGCGCGGAAGCTTCACGGGTGCCGTGAACGATCAGCTTGGCCTGGTACGCACGGCTGCCCGCGGCACCCTGTTTCTCGACGAGATCGGCGATCTCCCGCTCGACGTGCAACCGAAGCTGTTGCGATTCCTCGAGCAAGGAGAAATCATGCCGATCGGCGAGACGCGTCCACAGCGCGTGGATGTCCGCGTGCTCGCAGCCACCAACGCCGATCTGGAACAGCGCGTGGCCGAAGGAAAATTCCGCGAGGATCTGTACTACCGGCTGACCGTCATCAAGATCGTGATTCCCCCGCTTCGGGATCGACGCGAAGAAATCCCGCATTTGAGCAGTCTCTTCTTGCGCGAAGCCTCGGAACGCATGGGCAAGCCGGACATATTTTTGACCGCCGAGACACTCGAACTCCTTGCGCAGCACTGGTGGCCTGGCAACGTCCGGCAACTTCGCAACGAGATTCAGCGCGCGGTCGCGCTGGGCCAGACGGGCCGCGGCATCGGACCCGAACATCTGTCGCCGGAAATCGTTTCGGCCGCCATCCGGCCATCCGCGGACGTCGCGTCATCCGCTTCCAGCGGATTCAGGCCCCGCCTGCCGGTAACGTCCCTTGCGGATGCTGTCGATGGGCTGGAGCGCGAGATCATCGAGGCGACGATGCAGAAGAGCAGCGGCAATATCTCCGAGGCCGCCAGAACCCTGGGACTGACGAGGCGCGGCCTCTACCTGAAGCTGAGACGGCTGGGCTTCGAGGCGCTTCCATCAAGAGAATAGCGCGGGGGAGCGATGGATACAAAGTAATCGGTCCCTGCCTTGTTTGGATACTAAGTATCGCGATCAACGACGTTCCAGACCGACCTCAAAGATACATATCTCTTATCAACTCATTTATTCACAGCTATTTACGTGATTGCACGCACTTCGATGATGGCGGCCAATTGATTGGCCAATCGATTGATATACGTTCTGGCATGACCACGCTTCACATCGCCAAATCGCGCGACCAGAGAGCCGAACGCCGACCGCTGAATCTGGCCGGCCGCGTCACATGGAAGGACGCCCGAGGCACGACGCGATTCGCCAGCGTCATTACGCGGGACGTCAGCGAGACAGGCATCTACATCGAGTGGAAAGAGTCGACGTCGATTCCGATGTACCGGCTGGTCAGCTTTCAGATTGAGCGCGATGTGAGAACCCTGGAGGGCATTCCTCCCGCCCTCCGGTCCGGGCGTGTCTTGTCGGCGGTGTATCGCCAGGGGAAGTTCCAGCGCTCGACCGGCACACCGGAAGGTTACGGTCTTCGCCTTCTCGTTGAGCCCTCGGCCCGAGTCAAGGCGGCGCCAGAGGCTGTTGAAGCCACCGCATAGCTAGACAGCGGCTTGAATCGCCGCAGCCATTTCCTTCGTCGTCGCCTTACCGCCCATGTCGGGCGTCCTGACGTTCCCAGTCGACAGTACTTTCGTAATTGCCGCAACAATCATGCCGTGCGCCTCGCGCTCGCCGAAATGATCGAGCATCAACCCGCCCGCCCAGATCGCACCAATCGGGTTCGCGATACCCTTGCCTTTGATATCGGGCGCCGATCCGTGGATCGGCTCGAACATCGAGGGATGCTTCCGCTCCGGATTGATGTTGCCACTGGCCGCCAATCCGAGGCTGCCTGAAATCGCGGCGCCAAGATCGGTAAGGATGTCGCCGAAGAGGTTCGACGCCACAATCACGTCGAGCGTCTGCGGATGCGTCACCATTCGGGCCGCCAGTGCGTCGACGTGATACTTCTTGAAGTTCACACCCGGATAATCCCTCCGAACTTCATCGACGACCGTGTCCCAGAGCACCATCGAGTGTTGCAGTGCATTCGACTTGGTCGCGCTGGCCAGTTCGCGCCGGGGTCGTGTTGATGCGAGCTCGAAGGCGTAGCGCGCAATGCGGCCGATGCCGTGCCGCGAGAAAAGTCCCGACTGCTCCACCACCTCATTCGGCGTGCCCGCGTGTATTCGTCCGCCGATCCCCGCGTACTCGCCCTCCGAGTTCTCGCGCACGCAGATCATGTCGATATCGGCCGGCCCGCGGTTGGCGAGCGGCGAGGTCACACCAGGAAACAGGCGCATCGGCCTGAGGTTTACGTACTGATCAAAGCGCTGCCTCAAGGGGAGAATCAACTCCCACACGGCGATGTGATCAGGGACGGACGGATCGCCAACCGCGCCGAAGTAAATCGCCGGAAAATCGGCGAGCTGCTGGAAGGCGTCGGCAGCCATCATCCGGCCGTGCTTCGTGTAGTACGCGCAACCGTAGGGAAACTCTTTGAGGTCGAATCCGAACCCGCATTTCGAGGCAACGGCCTCGAGCACGCCCAACGCTGCGGGGATCACTTCTTGTCCGATGCCGTCGCCGGGAATTACTGCAATTTTATGTTTGGTCATTGGTCGTTGGTCGTTGGTCGTTAGTCCTAGGCGTTGGTCGTTGGTCTCAGTCGTTGGTCTTCAATGGTCAATCAAACAACAATTGCCCAATTCTCCAATTCCACAATCTTCAATACAGCGTCAGCGGGCAATGTCTCTCGCGGCAGGATACCCGGGAATGCCTGTAGCCTCGCGGGCGGCGCGCACAATGGCCTCGGCCATCATCTCTGCGCCGAGAGCGCCGATGCGCGAGACGTCCCCGTTGCCAGTCGTCCCGGTGGCGATCGCAAAGATCGTGTCGCCGTCGCCCATGGTGTGCGCGGGGTAAATCGTGCGCGCCAGACCATCGTGCGCCATCTGCGCGACCTTGGTCGCCTGCACCTTCGTCAAACGCGCATTCGTCGCCACGACGCCGATCGTGGTGTTCTGGCCCGGCTGCGCGCTCAGCGGACGACCCTCGCGCAAGATCTTCCGCGAGTCGGCCAAACCCTTGCCGTCTGGCGTCCGCACGCCCGCGAGAACCCGGCCCGTCGCCGGATCGATGATGTCGCCAACGGCGTTCACCGCGACGATCGCCGCAACCACGAGGCCATCTGGCAGCGTAATCGAGGCCGTGCCAATGCCGGACTTCATCGGTCCGCCGCCACCGCCGGATTTGCCCACCGTCGCACCGGCGCCAGCACCGACGTTGCCTTCAGCGACCGGACCGTCGGTCGCCGACTGCGCTGCTCGATATCCGCAATCGGCCGTTGGCCAAATCTCCGGCTTCCCCCCAACGTTCAGGTCGTACAAGATTGCCCCTGGCACGATGGGTACGTTCGCGGCGCGTGTCGGAAATCCAATTTTCTTCTCGTACAGGAACTTGCGAACACCCGTGGCCACATCGAGACCGAAGGCGCTGCCGCCGGAAAGAAATACAGCATTCACCTGCTCGACCAGATTAATGGGATTCAGCAGGTCGGTTTCGATCGTTCCCGGCGCCGAGCCGCGCACATCGACGCCCGCGACCGCTCCTGCTTCCGTGAGGATGACCGTGCAACCGGTCAGTCGCTCCGAGCGTGTGAAGTGCCCCACCTTCACCCCAGGAACGTCGGTGATCCCTTTTGAAGCTGCAGCGGTCATAGAGGAGGTCTGCGCCAGCAAGAACGCCGCAGCCGCGATCGCGAGAAGCTTTCGCATGCCAGCATTCTACTGCTTTAGCCTTATCCTAACGCATGCCCGATCCGGACACGCGCGAGCGGGACAGGACGCTGTTGCGCTACGCCTGCGTCTTCCTGCTCGCCTATCTCGTCTACGTACTGTTCCAGCCATTTCTCAAACCCCTGGCATGGGCCGCCATCTTTGCGGCGTTTTTCTATCAGAGTTACAAGAGGCTCGAACAACGCTTTGGCCGGACCTGGGCGGCCTCCATTGGCACCGCCGCAGTGACGATCATGATCATTGTGCCGCTGGTCCTGCTGGTGTTCGTGTTTGTCCAGGAGGCCACACAAGCGATCAACTCGATCGACTTGTCGAAGGAAAGCTCGAAGGGATTCGAGCGCCTTCAACGAGGCTGGGCGTGGCTGCAGCGTCAGCGGTTCGGCCGGAATCTCGGTCCGCTCGATCTGTACATCCGTCAGGCGGCCGAGCGCGCGAGCGGAGTCGTCGCCAACGGGGCCGGAGCCATTTTCAGAAACATCGCAGTGATGGTGGCCAATATCGTCATCGTGCTGTTCGCGCTCTTCTTCTTCTTTCGGGACGGCGAGGCGATTATGGAGCGGCTGCGGCAGGTGCTGCCCTTCGAGCCATCGTTCCGCGAGCAACGGTTCACAGAAACAGGCCTGCTGATCCGCGCGACGATCACTTCGGGCCTGACCGTCGCCATGGTACAGGGTGCCATCGGAGGCATCACCTTTGCGTTGCTCGGCATAGACGCGCCGATTTTCTGGGGTGTGATGATGGCGTTCTTCGCGCTGCTCCCGCTCGGCGCAGGTGTCATCTGGGCCCCAGTGGCCCTCTGGCTGTTGCTCACGGGCGAGACCGGCCGGGGGATTGCGCTGATGGTCGTGGGCGCCGGAGGCATCAGCCTGATTGATAACCTCCTGCGGCCGATACTTCTGGCGGGACGAACTGAAATGAACGGACTGCTCGTCTTCATCAGCCTGCTCGGCGGCCTTGCGGCCTTCGGTCTCCTCGGCCTCGTGCTTGGTCCGGTCATCATGGCGACGACCATCAGCTTCGTCGACGCGTATGTAGCCGAGCGGCGAGGTGGAAAGCGAGCGGCATCGTGACGTTCGTCGATCGCATGATCGGCGCGGCGAAACTCGACCCGCGCGTCTACGAGGAGGTGGAAGCCGACGAGTCGGCCACTATACAGGCGGTGGCGGTGGTCGTGCTTGCCGCGGTTGCCTCTGGCATTGGACACGGCATTGGCAGCCTGGCGATCGCACATGTCGCTCGTGCCCTGTTCATGTGGGTGATCTGGGCCGGCCTTTCCTACATCGTGGGCGTGTACTTGATCCCCGAGGCGCAAACGAAAGCGAACATGGGGCAGATGCTCCGCGCCATCGGATTCGCGGCGTCGCCAGGCATTCTGCGGTTCTTCAGGTTCATTCCAATCCTGGGACCGATGCTCTCGTTTGTCGTCGGCATCTGGACCGTTGTCACAATGGTCGTGGCCATTCAGCAGGCACTCGACTACACGAGCCCGGTGCGTGCAATCGCCGTGTGCCTGATCGCGTGGTGTATCGCCTCGCTGATGGCCATGGTCTTCGGCGCGATGCTTCTGCTATCCGCCGGAAGTCTCTTCTTCTAGGCGGACGCGCGCTAAATGAGCAAACACGCAAAGAGCCCTCCCAGGCTGGACGACCACGTCCTGCTCGAAGGACCACACTCGCGCCTGCGCGAGATGCGGCTGCTGCTTCGCGCCGTCGTGGACTTCATTCGCGGATTCCGCACACTCCACTTCACGGGTCCCTGCGTTACGGTCTTCGGATCGGCGCGGATCCCGGAAACCCATCCCTACTACCACCTTGGCATGGAGCTTGGCAAAGGCCTGACCCGCATTGGCTTCACGGTCATGACCGGCGGCGGGCCTGGCTTGATGGAGGCAGTGAATCGCGGCGCCAAGGAAGCGGGCGGGCGATCGGTGGGCGTCAACATTATTCTGCCCAGTGAGCAGGAGCCAAATCCCTATCTCGACAAGATGGTGAGCTGCCGCTATTTCTTCGTGAGGAAGGTGCTGCTCTTCAAGTACTCGTTCGCGTTCGTTGCCCTGCCGGGTGGGCTAGGCACGCTCGACGAGCTAACCGAAGCGTTGACGTTGATTCAAACCAAAACCATCACGAATTTTCCGGTGGTGCTGATGGGCGCCGCTTACTGGCGCGGATTCACCGCGCTGCTGGAAGACATGGTGAAGGCAGGGACGATCAGTGCCGTCGACCTGGACCTGTTTCTCGTGACCGACGATTTGAAAGAGGCGATTCGGCACATCGAGACGCACGCCATCGAAAAGTTCGGCCTCCGTCCGAAGGCGCCGAAGCCGTCGCGGATACTTGGCGAAGGGGACTACCGCTCGTCGTCTTCCTCGAAGGGCCGCACGGTGCCATTGAGAGCCGACAGAGACACGCTGCGCTGAAACGCCGCCCACACGGCTTTCGACAACAGCGTCCGGAACCCGCCCTTCTCGAGCTGATAGAGCGCGTGCGCGCTCGTGCCGCCGGGCGACGTCACCAGATTCCTCATCTCTGCGGGATGCGACGGCGATTGCTCAGCGTAGATGGCGGACCCACGCACGGTTTGCGTGACAAGCGTCCTCGCGTCTTCCCGCGAGAATCCCAGATGCACGGCTGCGTCGATGAGCGCTTCCATGAAGAGAAACACATAGCTTGGACCGGAGCCGCTGATGGCCGTCGCCATATCAAGGAACGCCTCGTCGGCGACGTGGAGCTCTTTTCCAAATGCGCGCAGGATGGCCTGAGCCTGCGCCCGCTGCCCCGGCGTCACGGCACGGCTCGCCGTCCAGACCGTCATGCCCTCGGCGACCTGAGCCGGCGTATTCGGCATCGACCGGATGATCGCGCTGTGCTTGAGGCCAGTTTCCATCGAGTCCATTCTGGCCCCCGCAATAATCGAGATCACGAGCGCGTCTTTCTTCAGCTTGCCAGAGACATCCCGGAACACGAATCGCAGCATCTGCGGTTTCACCGACAGCACGACGATGTCGGCATCCTTCACGGCCGCGAGATTCTGCGTCGTCGTTTGGATGCCGTAGCGCGATTCGAGATCCTTCATCCGCTCCTTGTGCGGATCGCTGACGGTAATCGCCTTCGGCTCGATGACGTGGCTGCTCAGCAGGCTGCTGATCATCGCCTCGCCCATCGCGCCTCCGCCGACGAACGCCAGTGACACGCCTTTCAGGGCCTTTTCCATGATTAGGGTCTCGTCTGTCCTGTTCCTTCGATCACCCACTTATAAGTCGTCAGTTCGCGAAGGCCCATGGGCCCGCGCGCATGAAGCTTCTGGGTCGAAATACCCACCTCGGCGCCAAGGCCAAACTCGGCGCCGTCGGTGAATTGCGTGCTTGCGTTCACGAACACAGCGGCGGCGTCGACCTCATTCAGAAAGCGGGACGCCGCCTTGTCATCGCTCGTAACAATCGCCTCCGAGTGCCCGGAGCCGAACATGCGGATGTGGTCGATCGCCTCGTCCAGGCTGCCAACGACCTTCACTGCGGCCACGAGCGAGAGATATTCCTTACCCCAGTCCTCGGCCGTGGCCGGAGTGCACGCGACGCCAGCGGAGGCGAGCAGCCGCGCCGCCTCAGGATCGGCGCGCATCTCGACGGGCACGTGAGCCCAACTGGCGGCGATCGCAGGCAGCCACGTAGCTGCGATGCTGCGATGCACGAGAACCGTATCGAGCGCATTACAAATCGTCGGGCGTCGCACTTTGGCATTGTGCACAATGCGCGTCGCCATCTCGACGTCGGCCGATGCATCGACGTACGTGTGGCACACGCCTGCACCCGTCTCGATAACCGGTACGGTGGCGTTCTCGATGGTGGCCTGAATCAACCCCTGTCCGCCTCGAGGCACGATCACATCGAGATACTGCCTCAGCTTCAACATCCGCTGCACGAGCGCACGATCGGTCGACGCAATCAGCTGAACGGCGCTTTCCGGCACGTCCGACCCCGCGAGTCCCTGGTGAATGGCCGCGACAATGGCGCGGTTGCTTTCGAGCGCTTCCTTACCGCCTCGCAGCACCACGGCGTTGCCGGTTTTGAGGCAGAGCGCGGCGACATCGCACGTGACGTTCGGACGCGCTTCGTACACGACGCCGACCACACCGAACGGCACACGCCGCTTCGACACCTTCAGCCCGTTCGGGCGGGAAGTGGCGTCGAAGACCTCGCCAACCGGATCGGCCAGCTTCGCCACGGCCTCAACATCGCGCGCCATCCCGGCCACACGCTCGTGTGTGAGGCGCAGCCGATCGATTTCGATCCGTGGCGGCGCAATCGCACAGTCGTTCGCGTTGGCGGCGAGAATCTGCGCCTCGTGCGCGCGGATCGCGCGCGCAATCGCCTCAAGCGCACGGTTCTTTGTGTCTGTCGACAGCTGAGCGAGCACCACCGACGCGGCCTTGGCCGCGGCTGCCTTCTCCAGCAGCTCGTCAGTTTTGATTTCGGTCTCGAGGCTCACAACATCACCACGTTGTTTCGATGAATCACTTCGTCGCCGAAGTGGTATCCCAGAATCTCCGTTATCTGAGCCGAGCGGCAGCCTTTGATGCGCTGGAGGTCCAACGCGCTGTAGTTCGCCACACCGCACGCGACGGCTTTGCCCTCGGGCCCCACGATGTTCACGCTGTCGCCACGGTCGAACGGACCCTTCACCGTCACGATGCCGGCGGGCAGCAGCGACCGTCCGCGTTGCAGTGCAGCCGCGGCGCCTTCGTCGATATGCGCGGCGCCCTTCCCTCCCAAACCGGCCAGAATCCACCGTTTGCGGCTTTCCAGGCGCGTGCGGCTCGACGGAAACCGCGTGCCGATCGCTTCGCCGTGGGCAGCCCTCACAAGGACATTGTCGGTCGTTCCACCCGCCACCAGTACGGTGACCCCGGATTCGGTCGCCAACCGGGCGGCCTGTACCTTCGTCACCATCCCGCCTGTCCCACGCGAGGTTCCCGCACCGGCCGCGAGCGCCATGATGTCGTCCGAGATGACACGCACCTCTGGAATCAGCGTGGCAGTCGAGCTTCGACGCGGATCCGCGGTGTAGAGACCGGCCTGATCGGTCAACAGGATCAGCAAATCGGCGTCGATCAGGTTCGCGACGAGCGCCGAGAGGTTGTCGTTGTCGCCGATTTTGATTTCCTCGGTCGCGACGACATCGTTCTCATTGATGATGGGCACAACTTTCCGCTCCAGCAGCGCCAGCAATGTGTTACGAGCGTTGAGGTATCCCTGGCGATCCGCCAGATCTCCACGCGTCAGCAGTGTCTGCGCAACGACGATGTCCTCGGCCGAGAAAAGCGCGTCCCATTTCTGCATCAGCTTGGCCTGGCCAACCGCAGCCAGTACCTGCTTGAACGGGATGTCCTTTCCGTTCCTCGCCAGCTTCAGGGCCTCGCGCCCAGCGACGATCGCACCCGACGACACGAGGGCGACCTGGTGTCCCTCGCGCACGAGCTTCGCGATCTGGCGAGCCACGCCCAGCATGTGGGGACGCGAGAGTCCGTCCTCCCCACCGGTCAGCGTATTGGTGCCGACCTTCACGACCAGCCGTTTCGCTCGATCCAGAACCCCTATTATATGAGCCATTTCCACTATAATCAGGTCGCTTCACCCCATTGCATCATCACGAAGGAGCGCAGGATGTCAGGAAGGCTGTGGATGGTCGGCTTGCTGCTCGTCGCGACGACGTCGTTGTCGGCGCAGACAGGTGCCAAGAACAACGAGTGGCGTACCTACGGAGGCGAGCCCGGAAACACCAAGTACTCACCGCTCGATCAAATCAATAAAGAGAACGCCAGGAATCTACGCATTGCCTGGCGCTTCAAGACCGACAACCTCGGCCCGCGCCCGGATTTCAACATGCAGGCAGTGCCGGTTGTTGTGAACGGTGTCATGTACACGCAGGCCGGATCGCGCCGCAACGTCGCGGCGCTCGATCCGACGACCGGTGAACAGCTGTGGATGTGGCGCATGGACGAAGGTGCGCGTGGACAAGGCGCGCCGCGCCAGGGCTCCGGCCGCGGCCTGGCTTACTGGACCGACGGCAAGGGTGACGAGCGCGTCATCACCATTACGCCCGGCTACCACATGGTCGCCTTGAACGCGAAGACCGGGGTCCCGGTCTCGTCGTTCGGCGCCAACGGCGTCGTCGATCTCAAGACACAGATCGATCAACCGAACATCAACCTGGAAACCGCGGACATCGGGATCAATTCTCCGCCGATGATCGGCGGCAATGTCGTCGTCGTCGGCGCTGCGCATCTTCCTGGCGGCGCACCCCGAGCGAAGGAGAACGTCAAGGGTTACATTCGTGGCTTCGACGTACGCACCGGCAAGCGGCTCTGGATCTTCCACACGATTCCGCAGCCGGGCGAGTTCGGCAACGAGACCTGGGAGAACGACTCGTGGTCGTACACCGGCAACGCCGGTAACTGGGCGCCGATTACGATCGACGAGCAGCTGCAGCGCGTGTACCTGACGATCGAGGCCGGCACGGGCGATTACTACGGTGGGCATCGTCCCGGCAACAACCTCTTCACCGACAGCATCGTCTGCCTCGATCTGAACACCGGCAAGCGCTACTGGTATTTCCAGATGGTGCATCACGACATCTGGGACTGGGATGTGCCGAATCCGTCGATCCTGATGGACATCACGGTGAACGGCAAACCGATCAAAGCGGTCGCGGTGCCATCGAAGCAGGCGTATCTCTACACGTTCGATCGCGTGTCTGGCGCACCCGTGTGGCCGATCGTTGAAACGCCCGTACCGAAAGGGACGGTGCCGAGCGAGTGGTACTCGCCAACGCAGCCGATTCCGAGCAAGCCGGCGCCGTACGATCTGCAGGGCATCCGCGAAAGCGACCTGCTCGACTGGACCCCCGAGATCAAAGCCGAAGCGCTGCGCGTGCTGAATCTCTACAAGTACGGCCCAACCGCCTGGGAACCGCCGGCTGTGCGAGGCGCGGACGGAAAGGCCGGCTCTCTGCAGATGCCGGGCAACAACGGCGGGTCGAACTGGGAAGGTGGCTGCTTCGACCCCGAGACCGGCATGCTCTACATCTGGTCGTCGACGCAGTACAACCGGCGAGCGCTCGTCAACGATCCTGCCCGCTCGAACATGAACTACATCGACGGCGGCGGTGGTGGTGAGGGTGGCGGACGGGGAGGGCGAGGAGGCCGCGGAGGTGGGGATGATGCGGCTGAGCCAGGTGCGGGGGGTGCGAGGGGTGCGGGGGGTGCGAGGGGTGCGGGTGCGGCGCCGGATGGCGCTGGTGGTCTCGCGGCGGCGCCAACTACCGCTTTCGGTCTACCCATCGTGAAGCCGCCCTACGGGCGCATTACCGCAATCAACATGAACACGGGAGAGCACGTCTGGATGCAACCGATCGGCAACACCCCTGAGAACATCAAGAACCATCCGATGTTGAAGGGCGTGAAAATTCCAGAGCGGACCGGGCGTCCTGGACGCCTCGGGACGATGGTGACCAAGACGTTGTTGTGGGCCGGCGAGCGTGGCCCGCTGGACACCGTGAACGGCCAGCAGGTCTCGTGGTTCCGATCGTACGACAAGATGACTGGCGACATCGTGTCCGAGATGCAGATTCCCGCGAACGTGACGAACATCCCGATGACCTACATGATGAACGGCAAGCAATATATTGTGATTGCCGTCGCGGGTCCAGGACGTCCGGCGGAGCTGCTCGCGCTGACGTTACCATAGGGGAAGAAGGTTCTAGGGTTCTACGGTTCTAGGGTTCTAGAGTTCGAACCTGGAACCGTAGAACTCTAGAACCTTAGAACTCTAGAACTTTAGAACTTTAGGCAAAGGAGTCTATATGTCGCTGGCCCGCTGTCGCAGAATCGTTCGGCTTGTTCCCTTAGCGCTGCTTCTTGCGTGGAGCACGGCGCCGGTGGCGGGTCAATACGGCACGAAGAACGGCGAGTGGCGCGCCTACGCCGGCGAGCCTGGCAGCACGAAATACTCGCCCCTCGACCAAATCAATAAAGAGAACGCCAAGAACCTCCGTGTTGCCTGGCGTTTCAAGACGGACAATCTCGGCCCGCGGCCCGACTACAACATGCAGGTGACGCCGCTGATGGTCAACGGCGTCCTCTACGCGCAGGCCGGCACACGGCGCAACGTTGTCGCGCTCGATCCCACCACGGGCGAACAGCTCTGGATGTGGCGCATGGACGAAGGCAAGCGCGGCGAGAGTGCGCCGCGTCAGGGATCGGGCCGCGGTGTCGCCTACTGGACCGACGGCAAGGGCGACGAGCGGATACTGACGATCACTCCCGGCTATCACCTTGTGGCGCTCAACGCGAAGACGGGAATCCCTGTCTCGTCGTTCGGACGCAACGGTGTCGTCGATTTGAAGACCGAGCTGGATCAGCCGTCAGTCGATCCGATTACCGGCGAGATCGGCATCAACGCTCCTCCGGTGGTCGGTGGCAACGTCGTGGTCATCGGTGCCGCCCATCTGCCCGGTGGCGCACCCAAGACGAAGGAGAACACCAAGGGCTATGTACGCGGATACGACGTGCGCACCGGGAAGCGCCTGTGGATCTTCCACACGATTCCGCAGCCGGGTGAACAGGGCAACGAAACCTGGGAAAACGATTCGTGGTCGTACACCGGCAACGCCGGCAACTGGGCCGCGATCACGATCGATGAAGTTGCCAATCGTGTCTACCTCTCCACAGAGATGGCGACCGGCGATTATTTCGGCGGTCATCGGCCCGGCGCCAATCTCTTCACGGACTGCGTGGTCAGCCTCGATCTGAACACCGGCAAACGCTATTGGTACTACCAGGCGATCCATCACGATATCTGGGACTGGGACTTCCCTTCCCCACCTATCCTGATGGACATCACGGTCGATGGCAAAGCCATCAAAGCCGTCGCGGTGCCATCAAAGCAGGGCTGGCTTTACACATTCGATCGGATGACCGGTCAGCCAGTGTGGCCGATTGTCGAAAAGCCGGTTGAAAAAGGCACCGTTCCGAGCGAGTGGTATTCGCCGACGCAGCCGTACCCCACCAAACCGGCAGCATATGAACGCCAGGGTGTCTCGGAAGCGGATCTGCTCGACTGGACGCCGGAGATCAAGGCCGAGGCCCTTCGCATTGCCGGCCTGCACAAGATAGGTCCGATCTTCACTCCACCGATCGTGATGGGCGAAGGAGGAAAGGCCGGACTGCTGATGTTGCCGGCGGCAACCGGCGGCGCGAACTGGGAAGGCGGCTGCTTCGACCCCGAAACGGGCATCGTGTACATCTTTTCGACGACGGCGCCTACGCGCCTGAGCCTCATTCACGATCCGTCACGCTCGAACATGAACTACATCCAGGGCGGTGGCGGCGGCGGTGAAGGAGGCGGAGGACGTGGAGGCCGCGGAGGCGACGACGCGGCGGCGGGAGGGCGAGGAGGAAGAGGTGCGGGAGGTGCGGCGGGTGCGGAAGGTGCGAGAGGTGCGGGGGCAGGACCGGCGCTTCCGCCGACCACCGTGTTCGGGTTGCCGCTCGTGAAGCCGCCGTACGGCCGCATCACGGCGATCAACATGAACACCGGCGATCACGTCTGGATGAAGCCGGTTGGCAACACGCCCGACGCGATCAAGAACCACCCCATGCTGAAAGGCGTGGATATCCCCAAGACCGGCCGTGGCGGGCGGCTGGGCATCATGGTGACGAAGACGCTGCTCTGGGCTGGTGAACGCGGCCCATTGGAGACCGTGAACGGACAAACCGGATCGTGGTTCCGCTCGTACGACAAGGCGACCGGCGAGATCGTCTCCGAGATTCTGCTACCGGCAAATACCACCGGCGTGCCCATGACCTACATGCTGAACAACAAGCAGTACATCGTCGTATCCGTCTCGGCGCCGGCGCGGCCCGCCGAGTTGATCGCGCTCGCTCTGCCCTAGCAAAAAAGAGGGCCGGGAAGAATTCCTCCCGGCCCTCGTCAATCTGGAACTCTGAAATCTGAAATTTGAAATTTCAGATTTTACATTTCAAATCTACCGATTCCCGTAATCCCTCACGTCGTCCTCGCCGAGCCGGAACTCCACGCTCTTCCCGGACAGCGTCACCTTGAACGGCTCGTAGAGATCCAGCTTCTCAGGCAACTCCACCATCCCTTGAATCTGTTCGCCCTTCGCAATTTTTCCGGCGGTGAAGTTCTTCATGCTCGACGCCTTCCCGTCGAACGTCTTGCCCTTCTGCTCGACCTTCAAGGTTGGATCGAACTCGAATTCCTTCGTGACGGTGCCGGAAATGAAGAACACCGTGGTCATCCGCCCTTTGGTTCGCAGCGCGGCTTTCGCGGGCGACTGGCCAAACAGCGCCTCGACCGTGCGGTCGTTCAGCAGAACCACCTGGAGCGTGGCACCGTCAGTTTTCAGCGCATTCGAAAAAATCTGAACCATCTTGGCTGGATCCGTCGCGCTCTGCGCGCCAGCGACAACCGGCAGCGCGCACGCGGCCAGAACCAGAAGAGCGAATACCTTCTTCATCACCAACTGCTCCTTAGAGAAAGTGAACCAACGCCGGAACGAAAAGCATACCGGAAGCCTCCGCGCAGGCACAACCGAAACCTGCCCAGGCAATAGTTCTTTTCGGGCGGCCTGCTCTGACGATACACTGACGGCGCTGGGTCGCAAAATGCGCGTCATTTATGTACGGCGGGGTGAGTTTTCCACCTACAGCGTGCTCATCGACAGCCTGATCGCGGTGAGCGATGTCGACGTGCGCTGGGATCGCCGCCGCGGCGAAGACCGGCGCGCGAAGTCTCGCCCCATTGACGTGCGGGCCGAGCGCCGCATGGAAGAGCGACGGAAACCACCCACGCGCGACTGGCAACTGCACGGCTACACCGTCGTGGATTTTCCAGACATCGACTCCTCGGACCGTTGAACCGCACACCCCGGCACGGGGCTGCACAGATTCCACCGACCGCCCGATACATCGGTCATGACGAACCGTGCATTCTTGACCGACGATGCCCCGCAGGTCGTGGTTGTTGAGCGCCGGAGCAAGCCCGAGCGGCGGTGTGGATGGCGTGGCGGGCGGCGCGATACGGATTGGCTGAATCGTCCGCCGGGGACATTGGCGCGGCTTACGCCGCGCAGCGCGTTCTGGGCGGGATGGCGCGCCAGGTTACAGGCGGCGACCGACGCCGATCAGCGGTCCCTCAGGTGAACGACGCGACGGCGGTGTCCTGGTAGCCGCAGAAGAGGCATCGCCCGAACCTCGGCGAGATCATCGCCTCGCATTTTGGGCAGCGTTTGGGCTCCGGGGCGGCCTTACCGTCTGCCTGACCATCTCGCAGGTCAATCTCGAGGACTTTGGCGCTCAAGCGCTCTTCGGACATCCCTGCTGATTCCCGAAGCAGCTCGAACATCGCACGGTTGATCAGCGCGAGCCGGTCCAGTTTTTCTTCCAGCCGAGCCAATGCGTCGCGGGCGACCGAGTCCTGATTCGAGGCGTCCTGGACGCGGTCGAGCTTCCGGTCCAGTTGTCCAATTCGATATTGCTGGTAGAGATCCCAGAGCATAGAAGTCTTCCTTTCCGGTACCTAAGCTCCGCCACAGGGCTGTCTCCCGACATTTCCGTCGCTGCGTTCCTCCGCCGATTGCGAGGTTTCGCTCGGTACCCCTGTTGCTTACACCTGGCGCGGTGACTCAGCGCTCCCCCACGTACAGCGAACCCACGGTGATGTGGCGTCTTCGGCATATTGATGGCCGGACGGCCCATGCCCTCATCCTTCCGAGTCGGGCCAAAGCATCAGCTGTATGGTTCATCAGCGGCGTGCCGGTGAAGGCGCGCGACTTCAAGAACTGGCGGACCGCCTTGGAATGGCTGGATGACGAGCGCGTGACGCTTGAAACGTCCGGGTGGTCCTGGTGGGAACGCCCCAAACCGATGCTGCATTTCTGATCCGGGCTCAGACCGGAATCTTCAGCAGCGTCATCCCGTTTTCCCACGTAATCTTTTTGAAGACGTTCGCAGGCGCCAGCTTTTTCAGCACTGTGAGCGTTTCCCGTGCGACGCACTTGCCCGCGAGCCGCGAAGCCGGCGCACCGGGCGCCGTGCCGCCGCGACCATCGAGACAACCGCAGTCGCTGCCGAACATCAGCTTGTTCTGATGCCGCAAGAGAAAGGTGGCCGCAAACTCTGGATCGCGGTTCAGGAAGTTGTTGCAGGAGTTCGCCGACATGTCGGCATAGAGATTTGGGTACGCAGTCAGGAGCTTGTCTGTGACGCCGCCTGGCACGATGCGCCCTATCGGATAGGCGGTATCGTTCGCGTAGTCGGCGCTGACGTTGGCCCAGAACGCATCGGCGTGGCCGATGAACGTCGTCTTCGGGTATGCCTTCAACATTGCGTCGAATCGCTTGAGCCCGCGGTTGAATGTTCCCGGGCTATTGGGCTGTGCGTACTCCTGAAAGTGGATGGTGAGGGGCACGCCGAGCTCTGCCGCAGCGGCATAGAGGCGCCGCATCTCCGGGCCGTCGGCCTCCACCTGCGATTTGATCTCGCCAAAACCAAGCGCTCCGTCTTTCACGGCCGCCGTCAGCAAATCCACCGCGCCAGGCTGCGTCACATCAACAGAAGCGAAACGAACGAAGCGGCGCGAGTACTTGGCCATCGCCGCCTTCGCTCGGTCTTGCGCGTTCACGTTGGTCAGGAGAACGGCTTTCGCGACGCCGCACCCTTCGATGTGATCGAAGTCGGAATCGATGTTCTGGCGGAGGTGCAGATGGATGTCGAGCACCGGCCCGCCCCAAAGGGCCGCCGGCCTGTCCTGCGCACCGAGCCGTGCGACGGCCACAGCAGCTAGTGTCGACCCGAGAAACTCCCGTCGATTCACTATTTCACCTCGACAAGCTCGATCGCCACGCTATCGGGTCCTTCGATCATCGCTGCGCGGCTGGTGCCCCACGGATGTATCTCTTCGATGAATTTCACGCCCTCGCTCTTCAAGCGCGTAACCGTTGCCGCCAGATCCGAGACGCTGAGCCCCATATGATCGACAACCGATCCCCGCGTGGGCGCGAGCGGAGCTGAGCCCTGCTTCGGCAGGATGTAAAACCCGACATCGTCGACGAGCGTGCGGCCGCCTGGCTGACGCACGAAGCCCTGCTTCACCGGCGCAGGCCAGCTGGGTTCGCCGTACGCAATCTTGCAGTCGCCCGTCGGAACCGGAGAGGGACCGCCACCCCGCATTGGAGGCCGAATCGTACCGAGATGCGTGATGTACCACTCCTGAGCGCACACCGGATTCTCGTGGTACAGGTGGAGGTGATCGAAACGCACCGGTCCGTTGCCGTTGTTCTCCCACACTGCGCCGTCCGGCCCCAAAAGGTACTGATAGCCGGCCATGCGAGTGGGCTGCACGCCCTTCGCCCTGGCGTCGGCAAGCTGTGTTTTCGTGAGAGTGCCAGGGAACGTGTCGCTGGTGATGTCGATCATCGGGCCACCAGCGTCATCGGTGTACATCTGAATCGTCTTCAGCCCCATCGTTTTGAAGCGGTCCAGTTCCTGCCGGGAGTCCAGCAAAATCCACCCGAAATGCCAGATCACCGTGTCTGAGGTCGACGGCGGCGTGTTGACTTTGTTGAACAACATGTAGATGTTGTTCGTCTTCACGGCATCGAACCCGGCAATCTTTTCCTTGGTTGTCCCGGGAATCGCCTTCAGGTAGTAGTCGATGGCCGCTGCCGGGTTCACTGAGTTCAGTTGAATGTGGTGAAAATGCGGCGCCGAGGGCGCAACCGGTGGCTGTTGCGTTTCGACCGGCCTGCTGAACGCGAAGATGGCCGCCACCACAACAAACACTGCTATCGACACGTTCCGTTTCAAGCTCATCATCCTGTGTCCTCCCCCCTCTCGGGCTAGAGGATTCTAGCCGCTAGGGGGACAGCTTGTATACGCCATCTGGGAAATCAGAAAATGGAGCGAGAACCGATGAGCTACGAGGTCAAGCAGCTGGCGCCATCTGACGTTGGTCTTCTGAAAAACCTGCTGAGGGTTTTCGGGGAGGCCTTCGAAGACGTCCACACCTACCAGGGCGCCGTTCCGGGAAATGATTATCTCCGATCGCTCCTCGCCAAGCAGCATTTCATTGCCCTTGTCGCACGCCAGGGTGAAGACGTGGTCGGCGGCCTGGCCGCCTATCAGCTCGACAAGTTCGAGCAGGACAGACGCGAGATCTACATCTACGATTTGGCGGTGGCGGAAGGACACCGCCGGAAGGGTGTCGCCACGGGGTTGATTGGCGCCCTGAAGGCCATCGCCACGGCGCGGCAGGTTTACGTGATCTACGTTCAGGCTGACCGCGACGACTTGCCCGCCATCAAACTGTACGAATCACTGGGCCGGAAGGAAGACGTTCACCACTTCGATATCATCGTGGTTTAGATCGGGTCAGCTCATTTGCTGTGAAAAAGTGCCGGGGGCGGGAATCGAACCCACACGCCCCTCGCGGGACCCAGGATTTTAAGTCCTGTGCGTCTGCCAGTTCCGCCACCCCGGCGTCGAGGGGTAAGTATCGCATGTCGCACGACTTGTGGTCGGAGTCGCGCGCAGGCTCTGCGGTCGCCGTTCGCCAGAAAGCGGCTTTATACTCTCGCAGCAGCTAAAAAGGGGGCGAGATGCACAACAGAAAGAAAGGCATTCACTATCGACACATCTGGTCCGTATGCATCGCGGTCGGAATCGTGACGATTGCGACGATCGTCAGCGTCCTCGCTGACGCCAATCCGGCGAAAGTCATGGTTTATGCGAGCGTTGGCGAGGAGTTGAGCGCGTACCGCGTCGATGTCGAAAGTGCCACACTGACGAAACAGGCGACCCTGATGATGCCAGGTTTTGTGCAAGAGGCGTGGGTATCGCCGTCTACTCCGTATATCTACATCGCGTGGAGCAACGGGGGCGGAAGCTACGCCAATTCTGGCGTCAAGCCGATCGGCGACAAGCACGGCGTGACCGCGTTTCGCATCGATCCGTCGACGGGCGCCTTGAGCGCCCACGGGACGCCCGCAGCTTTGCGCGCGCGTCCGGTCTACATTACCGGAGACATTCGGAGCAGACATCTGCTCGTCGCCTACAACGAGCAGAGCGGTGTGTCCGTCCACGCGATCAACAACGACGGAACGATTGGCGCAGAGGTCCCTCAGCGTGCCGATCTTGATGTCGGGGTCTATCCGCATCAAGTACGCGTGCTGCCGGACAACAAGGCGGTGATCCTGGTTACGCGAGGGAACCAGCCCACGAGCACGACGAAAGAAGACCCTGGCGCCCTCAAGCAGTTTCGCTACGATGATGGGAAGCTGACGATGGTCGCCTCAATCGCGCCGTCGAACGGGATTGGGTTCAGGTCCCGGCATCTCGATTTTCATCCGACGCGTCGGTGGGCATTCCTGACGCTCGAGTCGCAGAACATGCTTCAGGTGTACGGGATCAAGAACGACGCTCTGAGCACCGCGCCGCTCTTCAGCAAGAGCACGCTTGCCAATGGCGGCGGCGAATCGGCGGGCCAGGCTACGAGCACCGTCCATGTTCACCCGAACGGCCAATTCATCTACGTGGGTAACCGCAACGGCAACGCAGCGGCGAATCATGGCAGCAACGACATCGCGCTGTTCCGGATCAACCAGGGCACCGGAGAGCCGACACTGATTGCAAACTTTGACTCGCACGGCGTTACCCCTCGCACCTTCTCGATCGATCCAAGTGGCCGCGTGCTCATCGTCGGCAACCAGACCACCGTGGAGGCACGCGAGGGGGCGGAAGCGATGGCGGCGAACCTGGCGGTGTTCCGCATCGGGACCGACGGACGGCTCTCGTTCGTGCGTCGCTACGACATCCCGTCGGCTCGAAAGCCGTTGTGGTGGATGGGAATGGCCGTGCTGCGCTGATAGGCACAGTTCCTGAGCTACTGACGATGAAACTTCTTATGTATCGGCTGGCCAAGGTCCTTTGTCTGGTTGCCTCCACGGGCTCTGCGTCGCGCGCGCAGCTCAAGTACGAGGTGCGCCAGCTCACAAGCGGTCCGGCACACCATTTCTACGGCTACATCGGGCACGTCGGCAACTCGCCCTACAACGCTGACGGCAAGTATCTGATCGCGCTGCGGACAACGTTTCAGGACCACATGCCCACACCAGGCGACGCCGCCGATATCGTGCTGCTCGACGCCGGGAACGGCTATGCGGAAACGAAACTGACTGAGACGCGCGGATGGAATCCCCAGCAAGGCGCGATGATGTATTGGAATCCGGAGAAGCCGTCCCGGCAGTTCTTCTTCAATGATCGCGATCCAAGCACGAACAAGGTGTTCACTGCCCTCTACGACATCTTCGAACGGAAACGCGTGCGGGAGTTTCACTTCGACGACCGGCCCGCCGCCAACGGTGGTGTCAGGCAGGACGGCGGCGCGTTTACCGAAATCAACTACGCGCGGATGGCGCGGCTCCGTCCCGTCACCGGTTATCCGGGCGCCTGGGACTGGACGGTCGGCGTCAATGATCCTCTGGATGACGGCTTGTTCGTGGTCGACGCGGCGACGGGCACCCGCAAATTGATTGCCTCGTTCAAGCAGATGCGCGACGCCCTCGTGGCGACTCACCCAACGATCGTCGACAAGGCGCTTTTCCTGAACCACACGCTGTGGAATCGTGAAGGGGATCGCATCTTCTTTTTCGTGCGGGCGAACTTTGACGACCCCAAAACGAGAATCAACGTGCCGATGACGGTCAAGCCCGACGGCTCGGAACTGACCGAGCAGCGCGTCTTCATCGGCGGACACCCGGAGTGGGATTTCAAATCGCGCATGCTCGGCGCCGTCGAGAAGAAGCTGATTCTCTACGACGCCGTGGCGCAGCAGATCGTCGAGACCATTGGCGGCCCGGAAGTCTTTCGAGACCCGGAAGGCGATACGGCGCTTTCGCGCGACGGCAAGTGGATCGTGAACGGCGCCACCACCGGAGCCACCATGCACTACACGATTGTTCGACGCACCGACCGCGCGTCGTTCCATACGGCGGATTTCAGCCGCGGCACCTATACCGGCGGCGATTTGCGGATCGATCCGGCGCCCTGCTGGAATCGAGACGGCGATCGATTTGCGTTTCCCGCCCTCGCGAAGGATGGCACCAGGCAGATGTTCGAGGTGAGAGTGCTCGAGCGCTAGCAGCTCTACCTCTTCTCGGCGATCACCAGATCCTGATGACCGAGAGTCGAAGACCGGCCACTCCAGTTGCCAAACTCCACATTGAGAATGCTGCACCCGGTTTCGGCGTAGTAGCTGCGGATCCGACCCTCATCGTGAGCAACCACGAACTCTGGGGCATCAGGCTTCGCAATCCGATGGGATGAATCGGCCGCAGGAGTCTGGCCCAACTGGAAGGCGTCTGCGCCCTGCTCGATCAGCCTTCGTGATTCCTCGTTCAGAAGAAAGTATGTGATCACCGAGCGCCCGCCCTTCTTGAGGACGCGGCTGATTTCGCGCATGTAGGGCGGCAGGGCCACGGGTAGCATGTGCGTGAACACTGACTTCAGCAGAACGATATCGAAGGTCGAGCTCTCGAACGGCAGTGCGAAGTGCTCCGGCGACGTCGTACCGCCGGGGTTGTACCAGGTGTTCGCAACGTCCACGTGGGAAAATGCGAAGTTCGGTACGTTCGCGTAGCGCTGCTTGAGCCATTCAATGGAATTCGCGTTGACGTCGATCCCCTCATATCGACCGGGGCGTTGCAGGTACCGCGTCAATGGTCGTGCGATGGAACCGTTGCCACACCCAAGATCGAGTACCGCGGCGGTGGAATGGAGATGCGCTCGTTCCAGCAGAATCGACTGAAAGAACGCGTCGCCCAGGGCAACGAACTGAACAGCGGTCGTCGTGCCATCGTAAAGCATCGACTCCGGGGGTATGAGGCGACCGTCTCGCCGCAGCCGCAAAAGCATGGCGCGGAACCCTGAACGCCGAACCATGTTCCGCAGCAGTCGAGACATCGAGCGCCGAGTATACAGAAGCTAACCACAGGCTATACTCCGCACCGGAGGAGTAA
This sequence comes from Vicinamibacterales bacterium, assembly GCA_023717525.1. GTDB lineage: Bacteria > Acidobacteriota > Vicinamibacteria > Vicinamibacterales > JAMQPK01 > JAMQPK01. Next base: position 28,208 of record JAMQPK010000235.1, on the reverse strand, counting down.
CTAAATGAAGTTCATGGTTTCCTGGTCCCTTCCACAAGGGACGTTTCGCCCAGCCGTCGCGCGCTTCCTGAAGGCTGGTGGAATGCCGCCAGCTGGCGTCAAGCTTATCGGTCGATGGCACGGGATGAGCGGCAAGGGGTGCGCGGTCGTGGATACTGATGACGCGAAGGCTCTTTACGCCTGGGTGGCAGAGTGGTCGGAATTCCTGCCACTCGAAACAACTCCGGTGCTGGAAGATGCGGAGGCCGGCTCGGTCCTGGCGTCGATGTACAAGTAACGACGAGAGACCTACCTCGGACGCGCGATCCCGTTGCCGCGTACCGGTGCAGAAGGCGCGGATGGCGGAGTGACGGAAGAAGGTCGCGGCGCAACGACTGGACGTTCGATGATTGGAGCGCGGGGCGGCCCAAGCCGATCGATCGGTGCCCACCCATGTCCCTGGAAACCACGCCGCCCGTAGCCCCACGATCCGCCGAACCATAACGGCGCCGGGTAGGGATCCGCGTAGTACGGTGTTTCCCAGTAGCTCACCGGAAACTGCGGAGGCGGCGGTGGCGTATGCGGCACGACCGTTACACGCGGGCCGGACGCCCATTCCAGCGGCGCCGGCGGCACGTAGACGAACTGCCGCGCGAGAATGCCGCGATACTCCTCGTCTGTGATGGAGTGTGCATGTCGCAGCGGCCTGCCGAGATCGGCGTTGGTGTAAACCGGCGCCTGGCCGGCCACCGGCTTTGCAAGCAGCACGAAGACCACGATCCCGAGTTTGATGGACCGGTTCGTCATTGCTTTTCCGAGTGTATTTATAGCTCATAGCCCATCTGTCGCGCGAGATTTTCGTTCCGGCGCCACCGGCCCGAAGTTGGAGCCGAAAGAGGACAGCAGGTAGCGAACCCTCCTAAATATCGCCTGTTTTCGAGGTTTTTGCCCCGGCATGTCGGTTGCACTCTCGTCAAGCGGATGGCGAGGAGGCGGCTTATGAAAAGACAAATGGCAGTGGTCGTTGCTCTCTGTATGCTCGGCGCATCGGTGTCGGCGCAGTCACGGCGGTACGAGTCGCGCGGCGTCACCGTTTTTACGAACCCGGATTTTCGCGGCGACAGCGTCACCTTCCGCAACGACACTCCGGACCTTCGTGGCTACGGATTGAACGACAAGGTCTCGAGCATCGACGTGCCCAACGGTGAAACCTGGGAAATCTGCCAGGACGTCAACTACGGAAACCGTTGCCAGGTCATCTCCGGCAGCATTTCGAACCTGCGCGAGATGGGATGGAACGACCGTATCTCCTCGCTGAGGCGCGTTGCCGGCGGAACCAGCAATCGGGGATGGGGTGGCCTGGGTTCTCGGAACTCACAGTCGCTCGTCTTCTTCGATCGTACCGATTTCCGTGGATCGTCTACGCTCGTGACGAGCGACGCGTCAGACCTGAGCTTCGCGGGGCGTCCGAGGAGCGTTGAAGTACGGGGAGGTTCGTGGGAAGTCTGCGACCGATCGGGTCGCTGTGCGACGGTCACGCAAGATGTGTCCGATCTCTCACAACTCGGACTGCGCGATCGCCTCCGCTCGGCCAATCTGCTGAACGGCCGCAACCGCGGTAACCAGAACAGCAACCAGCGCGGGACGTGGAGGCCTTAGGAAAAGGTTCCAGGGTTCTAGGGTTCTAGGGTTCCATGGTTCTGCCGTTCCAATGTTCGGAGAACCGTAGAACTTTAGAACTCTAGAACTTTAGAACTTTAGAACCTTCTTCAGTGCACCACTTCCGCCCGCCCCGACTCCCCTGCAATCGCCCGCGAGATCATCCCTTCCAGCTGCTGCTTGTCGATCTCAAAGGGACCCGATACAGCGGCTCCGGCCTGAATTTCAATCGCCACGACCACGCCGCCATCCTCGAAGGGATTCACAATCCAGCTGAAGCCCCTGAGGAACACCGACGTCTCGGTCGACTCCGGATTCTTCGCGCGGTGAATGGCGAGCAGCATCCCCTTCAGAAGGTTCGACACATCGCGATCGGTCCACGCCAACGGATTGCCCTCGACGCCGTCGATGGCCCGAGTTCTGGCGAAGTCGGTTCCACGCAGCCACACGTCAACGTTCAACTCCATAGCTCTCATAGTTCTCAGCGGCCTGGCGCGATTATAGCCCGGAGCTCCGCAGGCTCCGTGACAGGCGCATTGCAGGTGAAGTTCTGGCACACGTACGCCGTGGCTCGTCCTTCGAGTGTTCCCATCGACTCTACGAACGGAAGAATACGCGCAAGGCCTGCCCGCGTACCAGCTTCCATGGGAATCGTGACGGCAAACGGCTGATAGCTTCGAGCCAGCTCGGCTCGCAACGCCGTGGCGCCTGGGCCTTCGCCAACGATCACGATCTGCCGGATGCCGGCGTGATAGGTGGACAATCCTGCCATCAGCATCGGGACGGCGCGCGCAATCTTCGCGAGATTCGGCCCGAACATCATCAGCGTCTTCTCTATCTGTTCGGCGAAGCGTCTGTCCCCAGTGAGATGCGAGAGAAACAGGAGATTCAGCACCGACATCGAACTGGGCGCCGGCTCGGCGCCGTCGTAGTCCTCTTTCAGCCGAAGGATCACGCTGGGATCCTCTCCAGTCGTGTTGAACCACCCGCCGTTTTCGCTGTCCCAGAACAGCTCGTCTTGCCGCTGCTGCAACCCGAGCGCCCACTCGAGCCAGTGCGGATCGCCGCCCGCCTGGAAGAGCTCGAGCAGGCCGAAGATGAGATACGCGTAATCCTCCGCGTAGCCGTCGATCGCGGCATCGCCCTCGCGGTAGCGCCGGCGAAGCACGCGGGCAGCGGGATTCCACATCGCCTTCTCGAGAAACCGCGCGTTACGCTCCGCCGCATCCAAATAGCGCGCGCGTGACTCTGCGGCGGACAGCACGCGCGCCGCGCGGGCGAAGGCGGCAAGCATCAGCCCATTCCAGCCGGTCAGCACTTTGTCGTCGAGATAGGGTCGCGGCCGGCCCAGGCGAATCTTGAAGAGGGCCATGCGTGCGCGGTGCAGCGCCGCCTCGACCTCCTCGTGCGACTTCCCCGCCCTGGCGGCTATCTCCTCGATGGTGCCTGCGATGTAGAGCAGGTTCTTGCCGGTGAACTCGCCTTGCGGATCCTCCGGCGCGTTGCCATCCGGACGAATACCGAATCGCGCGTTGAACATTTGCGCGTCTTCGCCGAGCTGACTCTCCAGTTCCGCCTGCGTCCAGAGGTAGAAGGCGCCCTCCGTCTTGTGCGGATGAGGCTTCTCGGCGTCTTCCGGCGGCACACTGTCCGCGTCCTCCGCCGAAAAGAATCCGCCCTCGGCGTTGGTCATCTCGCGGCGCACGTACTCGAGCGTGTCCTCGGCGACATCTGCAAAGAACCCATCGCCGGCAACCTGATACGCCTCCAGCGTCGCCAGCGTTATCTGCGCCTGGTCGTAGAGCATCTTTTCGAAATGAGGTACCCGCCAGTTGCCGTCGACCGAGTACCGATGAAACCCGCCGCCGATATGGTCGCGCATGCCGCCGAGCGCCATCGCCTGCAGCGTTCTCGCGACCATGAACGCCGGCGTGAAGTCGCCCGAGCGCGCGGTCTCGCGAAGCAGGAACAGCAGTTCACTTGGCCGCGGGAACTTCGGGGCGTCGCCGAAGCCGCCACGATTCTTGTCGAACGCCTGAGCGAACTGCGCAACGCCTTCCGTCAAAGTCTCCAGCCCAGGCACCTCTGTACCGCCAGCAACCGTCTTCAATCCTTGAATCTGACCCGTCAGCGTTTCCGCCGATGCCTGGACCTTCGCGCGCTCCTCTTTCCACACTCGCACGACTTCTCGAAGAATCTCCGGAAACCCTGGGCGGCCCCACCTGCCCTCAGGCGGAAAATAGGTCCCGCCATAGAACGGCTTCAAGTCGGGTGTCAGCCAGACGCTCATCGGCCACCCGCCCGATCCCGTCGTCGCCTGCACGAATGTCATGTAGACGCGGTCCACGTCTGGCCGCTCTTCCCGATCGACCTTGATCGATACGAAATCGCGATTCAGGATGTCGGCAATCGCCTGACTCTCGAACGACTCGTGTGCCATCACATGGCACCAATGGCAGGTCGAATATCCAATCGACAGAAAGATGGGTTTATCCTGCCGCCTGGCCTCTTCAAACGCGTCGGGCCCCCACGGATACCAGTGAACAGGGTTGTCGGCGTGCTGAAGGAGATACGGGCTCTGCTCTCCTGAGAGACGATTGCCAGTACTAGGCATTGACTTGGGCACCCGCGGCCCTGATATCGCGCCGGAATTTGCAGTAGGACGCGGTGAACTCCACACCCCACAACAGAATGACGGCCGATACGTACACCCAGATCATGAAGACGATGATTGTGGCGATTGAGCCGTGAACGCGGCCAAACCTCGATGGATCTTTCACGAACCAGGAAAAACCCTTGAACCCGGCGTTCCACACGACTCCGGTGATCAAAGCACCGAGCCACACGTCTTTGACAATCACCTTCACATTGGGCACGAAGTAGTAGATGAGACCGAACACCAGCGAAGGCAGCAGGAAGAGCCCCGATCGAATCGCGTAGCTCCTGAACATGTCGATGGCCGGGTACGCGTGGTGGTAGCTCGCGAACCAGCGGGCCTCGGCAATCTGCACCACCGTCAGCGCAAGCAGCACCGCGAAGAGCAACAGACCGGCTGTGACCAGCATCAAGAACGAGAACGCGCGGTGCCTCCAGAAGTTCCGCGTCTTCTCGACGCCCCACGCGTGATTCACCGCCGTGCTGATGGCGCCGAACACGCCGAGGGCCGCCCAGACCAGCCCAAGCCCGCCGCCGATACCCATCCTGAGTGGCGTCTGCCGGAATGCGTCGAGCTGCGCGGTGATGAAATCAAACTGCCCCGGGAAATACCGCAGGGCGAACAGAAGGACCTTCTGCCGCGTCGCATCATCGCCTGTCACGCTCCCGAGAATCGACATCACGATGAGCATGAAGGGAAACAGAGACAGCAGCCCGTAGTACGCAATCGACGCGGCGTAGGTGAGGTCGTCGCTCTCGTACATGTCAACGACGGCGCGCCATGCCGAACGCCGTGTGATCCGCCAGGTTTCGCGGAGTTCCTCCGAAATGTCACGACTGCGCCACGACACGTTCTTCTATAATGCCTTCAATGACCGACGAGCCCAAAGCTGACCAGCATACACCTCCCGTGATCACACCGGTCCGCTCGGCGTTGTCGCCCCGTCCCTGCGAAAACACCGACAAGATGATCTGCGAACGCTGTGGCGAGGAGATGTACCGGATGCACGCGGTGTGGCGTTGCCCGGCCTGCCGATTCAAGACGGATTGCTGCGGCTGGTAGTGCGTGCGAAAACGTAGGACAACGTAGGAAAGCGTGGGGAGAGAATACCCGGCCTCTCACGTTCTCCCACGGTTTCCCTCGTTCTCCAACGAAACCTATGTCGTTTGTGAAGCCGCGATTGAAGTCGTCGTTTCCTGTTTCTCAGACGCCTGAAGAATCTTCACGACCTCTTCGAAGGGCATCATGTTGATGGCGTCGTAGTCCGGCGGGCAGCCGAACTCGCGCACCTGCGGGGCCGTTGGATTACCAAGCGTCACGCACAGTCCGCAGCCGATGCAGAGGTCGGCACGCACGGCGCAGACCATCCGGTCATCGCGATCCTTCTCTTCAACGATGCAATTGGCGACCGGGCAGGCGGCTTGACAGATCGAGCAGGCAAAGGCGCCGAAACACGCGTCCGGATCGATGACCGCTATGGTTTTCGGGGCCTTCTTGCGCGGCCCGGACATCATCTTGGTCCACATGGGGGGTAATTATACCTGAATGGCTTTGGGCTTTGGGCACTGGGCCAGAAGCCTAAAGTCCAGAGCCTAAAGCCTTAGGTCGTCGTGGTCTTTTCCGCGACGTCCATCGGCACGTGGTCCAGCCAGCGCTCGGCGTCAATGGCCGCCATGCAGCCAGTCCCCGCCGCCGTGATCGCCTGACGATACACGTGATCCTGCACATCCCCGCAGGCGAATACACCCGGCACGCTCGTAGCCGTGCCCTTGCCGGTCACGATGTAGCCGTTGCGGTCCATCTCGAGCTGGCCGGCGAAGAGGCCGGTGTTCGGCGTATGGCCGATCGCGATGAAGACCCCGTCCACCGGCAAGTCGGTGCGATCGCCTGAAACGACATCGCGTACTCGCACGCCGGTAACCACGCCCTTCGAGACGTCGAGGATGTCCTCAATCTCACAGTTCCAGGCAAAATCGATTTTGTCGTTTTCGAATGCTTTGTCCTGCATGATCTTCGACGCGCGCAACGTGTCGCGGCGATGGATCACGGTGACTTTCGATGCGAACTTCGTCAGGAACGTGGCTTCTTCAAGCGCGGAGTCTCCGCCGCCAACAACCGCAATCGGCTTGCCGCGGAAGAAAAACCCGTCGCACGTCGCACAGGTCGACACGCCGTGACCGAGCAGCGTCCGTTCCGAGGGTAAACCGAGCAGGCGCGCGGAGGCGCCGGTCGCGATAATCAGCGTCTCCGTGAACATCACCTTGTCGCTGACTTCGAGCTTGAACGGCCGGCGAGACAGATCCGCTTTGGCGACGTTGCCCTGGATGATTTCCGTGCCGAAACGCTCCGCCTGCGCGCGCATGTCGGCCATCAGATCGGGTCCCATGATGCCTTCGCGGAAGCCAGGGAAATTCTCGACCATGGTGGTCAGCATCAGCTGACCGCCGGCCTCGAGTCCTTCGATGAGGAGCGGCTTCAGATTGGCGCGCGCCGCGTAGAGAGCGGCCGTGAGCCCCGCTGGCCCGGACCCGATGATGATGACGTTCCGATGTGGGCTCATATCGCCGCTGCGTTCGCTGTTAGACGTGCTTATCGATCAGTTGCTTCAGGTGATCCTTGTCGGCCAGACCGACGATCGATTCGACAATCTCGCCGCCCTTGAAGATCAAGATCGTCGGGATACCGCGAATACTGAAGCGCGCCGAGGTATTCGGGTTCTCGTCGACGTTCAGCTTGCCAACTGTGACCTTCCCGTCGTAGTCGTTAGCCAGGGCGTCCACGGTCGGCGCGAGGCGCCGGCACGGGCCGCACCACTCGGCCCAGAAGTCCACGAGAACCGGCTTGTCCGCCTTCACCACCGTCGTGTCGAAGTTCCCGTCGGTAAATATCTGAATCTTCTCCGATGCCATTTATGCTCCTTCGTGGGACAACGTGGGCGGCGTGGGATAACGTGGGGGACTCCCGCGTTTTCCTGCACCCATCCTACGTTCTCCCGCGTTTTCCCACGTTCTCCTACGTTTTCCCGCGCGCGATAGCGCTTTCATATAGTTTGACGTACTCGCGGGCCGATCGGTCCCAGGAAAAGTCCTGCCGCATGCCCGCCTGCTGCAATGTCTTCCAGATAATTGGGTTAGCGAAGGCCGTCCGCGCCCGTTCGAGCGCCTCGAAAAGTGCGGCGGCCGTGTAGGCCTTGAACTTGAATCCCGTGCCCTGTCCCGTGCGCTCATTGTAATCGGTAACCGTGTCTTCGAGCCCTCCAGTGGCGCGGACAATCGGCACTGTCCCGTAGCGCATGCTGTACATCTGATTCAGACCGCACGGCTCGAAGCGCGACGGCATCAGAAACATGTCGGCCCCTGCTTCGATCAAGTGTGCCAGCCGCTCGTCAAATCCTATTCTTACAGCGAAGCGATCGGGATGGGCCGCGCCAAGATCGCTCCACATCCTCTCATGGCGCGCATCACCTGTCCCGAGCACAGCGAAACTGAAGCCGAGTTCCGGCAACTGGTCCACGAGCTCAGCGACAAGATCGAAGCCTTTCTGATCGACCAGCCGCGACACGACACCCACAAGCGGACGCTGGAGCTTCTCTGCGCTGATGCGGCCGCCCATCGCCTCGAGAAGCTCGCGCCTCGACGCCGCTTTCATTTCGAGACTGTCTTGATCGTACGGTTCGGGCAGGTAGGCGTCCGCCGCGGGGTTCCACCGATCGGTATCGATGCCGTTCAGCACACCGAAGAGATCCGTCGGGCGTGCCGAGAGAATCCCGTCGAATCCGGCGCCGTACTCCTCGGTTTGAATCTCCTTCGCGTAGGTCGGGCTGACCGTCGTGATCACTTGCGAGTAGTTGATGCCGCCTTTCAAGAAGCTGAGCCGCCCCCAGAATTCGAGCCCTTCAATCGACACGACGTCGGGTGGCAGATCGAGCAGCCCAATCCAGTCTGACGGAAACGATCCCTGATAGGCCAGATTATGGATGGTGAAGATCGACGCCATCTTCCCGATACGCGGATGGGTCGCATACCGCGTGCGGAGATACACGGGCGCGAGGCCCGCCTGCCAGTCGTGACTGTGCAGGACATCGAACGTCCCGCCACTCTGGGCGGCGTATTCCAGCGCTGCGCGACAGAGGTAGCCAAACCTGCGCGGGTTGTCGGGATAGTCGCTGCCCATCCCGTAGATCGACGCCCGATCGTAAAGCTCGGGACGGTCGACGAGCACGACGCGCACGCCTTCGGCCAGCGGCTGCTCGACGACTCTCGTGTCGCCGCCGCCCCTGAGGGGGACGTGGATGGTCGCCGACGTGCCGTGCGTCTGCGTATAGCGATACTTCGGGACAACCAGCGTGACGCGGTGACCAAGGCGGCCAAGGGCAAGCGGGAGCGCGCCAAGCACGTCTGCCAGCCCCCCCGTCTTTGAAAACGGGAGCGCTTCAGACCCGACCATGAGGACCGAGAGACTCATCCGCGTTCAACGCCGCAATGGGATCCTATTGCATCACCCTGCCCCGTGGGTCAGAATCCTGCCGTGGATGCCCCAAAAACCGAACAGCCGGCGCGCGTCGGCCGGGCCGAGCCGCGCGATATCGTGGAATTGCGCCAGCTCAAGAATGACCAGCCAGATCTGGCATCGGCCGCCGACATGCAAATCGAGCTGCTCGGCGCCCAGCGCCGTGTTCAGTCGCGGGTGCCACTGCCGTCGGCCGCATTTGACGAGCGCAAGCCAGACAACCAGATGCGAAGGCCCGCCCTCGAGTTCAAGGACATCCCGATCGACTGGACAGACTTCCGGTTGATGGTGAGGCAGACGACCGATATTCTGCGGCGGTTCGACACGCTCGAGGCGCCGGACTACGAGAGTATCCAGGCGCTCGCCCGTGACGGCCAGCTCGAGGCCGTCGCCACACAGTGGTACGAAAGCGCCATGACGCCAGCCCTCAGGCGAGGCGAGCCGAAAACCCCGGAGAAAGAACTGCTGGACCAGGTCCTGCTGTTGTCGATGCGGCCATTTCTCACGAGGTGCGCCGAAGCCTTGCTGCCACGGATGGAGCTTGGAGAATGGCAGCAGCCGTGCTGCCCGCTTTGCGGCGGCGAGCCGGAGCTCGCCTATATCAACCCCGCAGCCGAGCGGTTACTGATCTGCGGCCGATGCACAGGTCAGTGGCGTTACCACCCGATCGCCTGCCCTTACTGCGAAAATACCGACAGCCGCCGTATCACGTCGTTCACGAGCCGAGACAAGCGCTACCGGCTATACGCGTGCGACGAATGTCATCGCTACCTGAAGGCGTACGACGGTCGCGACGGCAGCCGCCCTGCCATGCTGTCTGTCGACTCGATCGCAACGCTGCCGCTCGACGCCGCCGCCATTCAGAGGGGATACCAAAGTTAGTTCTCAGTTCTCAGTTCTCAGTTGTCAGTGCTCGTACACGGCGCTCCGCACGAAAGCGCGCGTGCCTAGACTGAGAACTGACAACTGAAGACTGAAAACTGACTTATTTGGCTGCGGAAACAGCCGGGGTGGTGAGGCCGAGCATCTGCGTGCGCTCGGAGAGCCAGGACAGCAGGTGCCGTGTTTCCCAGAAGCGGCCGAGATTCGAGTTGGCGCCGAGCACGACCACCGCGAGCGATGGGCCGCCTTGCGGCAGCTTCAGCAACGTCGCCAGACAGTATCCGGCTTTGGTGATGAACCCTGTCTTGCCCCCCCGCACCTCGACGTCGCCGGCGCCGGCGCGCAAGATCTGATTGGTGCTACGAACCGTAATCGGGCGGCCCGCACGCGGGCCCGTCGTGCGGAACGAGTACTCCGGCGTCCGCATGATCGGACCGATGCGATCGTCTTCACCGGCAAACGCAATCAGCCGCGCCATGTCGTAGGCCGATGAAATATTGTCGGAGAACAATCCAGACGGATCGACGTAGGCGGTGTGATTGAGTCCGAGATCGTCCGCTTTCTGGTTCATCCGCGCAATGAAACCGTCGTAGCCGAGCGGCGACACACGCGCCAGCGCGCGAGCGGCCGCATTGTCGGACGGCAGCAGCAGAAGGTGAAGCAGGTCCGACACGCGGATGCGGTCGTTCGTCCTCAGATACGTCGTCGAGGCGCTGCGCGTGTCAGCGCGCGTAATGACGACTTCCTGGTCGAGGTCCGTCGCGCTCTCGAGGAACACGATCGCCGTCATCACTTTCGTGATGCTCGCGATTGAACGCTCGTCTTGTGAGTTCTCTTCCCACAGCACCTTGCCGGATGCAGGGTCGTAGATGATGGCAGCCGCCGCGCGGATGTCGGGCACGACGTTGCCGGTGGCGTCGGTGCGATAGCGCGGCGTGCTCGCTTCCGCCAGCAAACGGGCCGACCGGGCGCGGCTGGCGCGAATACGCGCGACGCGCGCTCGAGCCTTCGCGGCTCCAGTGGACTTCGGCTTGGAAACGGCCGTGCTCGCCGACTGAGCCGCCACAGTTCGCAGCGGCGCCGGACGCTTGACGGTCTCAGCTCCCGCGCCTGTAACGGCGGCAACCGACACCCCTAGCCACAGTGCGGTTACACGGGTAACGCCGATCTTGTAAGTCCAAGAATGAAACACGTTTAGCGGTCTCTAAGAAAAGCATCGGTATTCTAGCAAGCTCCCAATAGAGCCGCCAAGAAGAAAATGTCGGAAAAGGCTGTCAGAAGACAAGATAGGGTTCGATATTGTAATCAGACGGCATGCCGGACCTCAGCGAACTCGAATATCAGGCACTTCGGGCCACGATCCGCGAACGAGGCACGTTCCGCGTGTGTACCATTTTGGTAGGCCTCGCCGCTTGGGGCGCCCTCTCGCTCGGCCTTGTGATGTCCGATTTGGCGGGTGGGGTGACGATGGTTCCCCTCGTCGTGCTTGCAGGCACCTTCGAAATCAGCTTCTTCGTTCACACGGGTGTGGAGCGCGTGGGTCGTTACGTTCAGGTCTTTTACGAAGAAGCGAGATCCATGACCGGATGGGAAACGGTCGCGATGAACTACGGAGGACGTTTCCCGAGTGGCTTGGACCCGCTTTTCACAGGGGTCTTCGCCTCTGCGACCGTCGTCGACTTTGCGAGCGCGATCGTGCTCACCACAGGACGGCCGGGGTGGGTCGCCATCTCGTTCATCGCGCATCTGGTCTTCGCCTGGCGTCTCGCCGTCGCGCGGCGAGCCTCAGCCGGTCAGCGCGCGCTCGACCTCGAGCGATTCCGCGCGCTGCGTTCCCAGCCGCCACTCCATTAATTTGGTTCGCCGATCAAAATTCTCAGATTTCGCGACTTTTAGGACACGCAGGCGCGGGCTTGCCAGGCACGTGGATCGACCTTCCCGAGGAAACCACAAGTAAAAAGTTCGTATTTCCTCGATCAATCGTTGATCTCAATAGCAACGCACCACACCACTTCGCCGGTACGCTATTTGCTCTAGCAATGCTTGGAGGCGTGTATGGGTAGTTTTGTTCGACTCCTCGGGTTCACCACGCTTGGCTGCGGATGCGTCGTCGGACGCTACCGCGAACTCGCGACCAACCGTGATGTGAACTATGTCGAGGAGAAGGGCGATGGCTGCCAGACCCACGCGCATCGGCGAAACCACACCATCGCCGAGCGTCTTCGGAGCATCCCTGTCCTGAGCGCTCTGAAGTCGGCCTAATCGGCTGCTATCCCTTCGGCTTGGCAGCCGTAGGCACGGGCTTTAACGTGTACTCCCGCCTGAAGAGCACTTCGAAGTTCCCGCCGTCCGCGTCTTTCTTCTTTATCCTGATATCAACCTGACGTCGCCGCTGCGTGGGATCGGGATTGCTCGAGTAGTAGCCCAGCACGTAGTAGTCGCTCGTCTCCGCGTCGATTCGCTTGAGCGCCTTACTGAAGTCGTTGGTGTTCACCACAGCGATGCCACCGGTCTGCTCGGCAAGCACGCGCAGGCTGTCCTGCTGCTTACGCAGATGGGTTTCCCACTCGACCGGATCGACCTGTTCGTCGAGATCCTGCCCGGCAACCAGCCCGCGAGGATCAATCGTGTAGAACGTGGCGTTTGCACGATTCGCCTGGCGAATCAATTCGTTCAGCTCGATCGCCAGATCCGTATCGCTGAACTGCTGGCCTTGCAGGAACTGGGCATTCGTAGGGTCGTTCGGGTCCACGTTGCGATTGTTCAGCATCCCCATGCCGGCCGTGCCGGCGCGCGACGAGGCAAACGGGTTGAAGTCGTACCCGCCGCTGATCATGACGACCGCCTTGCGGCGATTGTGCGTCTGCTCGAGGTTGTGGAGCAGGTCGTAGATCGTGGAGAACGCCACGTGCGCGCGGTGCATCACTTCCTGCGGCGTCTCGCCCACGGCCGACTGTTCGATGATTTCCGACGGCTTCATCCCGCCGCCGGTAATCTTATTGGCGGCCTCTTCCATGCGCGTCTGGTCGTAGGTGAGGTCGATGGCAATCGATGATGTGCCGGTCGAGACGATCCCGAAGAGATCGCCGTCGTGGATGAGCTCCTTCGCCATGTCGCGGAAAAGTTTTCGAATGCGGTGCGTGTCGCGGAAGTCCATGTGGAGATCGTCGACGACGAACAGGATGACGCGGCCAGCCGTGTCGTTCACGGGGCGCGCGGCCGGCAGGATGATGCCTTCGCGGATAGGCGTCGGCGCCGCCGCCATGGTGGTGTAGGCGCGCCCGCCGTGGATCATGACGAACGACGTGAGATCCTGCTTCACGCCGTCTTCATACAGCTCGAAATCGTCTTTGCTGAGGTCTGACTGGAACTGGCCGCGCTTGTTTCGGACGATCACGTCCGAGTTCACCAAGTCGACCGACACGCGAAAGGTCGGCTGCGTACCCGGCGCCTGTGCCGTGGCAGGTGCTTGCTGCGCCTGCAGGGCAGCGCTCTGCAGCGCCAGGAAACCGCCGATGAAGCAGAGCGCCAGTTTCAGATTGTTCATGGAGCTTCCAGTATAAACCCTCTACTCGTCCGCGTCGCCCGGATCGCCCTCATCCCCGGCCTCATCGGAATCGGACGGCTCACCGGAATGAGACGGCTCACCCGCCGGTGCGGTCGAACCGGCCGGGCCGGCCGGCGCCGCTCCCCGATGCCGCCTCCGCCCGCCCCGGCGCGATCGCCGGCGTCTGCGCAGCCCAAGCGCTGCACGAAGATCCCGGATCTTCGCCTCGAATTCCTCCATCCCTTTCCGGACGTCGGCCTCGGTGACCCACGCATCAGGATTGAGAGACTCTGCCTGGCCTCGCAGCTCCTCGATCCGCGCCGCATCGCCTCCACGCTCGGTAATGCGCGCCTGCAGTTCCGCGTATCTCGCGCGAAGCCGCGTCAGCTGTTCCCTGCCGACAACCAATTCGCCTGGAATCGCCGAAACGGGCGGCAGTTCCTCCGCATCGGGATGCGTTATCTGTTCGAGCGCATCCATCGCAGGCGTCGTCGGCACATTGATCGGCTCCATTTCCGGCTCTATTTCGGGCTCGGCTGGCACCGGCTGGGCTTCCCTTACCGGAGTTACCGCGGGCCTCGCAGGTCGGGCCGTTCGCGCCCCGCGCCCGCTCTTGTCGCGAGCGTCGCGCCGCACGCGCCGGTTGCGCCCGTCATCGGGCGGAGGTGCCGGCGGCGGCCGCGACTCCAGAATCTTCTGCCAGTCGAATTCGATGTCCCGGTTGTGTTCTTCGATCCAGCGGATGGCGTTCTCGTCGAGCGCGGGCCGGCCAACCTTCACGCCTGGCGGCGTGCGGAACCAGTACAGGATGCGCTGTCGTGAGCGCCCGTGCTGGCGGACGGCATGGACAAGCGACGTTGTTTCGTATCCACGCTTGTCGCGCGTGAATCGCAGGAAAGGCAATGCTATTTGCGTTTCGGAGAACGCGCCGGGGCCTTGCGGGCTGGCTTGGACTTCACGGCCTTGCGAGCGGGCTTTGCCTTCGACGCTTTGGGTTTCTTGGCGCTCTTGCTGCTGACGCTCTTGCTGCTGCTGACGGGGGCGGGTTGCGCGTGCTTCCGTACATCGGCCGGCGCTTTGTGAACCGAGACAAATCGCATTTCCTCGCCGATCCAGTGGTAGCTGAAAATCTCGGATACTTCGATATGGCCATCCGCGCAGAGGCGCTTGGCCACGTCCGACATCGAGGCCGGTACATAAAGATGAAAAGGCGGGCGCAGCCGGCCGAACGGAGCCCACTCCGCAAGAGATTCCAGATTGTTGACCGACTCAACCGTCTCGACCTCGATCACCGTCTCGATCTTGCGGCCCCGCTGCAGAGACGTGAGAACGACGTCCGGAAAGACGGCCGATGGCCCGACGCCAACGGGGGTGTTCTGCTCCTGTCCGGGGTTGATGCCGACATCGAAGCGACGGCGAAACTTGGCCTGCAGCAGGCGGATTATCCGGTCGTGCTCGAGTTGCTCGCGGACCGGCCTTACGAGGATGGGGCTCACGAAATCGCGACTATAACATGGATGTCACTGGTGTAAACCCGCCTATTTTCTGTCGGTTGGAAGTCCTAAGGAATCGGCCAGGAACGGCCGATAAGACCCAATGAACAGGTTACAATGACGGTCCAGGATCCCGACACGGTATCTACGGTGGCAGTGTCCACTCCCGCGGCGACCCGCACCATTCTGATCGTCGACGACGATCCCAGCGTGACGGAAACCTTCGAGCGCATGCTCCGCCTCGAGGGGTATCACGTTGTGACCGCCTTGTCTGCCGAAGCCGGTCTCGGTCAGGCGGAACGATCCCAGCCACATGCCATCATCCTCGACCTCCGGATGCCGCTCGTAGATGGTCTCGGATTCCTCCGGGCACTCCGCGCGAAGAGCGGGCTGTCGAAGATGCCGGTCGCGATCGTCACCGGCGATTACTTTCTCGACGATGCAGTATCGCGCGAGCTCCGCTCTCTCGGCGCGGAAGTCCGCTTCAAACCGCTCTGGCTCGAAGATCTGCTCTCGCTCGCCCGCAATCTCCTCAAAGCGTAATAAGATCGACGGGAAATGAAAGACCGCTTTCTGCGCGCCTGCAGGCGCGAGCCTGTCGACCGGACACCTGTCTGGTTCATGCGGCAGGCCGGACGCTACATGCCCGAGTACCGCGAGATTCGGGCGCGCCATTCGCTGCTGGACATCTGTCGCTCACCCGAGCTGGCAACCATCGTCACGCTCCAGCCGGTCCGGCGCATCGACGTGGATGCGGCAATCCTGTTTTCGGATCTCCTGCTTCCGTTGGAACCGATGGGTATCCCGTTCGATTTCGTGCGCGGCGAAGGCCCGGCCATCGAGAATCCGATCCGCAGCGAGGCCGACATCGATCGCCTGAAATGTTTCGAGCCGCGCGAGGCGCTGTCGCACGTGCTCGAGGCGATCCGGATGATTCGAAAGGAGCTCGACGGCGATGTGCCGTTGATCGGCTTCGGCGGGGCCCCGTTCACCCTCGCGTCCTATGCCATCGAGGGCGGCCATTCAAACAACTTCGCGCTCACCAAGGCGATGATGTATTCGAACCCGAAGGCCTGGCACCGCTTCTGCGACATGCTGGGATCGCTGGTAGGGGAATACATGAGAGCGCAGGTTGAAGCCGGGGTGCAGTGCGTCCAGATTTTCGATTCATGGGTGGGGACGCTGAACTCGGCCGACTACCGCGAGTTCGTGTTCCCGCACACAAAGAAAATATTCGATCTCCTCGAGACGTCCGGGGTCCCGACGATTCACTTTGGGACCGGCACTGCGGCAATTCTGCGCGATCAGCGCGACGCGGGCGGCGACGTCATCGGCGCCGACTGGCGTATTCCGCTCGACGAGGCGTGGGAGCGGATCGGTTCAGATCGCGCGATCCAGGGCAACCTCGACCCCACGCTTTTGCTTGCGCCGCTCGATCGCATGCTGTCTGCGGCCGACGAAGTGCTGCGGCGGGCTGCCGGACGGCCGGGGCATATCTTCAATCTCGGTCACGGCATTCTGCCCACGACGCCTGTCGAGCATGTGCAGGCGCTTGCCCATCACGTGCATCGATACCGCCTGGCGCATGTCTGATTTTGCGGTTCTGTTGATGGCCCACGGCACGCCGGAGTCGGTGGGCCAGATGGCTGAGTACCTGCGCCTTGTGCGCGGGGGACGCGAGCCGTCGGCCGAGCTGGTCGAGGAAATGACGCACAACTGGGAGGCCATTGGCGGCCGCTCTCCTCTTACTGACATCACCCTGAAGCAGGCCGGCGCGCTGAAGGTCGAGTTGGTTCGCAACGGTTTCGACGTCCCCGTGGCCGTGGGCATGCGCAACTGGAAGCCGTTCATCGCCGATGCGGTCAAAGAGCTTACGGCGACGGGCATCTCGAAAATTGTCGGTATTCCGCTCGCGCCGCAGTTCTCAACCCTTAGCGTGCAGAAGTACATGGATGCCGCTCAAGCGGTGCTGCCTGCGGGAATCAACTTCACGTGCGTCCGGTCTTTTCACGATCACCCGCTGCTCGTTGAAGCATTCGCCGAGAAACTGATGGCCGAGCATCCGGCGCCCGGCGAGGAAGTGATCTTCACCGCGCACAGCCTTCCTCAACGCGTGGCCACGGGCGGCGATCCGTATCCCGACGAAGTTGCGGCAACCGCCAAACTCGTCGCAGAGCGCGCGGGCATCAAAGAGTATTTACGAGCCTATCAAAGCGCCGGCCGAACACCTGAGCCCTGGCTTGGGCCGGATCTGTCTGAGCTCATTCGGGCTCGAGCGAGCGCGGGTGTTCGGCGGTTCCTGGTCGCACCGATTGGTTTCGTGTGCGATCACACGGAGATCCTGTTCGACATCGACGTACAGGCGGCAGGAACGGCCCGCGAGGCGGGCGTCGCGCTGCGCCGTACGCAATCCTTGAACACGTCGCCAACCTTCGTCCGCGCGCTCGCGGCGTTGGTTGCGCAGGCGGTCGCAAGGACCTGAATGGAGCACGTCGACATCGCGGTTGTCGGCGCGGGAGTATCGGGGCTGGCGGCGACTTACGAGCTGCGCAAACGAAAGCGCAGCGTTGTCGTGCTCGAACGCTCGGACCGTGCCGGGGGTGTCGTTCAGACCGACCATATTGACGGGTTCACCATCGACGCCGGGCCAGACGCCCTCCTCGTCCAGAAGCCCGCAGCGGTCGCTCTCTGCAACGAGTTGGGTCTCGGCGACCGCTTGCTGCCGACCAAGCTGCCACGGACGGCCTACATTCTTCGCGGCGGGCGGTTACATCCGCTTCCCGGTGCGTCCATTCTCGGTTTTCCGACGCGCTTGATGCCCCTGGTGAACAGTTCGTTGCTGTCGCCCTTCGCGAAGCTGCGCATGGCCCTGGAGCTGTTCGTTCCGCGACGCTCCCCATCCAGACAAGACGACGAGTCAATCGCGCAGTTCGTCGGCCGGCGATTCGGGGCCGAAGCGGTCACCTATATTGCCGAACCGCTGCTGGCGGGGATCCATGCGGGCGACGTCGAACGCCTTTCGATGAGCGCGCTGTTTCCCAGGCTCGTCGATGCCGAAGCGAAGACAGGCAGCGTGATTCGTTCGTTCCGCCAGAATCATGGACCTGCGAATGCCGACGGTGTCTTCCGGTCGTTTCCGAACGGCGTCGCGGAACTGATCGACGGTCTCATGAGAGCGGTTCCAAGGGACTCCGTGCGGCTTGGCTCGAACGTCACGCAGATCGAGAAGGTTCCCGATGGCTTCGTGATTCACGTGGGCAACCAGCCCACGGTCTTCGCCACTGGCGTCATCCTCGCCTTACCGGCACCTGCGGCCGCGGAGCTCCTGAACCCTGTCGACGCCGAACTGTCGGCTGCGTGCAGGTCCATTCGATACCTCTCCACGGCGACCGTCGTGTTCGCGTTTCCGCGGGATGCCGTGAAACACGACCTCCGGGGTACTGGTTTTGTCGTGCCGAAGGTGGAAGGCCTCGGCATCACCGCCGCAGCGTGGATTTCGTCGAAATGGCCGCAGCGCGCGCCCGACGGCTATGCTCTACTTCGCGCATTTCTGGGCGGCGCCCGCGATCCAGATGTGTTGGCCAAAAGCGACCAGGAGCTGATCGCCGTCGCTCTTGGAGACCTGACCAGGATTCTGGACATCCGCGTTCAGCCGACGCTCACCCGCGTGTACCGTTGGAATAGGTCGAGTCCTCAGCAGGAGGTCGGCCACAGCGCGCTGATGAAGAATATCGACGCTGCGCTCGCGACGCATCGCGGGCTGTTCATCTCGGCGGCAGGGTTCCGCGGCGTGGGTATCCCGGACTGCATCGCCGACGCGCGCGCGACCGCGGGTCACGCGGCGGAGTTTGTTGGAAGATCGCATCGTCCATCGTCGATCGTCGATCGTCCATCGTCATGAAAAATACGCTACTGATTGTCGTCGTCACCCTGCTGTTACCCGCTGTTGCGCGAGCGCAGGACATTCCTCCACATATCGGCGCCATCCTGAAACAGATTCGCGCGGCGGACAAAGATCAGCTGGCGGTGTCCGAGGAGGATGGGCGGTTCATGCGGCTGATGGTGCTGTCGACCAAGGCGAAGCGCGCTCTGGAAATCGGCGCTGCCAGCGGCTACAGCGCGATCTGGATTGGCCTGGGCCTGAAAGAAACCGGCGGACACCTCGTGACGATCGAGTACGACAAGGCGCGCGCGGCGCAGGCGGCGGCGAACATCAGGAAAGCCGGGCTCTCGGACATCGTCACCGTCGTCCAGGGTGACGCGCTGACTGAAATACCGAAGGTCTCTGGCTCGTTCGATTTCGTCTTCTGCGATGCCTGGAAACGTGACTATCAAAAATATTTCACCATGGTCTTCCCCGCTCTGAACCACGGCGGCGTTTTCCTGGCTCACAACGTGATCAACAAAGGCAACGAGATGGCGGACTTCCTCAAAACGATCCGCACCGACCCGCGCGTGGTGTCGTCGATCGTCTCGCCGGGCAGCGAAGGCATCTCTATCAGCTACAAACGGTAGCCGTTGTAGAATTGGGGTTCGCTCTGGGACCGGGTAGCTCAGTGGTAGAGCAGTGCACTTTTAATGCACGGGCCGCGGGTTCAATCCCCGCCCCGGTCACTTCTAGGTCCTTAGTCCCTGGTCCTTGGTCCTTCGTCCATGGACGTCGCTGAGCGCGAGCCTCAGACTAGCGAGCGCGAAGTGGTTGCTCGGCGCGCGGGAGCGAGCCGAGAACACTAAATATGGACTTCTCGATCAACGAAGGCACGCTCGTCGTGACGGGTGGGCTCGGCGACTCCTTCCAGAACGCCATCGTCATCAAGAAAACACCGAAGGGATTCAGCGCGGCAGGCGCCGAACAGCTGATTCTGACCCAGCGGTTCGGAAAACGCGACGAGGGCTGGCGGCTCATGCAACAGGAATCGTTGCAGCGGCACGGACGCACCTACGACGTGTACACGATCGTCCTCCTGGATGGCGCAGAGCGAATGCTGGTTTTTGATGTCACGGATTGGCTGGGGCGTATTACCTGGAACCCGGAGCCCAGATCCTAATTCGTCCTTGCCGCAGCGAGCATCTCGCGCAGACTTTCCACGAGCATGAGCAGAGAGTACGGCTTCGGCACGAGGCGTGTGCGAGGGCGAAGACGCTCGAGCTCGGCCGATTCCGACGGCACGCCGGAGAAGATGATGACCGGCGTTCCGGCCGGCATCGAAATCACGACATCGCGACCCGATCCGCGTGCCAGTCGCAGATCGACAATCGCCGCCGCCGGCTTGTGCTGATGGATGGCGTCGATGGCCGCGTCGGCTGTTTCAGCGGTCACGACTTGGAATTCGTGCATCTGCAGAAACTTTTCGAGCGGTCTCCGCACTCCCTGGTCGTCCTCCACCAACAGAACGAGGGGGAAGGTCTGGGTCGCCATTAACCGTCTTATCGGAAGAACGGCGTGTCCGCTTCACGCCTACATGCCCGCACCTTGTTGTGCTACAACCTACCCATGTTTTCCAAGCTAATCCGCCGATCTCACATGTATCTCGCGTTGTTCCTCACGCCGTGGATGGTCGGCTACGCCGCCAGTACACTGCTGATGAATCACGAAGCTGGACGACCGGTCGTGTTCGTCAAGGAAGGCGAACGCCCCTATACCGTCGCATTCGAGCCAGGCACTCCCCCGCGCGTGGTTGCCGGGCAAATTCTTTCGGACCTGAACCTCGAAGGGACCTTCGGGGTGGCAGCCCCGTCGCCCGACGGAAAGCTGACGATCAACCGTCAGGACATCATCGCACCCCGCCGCGTCACATTCTTTCCCAACGAGCAGCGCTTGACGATCGAGCGTGCCCAACCGGACAGTGTGGGATTCCTGTACCGGTTCCATCGGCGTCGCGGATACGAACCGCCGTATCCCGCCGACCGCGCCATGGCCATCAGCGTGGATCTCGTCATCGCGGCGATGGTGTTCTGGGCGCTATCCGGACTCTGGATGTGGTGGGAAATGCGATCGACGCGATTGTGGGGCGTCGCGTGCGCGACGCTCGGCCTCGGCATTTTCGCCTTCTTCGCGCTGACCATATGACCTTCCTCTATCTCGTTCGACGCACGCATCTCTATCTTGGGCTGTTCCTGTTGCCATGGCTCATCATGTTCGGCGTCAGCTCAATTCCCATCAACCACAACTACCAGGCCGCGCCGCCGACGTGGGACAAGTTGATGGAGGCGCCGTTCAGCGCCACCGTGCCCACCACGACCGACAACCGCGAGCTGCGCGGGGTTGGACGCGAGATGATGAACGCCGCCGGCGTAACGGGCGGGTTTTACGTCAACCGGCCGAACCCGCGCCAGGTGAACGTCAACCACCCGAATTTTCTGCGGCCGACGCGCATCTTCTATTACATCGAGGAGCAGCGCATGGTGGCCGAGCGGCGCGAGTTCGTGCCGCGCCTGTTCCTCACCGGATTGCACACGCGCGGCGGCTACGGGCTCGGCGGATTCTGGGACTACCTCTGGGCGGTATTCGTCGATCTCGCGTCGATCGGGTTGCTGCTGTGGATCCTGAGCGGGCTCATCATGTGGTGGAAGATCCCCGGCACGGGCCCGCGCCGGTGGGGTTGGCTCGCGCTGGTTGGAGGCGCCGCCTGCTTCGCGATCATCATGTTGCGGCTCTGAGGCTCGCTGGCTTCACGCCCTGCACTGCATAGAGCTCTCTGCCGTCGCCCGCGGCGATCAGGTCCATGTCGAGCACCGACCTCACGTACTGGATCAGTTCCGGGGAGGCCGTGGCGGTGTTGATCACAAGGTACCGAAACGGTAACGCCTGCGCAGGGCCATCTTCGATCTCCGATCCTCCGCTCGACAGGCGCAGCAGATTCCCGACGACCGGCATCGCCTCGTAGGCCGACGCCACACCGGGCGGCATGCGACCGATGTAGCCGCCGACGAGCGGGTGCCCGTGGATCGTGGCGTAGTAGAGCACGCGGCGGTTCTGATCGCCGATCCCGTTCGAAAGCCCGTCCCCGATCCCAAACGGCACTTCGATCACTCCCCCGCCGTCGTCTATCGCCGCCAGATGCTGGTAGACCGCGGGGCGATCGAGAGCGGTGAGCGGTATCGGCGCATTCAGAAAATCGACGGCGAGCAACGCGACGAGCGCCCATTGGACCGCGGCCGATCCGAAGCGTGCCTCCACGCGCAGGTTCGCGGCTGCCAGCCGCAGCGCCATCAGCACACCGAGCGCCAGGTAGATGACGACCATCGCGCGTCCGGGCATGCGCGCGTTTTCAACAAGCGGGATGAATCGCGCAAGCGCCTGCGGCAACGGCAGGCCAAGCGCATGGCCGCCAAATGTCAGAAACGGGCCGAGTGCAAAAACCGCGAATACGAGCAGCACAGTCTTCCAGCGGCGGGCCTCGTCTCCATCGAACCATGTGCCCTTGGACGACAGCAGCACGACGACCGGGATGATGCCAAGCCACCCAACGGCCTCGATGCGGTCGAGCCGGTGCATGTCATACAGATGGCTGGCAAGGCCTCCGACGACCGGGTGGAACGGATTCCCCATCAGCAGCGACAGCGTGTCGATACCGCGCGGCGCGCTGCGCCAGAAATATGTCTGCGTCACGTACCGGCCGGACACAATGATGCGAAACGCGTGAATGACGAGGGGCAGGCAGAACACCGCGAACGTCGCTGCCGCGATCATCAGCGCCTGGATGCCGCGCCAGCGCGCGTCAACGGGCGGCCACTCGAGGCGCACCCGGATCTGCCATCTGCTCCAGGCCCACACAATGACGAGGACCCACAGCGCAAGCATGGGATTCTGTACGCCACGCGCCGAGATATCGATCGGGCCGACGCTGAATGCCGCGCCGCCGCTGACGGCGATCCAGAGCATGACGAACACGTCGAGCGCGATCAGGCCGACCACGAGCAGGCGCAGCGAGAAGCCGGCGGCCGGATCGGGCCGCCGTTTCATGCTGAGGTGGCAGACGTTCCACCACGCCCAGACATATGTGACAGCAAAGAGCGCAATGTAGACGACATGGTAGTACGCGGCGTATGCAGCAATGGACGCGCAGATTCCCGCGCCGATTGCCGGCCTCACCTTTCCGCCCAGCAACGCCCGGCGGAAGAAGAGCGCGAAGAGTGGAATGACCCACGCGGTCAGTAAGTCGAAGTGACCAAGCAGGTGTGCGGCGATGTAAGGCGAACCGCCAAAGGCGACGCCGGCGAGCACGCCCAGTCGTCGAACGCGCGTCATCTCGAACGCCAGCGCGTACGCGCATGCCGCGTTCAGAAACAGCGACACAACAATGTAGAGGTTCTCGGCCTCGATGAGCGACAGTTTCGCCAGCAGGGTGGCCGACACGAGGCCCTGCAGCGCCGTGTGAGGATGGTTGACGAGATCAACGCCGAAGGGGCTGAAGAGATAGGCCGACCGGAAGAAACTGAGGTCCGGCGAACTCAGGGCCTTCCGCATCCACCAGAGATTCCAGAGAAAGCTGAAGTTATCGCCGGGAAGGCCAGGGATGTGATCGCGGAAGTGCAGCGCCAGAGGCCACGTCCAGACGATGGCGAGCGCTGCGAACAGCAGCAGCGCCGGAACGTGAGGGCTACGTCGCATGCACTCGCATCTTCACCGCCTGCACGAACCCGCGAAGAATCGGCGAGATGTCTCCAGGCTGCAGTCCAACCTCAATCAGAGTAAAGCGTTTCTCCTCGTCGAACGCGGCGTCGAGGGCATCGCGCAGCTGCCGTGGGGTATTCGCCCTGAAGCCGCGCCCGCCCCACAGGTCGGCCAGCTTCGAAAACGGCCAGCCGACCGTTTCGTTGTAGTGCGCCTCCGGAAAAAACGCCTGCAGCATCTCCCATCGACTGTTATTCAACAGGATCACGATAGGGTTCGCACCGTATCGCCGCGCGTGCGAGATCTCGCTGCCGGTCATCTGAAATGCGCCGTCGCCAACCAGCACCAGCGGCCGCCGGCCGCTCGCAATCTGCGCCCCGAGCGCAGCCGGTACGGCAAACCCCATCGTGGCGTAGTAGGCCGGCGCGATGCACTCGTTCGATCGAATATCGACGCTGGCAAACAGCGCGTCTCCCGTATCGGCCACAAGCGGCATATCGGGATGCCGTTCCACGAACTCGTTCACGAGCTTGATGACGTGTTTCATCTTGATCTGCTCATCCTGCTTGAACGGATCGAAGATTTCGGCCGAAACGTCGGTGCCCATGGCCTGCACGATGTGTCCCTTCACCGGCAGGTCGGCCATGAGGAGCTTGTCGATGAGCATGTCGAGCGGCGTGTGCTGGAACCGGTGAAACTTGATGAACACTTCCCGCGACACGGCAACGATGAGGTTGTCTTCGTTGATGCGATCGGCCGACACGCCGAGGCTGGTGTCGCTGACCAGCTCGCCGAGCAGCAACAGGCAATCGGACGATTCGACGATTTCCCGCAGCGGCTGCGGGCTCACCACGCCCAGATACGTGCCGACAAACTGCGGGTGGCGGCTCGGGAACACGCCGCGTCCGAGGAACGAAGAGGTGACGGGAATCTGAAGCCGCTCGGCCAGCTGCAGCACCTTTTCACGCAGATGAAACCGGTGAACTTCGACACCGACAATCAGCACGGGAGCCCGCGCCGCGCGCATGCGGCTCACGATCTCCTGTGCGGCCTCGTCGACGGCGCCCTCGTCGACGCGCATCTCGACCTGCTCGATGTTCGACAGGGCGCTGATGTCTGCCGTCACCATGTCGCGGGGCACTTCGAGATAGACCGGGCGCTTGAACTTCAGCGCGCACTCGATGGCCTTGCGGATCTGCGCGGCGGCCGTGCGTGGATCGTCGAGCACGGCGCCGAATTCCGTCACTTCCTTGTAGATCTTGAATTGGGAGTCGTACGACTTCACTTCGTGATGAACTTGCACGCCCAGCCGCTTCTCCGACTTGCCGGGGCCACCGCTGATCACGATGAGCGGCGATTCCTCCGCGTAAGCGCACGCCACGGAGTTCAACAAGTTCAGGCCGCCCGCCCCGTACGTAACAACGCACACGCCAAGACCGTTGGTGATGCGCGCGGCCCCGTCGGCGGCGAACCCGACGGCCGGTTCGTGGCTCAGCGTGACGAGCCTGAAGCGTCCGTCCTGCTCGAGCGCTTCGTAGAGATTCAGGACGAAATCACCCGGAATGCCGAAGATGTGCCGGACGCCTTGTGCGTAGAGCTCGTCAAAGAGAACCTGATGAAGCTTCATTCCTGCGGCTATCTTACCGTTTCGCTCGGCGGAAGCCGGCGACGGCGACAGCGACGGCCATGACCGCGGCGAAGATGGCGCCGGCGCCGAAGACAGCGCGTCCGCCCCAACCCGAGCTCTTGCCCCTGCTGGAATAGAACGGAAGGCTGCCGCCAGTCGAGAATTCGCGTTCGCCGGGACCGAACGCGACCCATCCCGCGATCGCCGCAAGCGTGACGCAGATCATCGTCGTCAGAAGTATCTGGGCGAAGGCCCGATACGGGCCGGCAGCCGAAAGCCCGTCCGCGTCGGAGATCGCCTTTGGGCCAATCGCGTAGGAGTTCACTATCACGAGCCCGCCGAGGACGAACACCACGCCAGCGGCAACGCCTACCCACACGGGCGTGCCGGGCGTCATGCGCAGATCGATGACGCCGAGCGCGCCAAGAATCGGGAACACGCCGAGCGCGATGCAGAACAGCCCCGCGATAACGGCGCCGCGCGGCGAGAGCTCGGGCGAGCCGGCCATGGCGGCTATTCTACGCGCGGTCAATCCGATAGAATGCCCCGCATGAAACATCAACTGATTGGCGTCATCAGCAGCGTGTGTGTGGCAGCAGCCCTGTCGGCCTGCGCCGGCGGCGGGACGGAGTCGGCCGCCGCGGCAGATTCCGGATCGACCGTCACGGTCAGCTCGCCGATGGCCGCGCCGAAGTGGGCGCAGCTCGAGCGTCAGCTCCTTGCCGACAACGTGCCGGCGGCCAAGGAATTCTTCGCCAAGTATTTCGACGAGCGTGGATACCTGCTCTGCTTCGTGCGCTGGGGCGCCAACGACGGCGCAGACGACGCGTTCGAGAACTTCAACCATTGGCCCGAGCTGCATGCGCTCGGCGCCGGCGACGAGATCCTTCAGATGTACATGAAGGGTCACGAAGGCATGATCAAGCAGTACACCGAAGCGAAGACCGTCGAGACACCGATGGGGCGCGACGGGATGTACGTGAAGGAGTTTGCGGCAAACCAGGATTGGCAGCACCACGGCGAGGGCCTGCAGCTCTTCAACCGGATGGCGCTGTCGTCGCCGGCCGATCCGAAGTACATCGAGCGCGTGAAGAGCTTTTCGGCGATGTACATGGGCGAGGATCCCGACGCGCCCAATTACGATCCGGAACACAAGATCATTCGAAGCATGCTGAACGGGAGCAAGGGCCCGATGCTGCGCAAAGCGACCTCGCTCGACTGGGTCGGCGATCCGTTCGACGTAAGCAAGTTCGACGCGCTCCACGGTGAAGGCACGTTCAAGCAGTTCCTTGCGCACTACCAGGAATACACCGACGTCGTCGGCGACCATTTCCTGAATCTCGTTGCGACAACGCTGCCGGCCAACGCGTACTTTGCAACAGGCGACGAAAGATACAAGCGCTGGGTCGTGGACTACATGGACGGGTGGCTCGAGCGCACGAAGCAGAACAAGGGCATCATTCCGAGCTTCGTCGACCTCGACGGTAAGGTTGGCGGCAAGAACGGGGCCTGGTGGATGAACGCCTACGGCTGGGGATTCAGCCCGGTGAACCCGGTGACCAACAAGCGCGAGGATCGCAATCGGGTGCCCCGTGCGCTCGTGGGGTTCAACAACGCGCTCTGGGTGACCGGCGACATGAAGTATGTCGATGCCTGGCGCGATCAGATCAACGCCGTGAATGCCAACGCGCGCACGGTCAACGGCAAGACCGAATATCCGACGATGTACGGCAAAGACGGCTGGTACGGCTGGCGCGAGAGGCCATGGAACGTCGGCGCGTTCGAGGTCTGGTACTGGTCGCAGAAGGCCGACGACCTCGCGCGCGTGCCCAAGAACGACTGGGTCGAGTATCTGCAGGGCCGCAACCCTGGCTACCCCGAAACCGCGCTCACGCGCGACCTCGAGTCGATCAAGAAGCGCGTCGAGGGGATCCGCGCCGACAAAACGACGCCGGACACGCGGCTCGCCGACAACATGCTCGACCTGAACCCGGCGGCGACCAACGCGCTGATTCAACTGGCCGAGGGCGGCTGGGAACCCGGACGCGACGGCGGGCTGCTGAACGCGCGGTTGCGCTATTTCGATCCGGCACGCAGACGAGCCGGGCTTCCGGAGGACGTCGCCGCGCTCATTTCGGAAATGTCCGATGCCGGAACCGGCGTGACGCTGGTGAACCTGAACACGACGCAGGCGCGCACGGTGATCGTGCAGGGCGGCGCGTACGCCGAGCATCAGATCGAATCAATCGATTGGAACGGCAAGACGATTCCGGTAGGCGCGTCGAACTTCAGCGTCACGCTGGCGCCAGGGGCGGGCGGCAAGCTCGTCTTGAAGATGAAGCGCTACTCGGGGAAACCTACCGTCCGCTTCCCGTGGGCCAGCTAGGGCTTCACGCCGCGGGCCGCCATCTCGTCGACCACGTTCGACCGCAGGATTCTGGCGGTCTCGATGTCGGCGTCGCCGCCGCGGAGATCGCCCTTCAGGCGCTTGATCACTCCCCTGCCGTACAGCGCGCGTGCGGAGTTTGAATTGATCACGAGCAGCTGCGCGTAGTCGGCCAGGGCGCGATCGAGATCGCCTGCGCGGAAGAGCATGGCGGCGCGGCGCTCCAGCGCGTAGGTCGACTTCGGGTTGAGTGCCAGCGTCGCTGAGAAATCGGCCATCGCGAGATCGGCGTGGCCAAGCGTCTCGTGGCACACGCCGCGCTCGACGAGCGCCGCAGGCTCCTTCGGGTTCAGCTCGACCACTTTGGTGAAGTCCGCAATGGCATCCGCGCAGCGCGAGATGCCGGCGAGCAGGCTCCCGCGGTTCAGAAACGCTTCGGCAAACTTCGGATCGAGTTTGATGGCCGCGCTGTAATCCTGAATGGCGAGTTCCTCGTCGCCGGTGATGCGATGCATCGCGCCGCGATTGGCGTGCGCCTGAGGATCGTTCGGATCGAGTGTGACGGCCTCGGACAAGTCGTCCAGCGCGCGAGAGAAATCCTGAAGCATCACGTAGGCGCTGGCGCGCTGCGCGTAGGCGCGGGCCAGATTTTTCCCACGCTCGCGTCCTTCTTTGATGATGGACGAACAGCCCGCGATGCTGATGTCCGGGTCGCGGTCCTGGCAGAGCTTCCAGCTGGCCTCGAGCGAGATTGGAGGCTGCAGCTGCGCGCCGGTTTGTGCGGCCGTACCTGCGAAGAAACACAGGACGAAAAAAGGGGTCGGGTGCCTTTTTACGGTTTGCGTAAAAAGGC
>JAMQPK010000223.1 GCA_023717525.1 Vicinamibacterales bacterium | reverse complement strand
GCCTTTTTACGGTTAACGTAAAAAGGCACCCGACCCCTTTTCAGCCAATCTGGACGCGGTGACCGACCTGCGTCTGCGACGAAAGCAGCGTCCCTTCCGGCAGCTCGAGAACGCTGACGCCACCCTGACGGGGTAACCGGACCCGCCACGGCTTCAGGCTGGAGACGGCGTCGATGACGTGCCCCTCCGCGTCCAATGCGACGATGTCGATCGTGAAGCGCATCCACCAGGTGTGCACGCCCCGACATGGCACGATCAACAGTCCCTCACCCGCGTCGAGGTGACTGCGGGAGAGCAGCCCGACGGCTCGATCGAGCCGTCGTTCGGCGACGGTCACTCTTTGTGCGATGACAGTGCCACTGTCGAGATTCCTGGCCACGAGCGTGTTTGAGGTCGGCATACGCTATGGCCGGAACCCCAGCGTGGCGTCGGTCGTTTCCTGGAACTTGACGTCGATGGCCGCACGCCGCTCGCCCAGCTCGGGATGCGATCCTTTGATTTCATGCGTGCCCACGACAAGTGGAAGCAGCTCGGCGAATGGCGCTTTGCCAATCGGCTGACCGTCAACGGTCACTTCAGTGCCATCCGGAACCGATACCCTGACCGCGCCGGTTGGCAGCGACACGGTGTGCGCCGTCACTTCCCCCGGCCTGACCGTTACGCTTTCGCTCCGACGGAAATTGAAGCGCGCATTCGTCATCTGTATCTGGTACGTACCGGGCGCGAGCATGAAGCGTCCGTCCTCTGTCGGCGATGTCGCAGCACCGTTCAGCGTGACATTGAGAGGAATCGGCGAGAAGAGCGCCAGCCATCCCGCAAAGATGGCTTCGGATGCGATCGCGGTCTTACCCGCCCGAACTGTGACTTTCCGGGTGATTGTGCCCGCCGAGCTTTGCAGCACGATCGTGTGCGTACCTGGTGTGACATTCGACAGCGTCAGCGGCGTTTTCCCGCGATTGTCGCCGTCGAGAGTCACGCGAGCGCCTGACGGCGTCGATTCCACCTTCAACGTGCCGAATTTCGATTCGGGCGGAGCGACCACCTCGCGCTCAATTACCTCGGCAACGACCGGCGTCGGGGCCGGTTCTGGCGCAGCCGGCGACCCGAGGCGCGCGATGGTGTCGATACTGCTCATCACGACGAGCACGAGGCTCGCCGCTGCGGGAATGCCCCACTTGATCCAGCGGGGATAGCTGTAGGACTCCTCGGGCTCGGCGTCATCGACTGGCTCTGTCTGTCTGGCTTCGGCCTTGGCTTCAGCCCTGGCCTCGGCCGACGGCATGACTTTCTGCCAAAGGCTGTAGTAATCGCGACGTTCGTGGGGAACGTGTTCGACAGGCTCTTCGACTTCTGCGATCTCCTCGACAGTTTCGGCCTCAGCGACGGGGAATGAAATCACCTCGGCTGGCCGGCGCGCCGATGCCCTGGCATGTTCGGCCGCCGCGCGGGCTTCCTCGGCTGCCGCGCGCGCGTGCTCGGCGGCCGTCTCGCGAACCTCGGCCATCTCGGCCCTGATCGCCAGCAACTCGACTGCCTGACGTTCCTGCGCCTCGGCGCGGACTCGCGCGAGTTCGGCTTCGAGAACGGTGTCGGCCTGCGACCGGACGCGGGCGATCTCGGCATCGAGCGTCCGGCGGGCCGACTCTTCCGCGATCGCCCGCGCTTCCCGGGCGGCCGCCTCGCGAATCTGCTCTGCCGTCGCCTTCGCGTGTGTTTGATCGGCAGCACGGGCGCGCTCGGCGTCGCGGCCAATCCGCTCGAGCTCGGCCTTGAGATGCGCCTCGGCTTCGGCGCGAACGCGCTTCACTTCGGCCTCGAGCGCGCGCGCTGTCTCGCTCGCTTCTTCCTGCGCTCGCACAAGATCGGCGCGCAGCGCTTCGGCATCTACTCGCGCGCGGCCAATCTCCTGGCTGAGCGTTTGCTCGGCCTCGACCTTCACTCGATTGACGGCCTCCGCGACCGTGCCTTCGGCTTCCGTCCGGACGCGCGCAACCTCTGACGCCAGGGCCTGGCGCGTCTCTTCTTCGGCCGCCGCTCGGGCCTCGGCGATGGCCGCTTCGCGCTGCGCATCCGCGTTGGCCTGGAGCCTCGCCATTTCCGTCAACCGGTGTGCCTCGGCCTCGGCGCGCACGCGCTCCAGCTCCGCGGCCAGCTTGGCTTCCGTCTCGGCCTGGACCAGCGCGACTTCCGCCGCCATCCGTTCCGCGGATTCCTCGTTCTGCACTTCAACAATGCCAGCATCGAGAATGCCGGCATCGAGCACGATGCCCGCATCGAGACTGAAGCCGAGCTCACGCGCCAGCCGGTCGAGCTCATCGTCGATCTTGCCCGGCGCTTTGCGCACTGGCGCATCGAAGACCGAAGGTGTCGGAATCTCGACGGGTTCATCCTCGATGGTCTCGATGGTCGGCTCGAAGACGGGTTCGATAACAGGCTCGATGCTGAGGAGCGATTCCAGAGAGGGCTCGGCGGCGATCGGCGGCGCTGCCGACAGCCATGGATCGGCCGCGGCCGGTCGTTCCTCGAACCTTACGAGATCCTCGAATGTGATGGGTGAGTGCGCACTCGTGGCGACTGGCTCCGGCGCGGCAACGAACGCAGGCGCAGGCTCCTCGGCCACGGGTTCTTCTTCGAACCTGGCGAGCGCTTCGAACGTGATGGGCGCCTCGTCGACAGTGTCTACCGGATCCGGAACGAAGACCTCCGGAGCGGACTCGGTGAAGACCGACTCGCTGAAGACGGATTCGCTGACCATTGGCGCATTGGCGCCGATCGGATCATTAATAAGGATGGAATGCGCTGGCGACGGGGGCCGGCTCCGCAGGTCGGCTGCCCTGGCCAGTTGAGACGCGATTTCTTCAGCAAACACCGCGGGGTCGCATCCG
>JAMQPK010000207.1 GCA_023717525.1 Vicinamibacterales bacterium | reverse complement strand
GTCGCAAGGTCGGCAGCGACGGTCCCGTGCCACTTACGCGCCTTCTCTTGCAGCGCCTCCTCGTCGCGATCCGCGACGACGACGCTGGCGCCCTCCTGCGTCAGAAGGTCGGCGATGGCTTCGCCGATGCCGTGCGCGCCGGCGCTGACGTAGGCCGACTTCCCTTTCAGCTGGTAGTCCATGCTCTAGAACGTCGCGAGCACCACGCCGCCCACCATGATCAGCGCGCCAACGATGCCCTTCAGGCTGACCGGCTGGACTGGCGAGCCAAGCAACCCGAAATGCGACAGGAACATCGCGCTGATGATCTGGCCCATCAGAAGCGTCAGCGTGAACGGCCCGGCGCCGATCTGGGGAATCAGCCACGCGATCGCAAACACCAGCGACGCGCCCATTGCGCCGGCTGTCAGCAGAATCGGGTTCACCTGCTTGAGTCCGTTCAGCGCTCCCGCCTGCCATCCGCTCAGGCCAATCAGGATGGCCATCGCCGCCCCGATGCACCAGAACAACATATTGCCAACACGCGCGTTGTTCAGCACCACGCCGACCTTGCCGTTCATAGAGAGGTGAACGGTCAACACAACGCCCAGAAACATCGAAAAGATATACAGGTACAGTCTCATCTAGGCTCCTTCCGGAAAATCCACGCCTTCGTGGAGCACGTAGTTATCGAGGCCGGTCGGAGGAGAAAAGAAGCAGACGACCTTCATCTCCTCGGTGCCGGTGTTGTGAAGCATGTGGATTGCGCCTTGCGGAAAGAGCACGGTCGATCCTTCGCGTATGGCCTGCACTTCGCCAGACACCAGCACACGGCCCGATCCGGAAATGATGTAGATCACTTCTTCGCCATTCGGATGGGAGTGGGCGGGCCGGACTTTCTCTCCAGGAGCCACACGAACGACGCAGGCAGAACAGTGGTTCGCGTGCAGCGCGTCTGGCGACACGACCCAGCGCATTCGCCTTCCCGTCAGATCCAGCTCTTCGGCGTCGCTCTCGTGAATCGATGGCACGGTCATGTCGTCTTCTCCTGCAAGCTGGTCATCACGGTGTGTGCGATCTGCGACGACGACAAGCCGAACGCCTGAATCAGCTCTTCATACGTCCCGGAATGGATGAAACGCGGCCGTCCACTGGAGGCGAGCGCGTTGACGGTGATGACACGATCGCGCATCGCGGCTGCACCATGGCGATACACGACCTTCAGCAGATTCTGAAAAATGTATCCGTTGTTCTGCTCGGCGAGGCAGACCAGCTGTCCCGATGCGCACAGCTCCAGGAGCAACCGTTCATCGATCGACGGCATATCGACGACCCCGACGCCCACGCCCTGCGTTGCGCACTCGGCGGACGCCGCGATGGCCTCATGAACGCCACGTCCGCTGCTCACGATAACGGCCACATCCTTCGGGCTTCGCCGTACGACATGCCCTTTGCCAAATTCGAACGCGTAGTCGGCGTCGTAGATCACCGGAGATGGCGTGCGCATCACCCGGACGTAGAGAAGGCCGCGGTTGCCTGCCATGATCCATCGCATCAGCGCCAGCATCTGCCTGGGACACGACACGTCGATGATGTTCAGATGGGCCATGCCATCGAAAATCGTCGAGTCGTCGTTGCCCATGTGGGTCGCGCCGTTGGTGCGCGTCTCGAAGTTCGCTCCAGTCGCCAGCAGCGTCAGGTCGAGGCCATGCCCGTCGCTCAACCAGCCGTTTGGCGACTCGATCGCCTCGAGGCGTTCCTGATGGCCTACTGCGATTCGCCGAAGCACTTTCCAGTCGAAGAACGGGCAGAACGTGCTGATCCAGGTATTACAGCCCAGCGCCGCGAAGGCTTCGCCGATGCCCATCATGTTCGCTTCGGCAACCCCGACGTTCAGCGCCCGCGTCTGATCCACCGACGCGACACCGGCCTCGAGCCCGCTCGTCGTCGCGAGATCGGAATCGATCGAGACAACGCGCTGGTCTCGCGCAAACACTTTCATCGCAGCGGTCACGATGTCGCTGGCCGCATACTCCTTGCGAGGGTCGATCGCCGGCAGCCGCGCCGCATCGTAGTCGATTCGTTTGTTTCGGGTTGGCACGCGTCTGGTCTGCACGAGCGGCGCGCGGCGTATCCGGTCCGCGAACTCGACCAGGCCATCGCGCACAACGCCGCCGCCGGGCTGTGTGCCGAGCTCGTGAAGAAACCTGTTGTACTCGGCGACCCGCTCGATCCGCTGTGCGGCCTGCAGCGACATTTCCTGTTCGAGCACGCTGTCGGGAACGGTCACCTTGTGCTTGTTCAGGAAATCAGACAGGGCGCCGTGGCCCTTCATGCCGTGACAGATGATCGCCGTCGGCTTGCCGTTCCTCGGGCCATACCGGAACGCTTCCAGCGCCGTGTAGACGCCGTCGTACTGCGTCGCATCGACGCTGTGGACCTGCCAGCCGAACGACGCAAACACCGGCTCCAGATCGGGCATGGGAAACACCATGCGGTTCGCCATGTCGAGCTGGCCGTTGTTCCGGTCTACCATCACGCAAAGGTTGTCGAGATGCTTCTGGCCGGCGTACATGACCGCTTCCCAGATCGGCCCTTCCTGCAGCTCGCCGTCGCCCGTCAGACAGTAGGAATCAAAGCGCGGCGACCGCCGCCCCGCAATCGCGAACCCCTGTGCCACCGAGAAGCCCTGCCCCATCGGCCCGGTGGCCACCTGGATGCCGGGCAGGATCGGTCCGGGATGGCCGTTCAGGATGCTCTCGTACGAGCGCGAATTGCGAAGAACCGATTTGTCGAAATAGCCGAGCTCCGCGTAGATCGAGGCGAGCGCGGCAACTGCGTGTCCCTTGCTGAGAACGAAGAGATCCTGGCCGCGCCTGGTGGGATCGGCCACGTCGATGTCGATGAACCCGCCGTAGTACAGCGTGACGAGCGGAATCGTGGCCGAGAACGCGCCGCCGGCGTGAAGACTCTTGTCGACCGCATCGCGGCACTGCTCGAGCGTCAGGAGCCGGATATCGGAATCCTTTACCGCGAGCAGCTTCAGAATGCCCCGGCGCCGCAGGTAGTCCGGATTGGCCATCAAAACCGACGGAACGAGCCGCTCGGCCATCGCTCGACCACGACCTTTTCCTGCGTGAAGAATTCAACCGCGTCGCGGCCCTGGCCGTGAAGATCGCCGAAGAAGCTTCCGCGCGCGCCGCTGAACGGAAAAAAGGCCATCGGCGCGGCAACGGCGACGTTGATGCCGATGTTGCCGACCTCAGCTTCGTGACGGAACTTCCGCGCGTACGCACCGCTTCCGGTGAAGAGACACGCCTGATTTCCGTATTCGCCGGAGTTCACCAGCGCGATGGCGGCATCGATATCGTCGACGTGATGAATCGACAGCACGGGCCCGAAGATCTCGGTGCTGGTCACTTCGCTCGCATAGGCAAGCCCTTCGAGGACCGTGGGCTTCACGAAGTTCCCGTGGTAGCCGGGGATGTTCGCACGCCGCCCATCGACGACCGGCCGCGCGCCATCGCTGACGGCCTTGTCGATAAGGCTCTCGATACGCGCCCGGCTTTCAGGCGTGATCACCGGGCCCATCTGGACACCGTCATCGAGCCCGTAGCCCGTGACACGAGTTCGCGCCTTGTCCTGAATCACCTGGCTGAACGCGCTGCCGGCATCTCCGACCGTGATGGCGAGCGACGTGGCCAGGCAGCGCTGTCCCGCGCAGCCGAACGCGCTGTCGGCGATCACGTCGGACGCCGAGGCAAAGTCAGCGTCCGGCAGCACAACGACGGGATTCTTGGCACCCCCCTGGCACTGGCAGCGCTTGCCGTTTGCCGCACCGCGCGCGTAGACGTGCCGCGCCACAGCGCTCGATCCAACAAAGCTGACGGCGCGAATCACCGGATGATCGAGGATCGCGTTGACGACATCGCGGCCGCCATTCACGAGATTCACAACTCCCGCAGGCAGGCTCAGTGTATCGAGCAGCGCCATCACCTTCTGCATCGTCAGGGGCACGCGCTCGGAAGGCTTCATGACGACCGTGTTGCCGCACGCAATCGCGTACGGCAGAAACCAGAACGGGATCATCCCGGGAAAGTTGAACGGCGCGATGATGGCGCAGACGCCCAGAGGCTGGCGGACCATCATCTCGTCGATGCCGGCGGCAATGTCTTCCGAGTTGTAGCCCTGTATCAGCGTCGGCATCCCGCACGCCACTTCAACGTTCTCGATGGCGCGGCGCATTTCCCCGCGCGATTCTCCAAGCGTCTTCCCGCATTCCAGCGTGATCGTGCGGGAGATATCGTCGAAGTGAACTTCCAGCTGGGACTTGAGCTTGAAGAGAAACTGGACGCGCTCTGTAACGGGTGTCCGGCGCCACGACGGAAACGCGCGCGCCGCCGCCTGCGCCGCCTGGTCCACTTCAAGAGCCGGCGACAGCGGGGTTAGCCCAAGTTCGTCGCCCGTGGCCGGGTTGATCACACGCACCTGCTCGGTGGCGCTCGATGCGCGCCATTCTCCTTGAATATAGTTCCTGATCATTTTTTCCAGTTGTTCCAGAAGATGAACGTCCCGCGCTTGGTCGAGGTGATGAGCTCTGGCGCGCCGTCCTTGTTCAGGTCTGCCACAGCCAGTCCAGAACCGACGCCAGATCTGTTGTGGATAAGTTCCGGCACGAACTCCGCCCCGCCTGGCGCTTTCGGATTGCGAACGGTGCGATAGACGTACAGCACCGGCGGCCCGTGCGGATCCGGATCGATGTAGGTGTCGAGGTGCGACCAGAAGCGCTTGCCGGTTATGAAGTCCGGCACACCGTCGCCGTCGATGTCCGCAAACGTCCCGCCGTGCGGCTCGGAGAAGGCGACATTGCCGGCATTCCTGGTCGAGAAGTCGCCCATGATCTGATGTTCGATGAACGAAATCTTCTGGTCCGCCCCGCGCTTCTGCTCGAACCAGGAGAGGCCCCAGCCGTGCGCCTGCAGGCTGGTCACGAGGTCATTCAGGCCATCGCCGTTGACGTCGTAAACGGCGATCTCCGCGCCCCCTGGACTCGACCGGTTCCACACCCCGAACGCACCAGGGTGATACGCCCACGAGGGCTGCGCTGAGCCTTTGGCCGGCTGCTCCCACCACCCAAACGCGTTGACGAAGTCCAGACGCCCGTCGCCGTTGATATCGCCAACGCCCATGCCGTGGTTCGCCCACGGTCCAGGATCGCTGATCGCATGCTTCAGCCACATCCCCGTCGGGTTAGCGGGATCGGGATTCGCGTAGACAAACTTGTTCTCGCTGTCTTTGAAGAGAAAGTCGAGCTTGCCGTCGCCATCGATGTCCTTCAGCAACATGAGCTCGCAGCTCATCCGGTCGGTCACGGTGAATTGGTCCCAGCGGCGCGATTCCCCTTTTGGATTGATGAACACTTCCGCCGGGCGCTGGAACACCGAGTTCAACACGTCTGGCCATCCGTCGCCATTGAAGTCGTACGCGAACTGAAGGCCGTTGAAATACTGAGTGCCAGGATCGATCGTGCCGCCGATGTAAACTTGCTTCGAGACGCTGTAGTCGGGGCCGAGATAGTAGTACGGGCCCGCGACGATGTCCGGCTGGCCGTCGTGATTGAAGTCGGCGACCGCTGGCGCCCACGAGTAGTAGAACTCGTCGAGTGTCTGCATCCGGAAGCGTGTGGAGACCTTTTCAGGCACCGTGACTCGCGGCTGAAGGTCCTTGTATCCGACGTCCTTGAACCGGACCTCGCCGGTGCCGCCGACGTAGAGGGCGATCGGGCCAAAGCGGCCGTACGCGTCCTCGGCAACACCGTCTGTGATGCCCCCGGTGTCGTTCAGGAACGCGCGGACGATATTGGCGTCGAGCACAACTTCGAGAGTGTTCCACTCGCCGGCACGCACGCCGGATGGCGTCCGCGGAATCGGCGACACGACACCGCCCGGCATCGATGGCGGCCCTGGCGGGGGACCCGGCGCGGCAACAGGCTGCGCGCTTGGCGGAGGCGGCGCGACACGATACTGCCCGCCTCCGGGCGCTCGCAGACGTTCGCGCGACGTCTCAACTCCCTGCGCATCGAGCACGATTCGATACGACCGCAAGTCGTCTTCCGCGACCGAAACGAAGATGCCCTTCATGCCGCCGTCCACGGTTTTCTCCGCGCGAAGCAGCACGCCGGTCTTGCAGCCGGCGGCACAGCGAAACGATGTGAAGAGCGCCACATCCTGGTACCCGCGTTCGAGCACCAGCCATCCTCCGCCGCCGGCAGGAATCGCGACGATTTCGCCGTTCTCTGCGCGCCAGGCGGCATGACCGATCGTGCGCCATCCAGCAAGGGTCGATCCGCTGAAGGTCACGTCCGGCACGAAGTTTTTCGAGGCGCCCTGGATCGTCGCCATGAACAGCAGCCCGATCCCGAGCCCCGACATCAGTACCACGGCGAAACGGCGAGCACTCATAAGATCGACCTCTTGCGTTCGGCGGGCTTCCGCTTCTTTTTCTGTGCCTGCTCCTCTTCCATGGCGGTGCGCAGCCACCGGCCGGGTTCGTCGATATGCGCACGCATAGCTGCCTCGGCGGTCTCCGGATCGCGCGCTCGCAGCGCCTGGACCACGAGCACGTGGCGCTCGGCAATCACACCCAGCGAATGATGCGACTTCGAGATCGTCAGAAAGGTCGTCGTGGCCAGCGCCATCCGCTCCCAGATCTGGCGCAGCAACGCGTTGCCCGACGCCTCGACGATGATCACGTGAAACGCAAAGTCGGCCTGGACCGCCGCGCGGTTATCCTTCCGGGCGGCCGTACGCCTCATCGTCACGATGAGCTTTTCGAGCCTCCTGAGATCGCTTTCGCTGATTCGACTGGCGGCTTCCCTCGCGGCCAGACCTTCGAGAACGGCGCGAATCGGATACAGCCTCACCAGATCCTCGACGGAGATCTCGCGGACGATCGCGCCGCGGAACGGCGAGCTGACGATGAAGCCAAAGAGTTCGAGGTCGCGCAGCGCTTCCCGGACGGGAGCCTGGCTGACGCCGAAACGCTGCGCGATGCGGGTTTCGACAATCCGATCGCCAGGCGCGAGGCGATCGTTGAGGATGTCGTCGATCAGCTGATCGCGGATCTCCTCGCGCAGTACGCGCCGCCCCGCGGGCTTTTCGCCTTTCCGTGAGCTGACGGCATTTCCAAATGTGAGCTTCACCAGTGCACCATCGGCAGCCCCGCAACAGGGGCGCGGAAATATGGGATACGCTCACCTTTCAGCGAGCCAATGTAGACGGTCTTCAAATCGCAACCGCCAAAGGTAACGCTTGCCATCCATGGCGCGATGCCCTGCCCCGTGGCGAAGAGTTCCTTCTCGGTCACACGGTTCTCCAGGAACGCGCGCTCCAGAGCATCGACTTTCTCGGGATCGCCTTCGTCCAGCAAAACGCGCAGATCGCCCTGCGGCGTCAGCACGAACAGCTTATCTGAATAGACGAGCGTCCCCCACAGGTTGCCGTAGGCGTCGAACGCGATGCCGTCTGGCCAGGCGCCTTTGCCCAGCCGGCTCGGCCCGAACACCTCACGATCGCTGAGCCGGCCGTTGCAGTCGACGCGCAAACGCGAGATACACCCCCCGGTCGTCTCCACGACGTACAGGAACTCCTCTTTCGCATCGAACCTGATCTCGTTCGTGAAGCGAAACCCGTCGGCCACGATGCGGAAGGTCCCTCCCTCCAGGCGCGCGATGTACCCATCGGCCAGATCGGTCCGCAGCGCCTGCATCCAGTTCTTGATTCTGGTCGACACCGTAATCCAGATGCGATCCTTCGAGTCGCGCAGCACGAAGTTCACCTTGCCGATCGGCTCGCCGTCGATCGAATCAGCAAGCACCTTCGAGGAGCCGTCGCGCGACATCAACTCGAGGCGGTCGGTGCCGAAGTTCGAGATCAGGAACTCGCCATTGCTGGCGAACGCGAGGCCGTTCGGCAGCGTGCCTTTCAAGTAGCGGTCGGCCTCGCTTCCAGCGCTTTCGAAATGCCCCGAGACCTTCTGCGTAATCAACTCTTGCGAACCGTTCACCAGCCGCACGACGCCACCGCGCGCGTCGGCCGACCAGAGCGTGCCGTCGGCTTCGGCGAGGATGCACTCAGGACGCTTCAGCCCCTTGCCGATGTACTTCAGCGAGCTCTTGTCGATCTCAAAGTTCAGGACGGGGTTCACGCTCATGGCAACGCGTACGCCACATACGCCCGCGCCAGAGGCGGCGCGACCGGCGCCCCACTGCGGCCGCGAGGCGCGACCACGGTCGACGTGGCATTGACGACGAAGTACTGCCGCCCGTTCACTTCGTACATCGACGGGATGCCGCGCGAGCCGGCAGGCATCGTGGTGGTCCAGAGGACCTTGCCCGTCTCCGCGTCATACACGCGGAGCTTGCCGTCGCCGCCGGCGTGAAACAGCAGGCCCGTGGACGTCGTGATGATGCCCGTGCGCTGACTGATATAGCCGGTGTCCTTCGCGCCCTCGGCCGTTGCCCGCGCATCATCACCGCCGGCCGGTACCTGCCATTTGATGGTGCCGGTGTTGAGGTCGTAGGCGGTCAGCGTCGAGTACGGCGGCTTCACGATCGTTCCGTTCATGCCGTAGCCAGTGTACATGCGGACTTCGGGCACCGTCACGCCCTCGGGATACGCCGGGCCCACCATGCCACCGCCACGCCCTTGGGGAAACACCAATGCACCCGGTGCGGCACCGGACGCGACGACCGGACCTCCGAGCGACGGTGGCGGACTGCCGCGCCCTGGGCGATTCCCTGGAGTCCCGAGAAAGGCCTGCACTGCGGTGAGCTCTGTCTCGGACAGGTCCTCGAACGACGGCATGCCCGGCCGCCCTCCGCGAATCGTTTCCTTCAGCGCGTCGGGGCCCATTCGCGATGTGATGTCCACGAGCGACGGGTAGTTCCCGCTGCCGCCAAGGTCCGCGCCATGACAGCTCTGGCACCGCTGTTCGTAAATCCCCTGGCCCTGCTGAATCTCTGCGGGACTGCCTGTCCGGGCCGGCGTAACGGCCGGCGCTTCGGTGCTCAACTTGTAAATGGACGGCACATTGATGCTGAGCACGTACACGGTTCCGTTTTCCGGATTCGAGGCCGTGCACCCCCAGTTCGCGCCGCCCTGCGCGCCAGGGATAGACACCGTGTCTTTCAGCGACGGCGGCGTGAACAACCCGTTGTTGCTCGCCTTCTCGACG
This sequence comes from Vicinamibacterales bacterium, assembly GCA_023717525.1. Classification (GTDB taxonomy): domain Bacteria; phylum Acidobacteriota; class Vicinamibacteria; order Vicinamibacterales; family JAMQPK01; genus JAMQPK01. Next base: position 7,915 of record JAMQPK010000207.1, on the reverse strand, counting down.
CGCGTCTTCCAGGTCTGCCGCTCGTCGGCCGTAAGAATGTAGGGGTTGATGTCGTCTTTCGTCAGCCTCTGTCGGGCGAACGGCGGCGGCGCCGTGGGGAAGGGCTGCGTCGGCCAGGCCTGCTCCCCGGGAATTGTGCTCGCGGGCACGCGGCGTTCCCGGATCGGCCACATCGGCTCGCCCGTGACGCGATCGAAGACGTACAGGAACCCGGTCTTTCCGGCCTGCGCGACGACATCGATCGTCTTGCCGTTGCGCCGGATCGTCGTCAGCTGCGGCGCGGCCGTGTTGTCGTAGTCCCACAAATCGTGGTGGACCATCTGGAAGTGCCACAGACGCTTTCCCGTCCTGGCATCAAGAGCCAGCAGCGATGTGCCAAAAAGATTGGCGCCATGACGGTCGGCGCCGTAGAAATCGTAGGTCGGCGATCCGAGGGGGAAATACGCAATCCCTCGCTCGGCATCCACGGTGAGCTCGCCCCACGTGTTGACGCCGCCGATGTATTTCCACGCGTCTTTCGGCCACGTCTCGTAGCCGAATTCTCCCGGATGCGGGATCGTGTGAAACTGCCACACGAGCTTGCCGGTCACGACGTCGAAGGCCCGCAGGTCGCCGGCCGGCGCCATGTAGTTTTCGCCGGGCGCAGAGCCAAGAATGAGTAGATTCTCGAACACCTTTCCAGGATTCGACGACTGGGCTCTCGTCACGGTCGCGGGATCGCGATTCAGCCCTTCTCTCAGGTTCACGGCACCTTCGTTGCCGAACGACAGAATCGACTTGCCCGTGCGCGCATCGATCGCCTGCAGGAAGCTGTTCATCTGAAAGAGGAGGCGGCGGTCGGAGCGATCCTTGCTCTCCCAGTAGTTGATGCCCCTCGGGGCAATGCCCTGCAGGCCCTCGTGCACCCACAACTCGGCGCCGGTCGTCGCGTCGAGCGCGACCAGCGAGTTGTTCCTCGCCAGCACGTACATCACGTTGTCGACGATGACCGGGTTGAAGACGTAGGCGACGGTGTCGCGGGTGCGATAGGTCCACGCAACGGCGAGCTGATCGAGGTTGGATTTCTTGATCTGATCGAGCGTCAGATATCGCGAGTTGTCCGGGCTGCCCCCGTAGTCGCGCCACTCGCGCCGGCTGCTCTGCGCCCCGGGCGACTGGACGGCCACCGCGGCAAGGCACAGGACACACAACACTCTGAATCGCATGGCACCATCCTCGGCGCGGTTTTCCGTTCGTATCGATTATCGATTATTTCTAGGTGACTGTAATCGAACCTAGCGGATGGCGTCAACACGCCGTGGCCCCTATTTTACTTTCGAACGGGCATACAGATAGATAGGGTCACGAATGTAGTTTCTGGCGAGCCGTGCACGCGCGGCGTCGGCTCCGGCGCGATCGTTCGCCTTCCTGCTGGCCGTGAACGCCCCCAGCTGACAGTACGAGTCGTTCCTGGCGCACTGCTCGAAATGAGCCGCTGCCGCCTTCATGTCCTTCTTGGCGACGGCCTGCATGCCGAGGCCGAAGTGAACGGCCGACCGCAGCTGCGGGTCGTCTGGCCGTGCGGTGGCCTCCTTCTGCAGCGTCTCAACCGTCTTGTCGATGCCCGCCGCGTCGCCAGACAGCCCTTCCGCGGCCGCACGCGTCGTCAATGCCAGGCGCCGCAGATCGCCGCTCGCGTCGATCGGCAGCTTGCCCTCGGTACCCAACGCCATGGCGTTGTCGGACTCCTTCAGCGCATCGGCATACTTCGCTCCGTCGATCGCGACCATCGCACGGTACACGGGCACGAACGCCTGGTTCACAGTCGATGCGTCCGGTGACTTCAGCAACCCGTTCAGCTGCTTCAGCCCATCGGGGGTTTTTCCCTGCCCCAACAGCGCGAAGCCAGAAACGAGGTCGACCTGCAAGCGATCGGCAGGCCGCATCGCCGCGGTGCGCGCGGCGGTCAGCGCTTCAGCGCCCCCTGCCCAGTCGCCACGGAAGAACTTCGTGTAGGCGACGCCCTCCTGCGCAATGTGGAAGTTCGGTGAAATGGTCGAGGCTTGCTTGAACTCGGCCTCAGCGCCCGGCAGATCGCCGGATGCCATCAGCGCCTCTCCCAGTGAATCGTGCGGGTTCGGCTCGTTCGGGCTCAGGGCGACGTAGCGCTTCAGCGCCTCGATAGCCGGCGCCGTGTCTCCCTGCGCGAGATACGCGTACGCCAGCGTGTTGTAGGTCGGGCCGGACTTGTCGTTGATGGCCAGCGCTCTGTTCAACGTCTCGATCGCTTCTGAATACTTCTCGTCCGCCGACAGTTGTCCGCCACGGCCTATGAGCGCGCGCCAGTCGTTCGGCGCCGCTTCGGTCGTCTGCTTCCAGAGATCTTCGCTCTTCGCAAACTCGCCGCGCCGGCCCGCCAGCGAGGCCTCGATGAACAGGCGTTCAGCCTTCGAGACCGGCTGCGCCTTCGAGCCCGGCGCTGGTGTGGCGCTGGCCTTCGTGCTCGCCTGCTCGAGATAGCTCAATCCACGCGGCCCAGGTGTCACGATGCCGTTATAGGCAATCGCGAGCGCAAAATCCGGATCGGCCTTGAGGGCCTGGCCGAACGCAGCCGCCGCTTCCGCAAAACGAATGTTGTCGGCCAGGTCGCGGCCCTTCTTGAAGAACTCGATCGCCTCCGGAGATTTCGACGTGATGGGAATTTCCGGCGTCACCACCTCGGGTGCCGGAGCAGGGGCTTGTGCTGTGGAGCAGCCAACGAGGGAGAGAACGGCGACGATCGCGAGCAATCTACTCATCGCGCCTCCTGTGTGATCCGAAAGTTACTTGAGAGCGGCTTTCACTCGTTCCGGCGTAAAAGGCACCTGCCGAAGCCGCGCGCCGCATGCATCGAAGATCGCGTTGCCGATCGCCGCAGCCGTAACAGTGATCGACGTCTCTCCAGCGCCGTTGGCTTCCGCATCCATCGTGTTGATGAGAACAGTCTCGAGTTGCGGGATGTTAGACCCGACCGGAAGGGTGCGGTAGGTCCGCCAGTCGACCGAGGTCACCTTTTCGGCGTCCCACGTCACCTCTTCGAACAGGGCGCGGCTCATGCCGTGAAGCGCGCCGCCCTCGGCTTGATTTCTTACGCCGTCTGGATTCGAGATGGGACCGACGTCGAGCGCCATCACCAGACGCTTGACGGTGACGACGCCTGTCGCGATATTCACGTCTACCTCGGCGACCATCGAGCAGTAGCCGTTGTCGCCCTCGTAGAGCACACAAGCGATCCCGCGGCCGGACCGGACGGCGTCCTGGGTTCTTGGTTCTGGGTTCTGGGTTCGGGTTCTGGGTTCCCAGTTCGCGGCCTTTGCGGCGGCGCGGACGACGGCCATCAATCGAGGATCGCGCAGGTGGCGTAGCCGATACTCGACGGGATCCGCCTTGGCGGCAGCGGCAACTTCGTCCATCAGGCACTCGTGAGCGAACGTGTTCTGCAATCGAGCCGGCGAGCGCAGCGGGCCTGTCCAGAATGGCGACTCCACGCTGCGCGACAGCATGCGCTCGCTCTTCACCGTCCCTGTTCCACTGCAGGCCGTGCCGATGCAGCCCGTCACGTACGAAGGCACGACATTCTGGCCGTTGGCCAGAACCCCGCTCGGGGCAGGCGCAGGCGAGCGCGGAGCGAACGCCGCGGGCTCGAAGCCTGCGAGGAATCCTGTCACCTGATTCCCGGGCTGGTTGTATCCCGGCCGGCCGCCGCGCACGGGAGACCAGGCCTCGTAGTCCCACGCGAGAATGTTGCCGTCGCGATCGAGACCGACACGCTGATCGATGACGAACGCCAGCCCAAAGTTCTCCCACGCCATTTCGTCCTTGCGCGTCAGCTGGACGCGCACCGGACGGCCGACGGCTTGCGACAGCAGGGCCGCATCGTAGGAAACCGTATCGGCGCCGTTGATGCCGTAGCAGCCCGATCCGCGCGCGAAGTTCACCTTCACGCTCTCGCGAGGCATCCCGAGCAGCATGGCGCAGCTGTCGCGCTGCGGGTACACGCCCTGCGTCGGCGACCAGATCGTCGCGCCGTCCTTCTTCACATCGGCCACGGCGCACGACGCACCGATCGATGCGTGCATGTGATACGGGTGCAGATACGTCGCACGCACGACCGTCGCAGCCGATGCGAGTTTCGCCTCGATATCTTTCGAATCGACGAGCAGCGTGTCTCGACTCGGACGCGTGCGCATGTAGTCGTGGAACGTCGCCTGCGCCGGCAGTCCGGGGCCGGGCTTCCATGTAGCCTTCAGCCTGCTGGCCGCCTGCACGGCCTGCCATTGCTTTTCGCAGACGACACCGACGAAGTTGTTCTTGACGACGACTCTCAGGAAGCCGGGAATGTCGCGCACCGACGCTTCGTCGACGGCGACCAGCGTGGCGCCCACCGTTGGCGGCCGCACGACTCTGCCGTGCGCCATCCCCGGCACGCGCACGTTGTGCGCGTACTCGAGGTGGCCGGTGGCCATTGCCGGCATGTCGAGCCGCTTCACCGGCGTCCCGAGCACCGTCCAGTCCCGCGGATGCCTGCGCTTCGCGGTGCCGCTGAGCGGAAGGTTGAACTTCCTGCCGCCAATCAGCTCGCCGTAGGCCACTTTCCTGGCTTGATGACTGACGACGCCGTCGCGTACGGTCAGTTGTTCGACCGGCGCGCCAAGATGCCGGGCGGCCATCTGGAGCAGCGCCTCACGTCCGGTCGCCGCGGCGAGCGCGAGATTCATGTGGTTGAAGTTCTGCGGATGCGACTGTGCGCCGGACGTCACGCCCTGATCGGGCGTCACGCTCGTCTGGCACTGAATCAGCTTCACCCGCTCGATGGGCACGCACAGCTCTTCGGCCACGAGCTGTGTCTGCGCCGTGTAGAGTCCCTGCCCAAGCTCGCACTTGCCCGTGTAAGCCGTCACGCTCCCATCGGCTGCAATCGCCAGCCAGCCGTCGACTTCTTTGGACGGATTGCCGACAAGCGTCGCCACGGCCTGCGCGAACGACTCGGCGGGCGCCAGCCCGAATGTGACGATGAGCGCGCCGGAGCCCTTCAGCAGCTCGCGCCGGGAGATCTGGCTCATGCGTTTTTCTCCCGGACGTAGCGTTTGATCGCGCGAATCATCCTCGCGTGCGCGAAGCAGCGGCAAAGCACGCCAGACATTGCCTGCTGGATCTGCGCGTCTGTTGGATTCGGCGTTCGATCGACAAGTGCCTTGGCGGTCATCACCACCCCGCTCAGGCAGAACCCGCACTGCGCCGCCTGTTCTTCGATGAACGCGCGCTGAATCGGATGCGGCTGCTCCACAGTCCCCAGCCCGTCGAGCGTCGTCACGTCGGCGCCCGCTGCCGCGCTGACCGGCGTCATGCAGGATCTGATCGCCTGTCCGTTCATGATGACCGTGCAGGCACCGCACTGACCCAGACCACAGCCGAACTTCGGCCCGTTCAGCGTCAGTTCATCGGCCAGCACATACAGCAGCGGCGTCGTCTGGTCGACGTCCACAGTCTGCGCCCGGCCGTTCACACGAAGATTGATGGCGGGCATCTTCAGGGAGCTCTCTTCTCGTCGGCAGCCGCCCATTCGGCCAGAATCTTCCGCACCGACTCGGCGATCTCGCGGTCGGGATTGCTCTCCAGGAACTTGCGCAGCTTCACGGCCGCCGCGTCGAAGTTGCCCTTCCTTGCGTCGATGGCTCCCAGGATATACAGCGTGATGGGATAACGCTCGATGGCGCCGGACCTCTGCACTTCCAGGGCACACTGCTCGGCGGCCTCGAACTCGCCGAGCTGGAAATGCCCAAGCGCCCTCAGGTAGTTCGCTTCGGGATTGGCTGCGTCCAGCTTCAGCGCCCGGCTGCTCACGTTGATGGTCTCGTCCCAATGACCACCCTCCGCCTCGAGGCGGGCGAGATGAATGTGCGGCTCGACGTACTTCGGATCGGATGAAATCGATCTATTGAACGCCACTCGTGCGGCGTCGGCCTCATTCATCGCGAGGCGCGTGCGCCCGATCAGATTCCACGCCAGCGCAAACCCCGGATATTCGTCAACCGCCTTCTCGAGCTCTCGCGCCGCGCTCGCGTAGTCGGGCCGTTCTTTTTCCAAAATTTTTCGGGCATTCTCGTAGGCCTTCCGCGCACCGTCGGGTGCCACGATCCGGCGCAGCACAATCTGACCGACGTCCGGATTGTCGAGGAGCCGCCGCGGCTCGAGCAGAATGACGCTCGACTGGGCGCCAGGCAGGTAGCCGCGCAGCTCGCAGCCAGCCAGCTCGAACCTCCCGCTATCGACGCTTGAAGGTGTGTTCGATCGCGGATCGAACGGAATGCGCTGGCCGCCGAACGCATCGCGCGGCATCGCGAGGTCTGGCACTTCCGTAGTGTCTGTGCCGACAGTGAAGTTGAAATCGCCGTTCGCGAGTATGCGGAAGCGCTTCCTTCCCTGTCCGTTACAGATGAACTCTATGAGCGTCGTCAGCGGGACCGTGGAACCATCGTCCATGACGACGCGGCCCGTCAGCTGATACGCCGGCGCGTTCGAAGGCGGCTGCGCGTACATCGCCACCGGCGCGACGAGCAATAAAACTGCTGCCAGACCCGTCCTGATGGGCATAATTTGATCGAGTTCGGAGGGTCTGATGATAGCAAACCTTCGGTGTGCGGGCGCCCTTCTTGTCGCCCTGCTGGTATGCCCCAAGTCCTTCGGCCACGCCTGCATTTGCCATCGCCGCTGTTCACCGCCCGAGGCACCGGGCGCGCCGGTCACGGTCACTTGGATAGCTCCGAAGGGCCGGCCGAGCTTGGACTGGATCGGGGTTTTCAAAGTCGGGGCTGCAAACCTGGGGGGCCCTTCGGGAACTCTCACGGGCAGCCGCGTGCCGGCCCTGGTAGGGATGTTCGCAAAAACCAACAGTTAGGCAGAAGGTTAACTATCGGTTTGGTGCAACGACTGAACCCGCCTGGCTCGCGCTGCACGAATCTCGCAGATACTGTGTCTACTGGCTCGCCCCACGCCAGCAGTTTCTTCACTCGGTCCGGACAGAGTTCATGGAAGTCGGACGTGTTCCAATAGCGACATCTCGGCACGACACTTGCGACGAAGCGCTCGTGCGCGACTGGCAACACGTAAGGCGATTGGCCGGTGAAACCCTCAGAGAAATCGGGTTGCTGGTTCTCACGTTTGCACCGCTCGATGCGACGTTCGGCGGCGTTCAGACAAACCCGCGCAACGTCGTGACAGCCATGCTCATCGGTGCGATACTGATTTGTATCGGGATTTCATGGGAGACCATGGCATGACCAGTGACGAATATTTAATGCAGTATGTAATGATTCTCATCGGCACGACGCCGATTATCGCTCTGGGATTATTTGCGTCGTACATGGACAGGCGCCAAAAGCGACGCCAAGGCAGACGCTAGCCCGCCGCTCGACCTTCGGCCCTAACAATAAAAAGAGCAAGTTCATCCGGCCGCCTCGATCCGACCTTCGTGCAGTACACCTGTTCACGCGGTCCAGGCGTCGACCGTTGTAGATTCAGCGCGCGAATCGCGGCGTTCGGTTGCGCCTCGGGGTTTGTGTTCACTCCCGGCCGCACTCGTTGGCCGCGAACGCGGCTGCCGCCGGCAATCCTCATCGTCGGATTCGCAGACGGCGCTAACGGGACGGGAGGCTTCGCGGGTGGCATGTAGACGTAGCGATGACGCTCTGGCACGCAACCATAACTCCTAAGTTGCGCACACGATCGCCAAACTGCGTCAGGTCCTTGATTGTGCTTTTGTATCGCTCCAAATCGAGGCGTGAAACGATCGCGGCGATTGCAGACCCGCGGCGACCATGTTCGTGAAAACCAATAGTTAAGTAAATGCTTAACTATCGCTTTGCGCGCGACCCTTGGTCGCGTCCGCCGGGCCCCA
>JAMQPK010000198.1 GCA_023717525.1 Vicinamibacterales bacterium | reverse complement strand
GAACTTCGCACAGGCGCGCTTCAGCCCGCGGCCGTCCCGGGATCACTGGAAGGCCATCCGGCGATTCGTCTACTCGGCCAACGTCGAGTACATCGAGAACAACCAGGGACGGCTCGAATTCAGAGAGCAGGAAGGGCTGTTCACCATCGAGATGGTGAACGGCGACGGGTTCACTGTCGACTACACGAACGACTACGAGTTCATCCCAAGAGCGTTCGACATTTCGACGTCGCCGATCGTTGTCGTGCCGGTCGGTGGTTACACGTACAACAATCTGCTGACCTCTTACACGCTGGGAACACGCCGCATGATGTCGGGCACGGTGTCGTATCAGACAGGCCAGCTCTACGGCGGAACGAAACAGTCGGTCGGTCTGTCGTCTGGGCGGCTCGAGATTTCCTCTCAGCTCGCGTTCGAACCCGGCGTGTCGTTCAACGTTGTCAGCCTGCCCGGCGGCGACTTCACGACCTCTGTCGTCACTGAACGGACGACGTACACGTTGAATCCGCGGATGTTCGTCAGCGCGCTGACGCAGTATGCGTCGGCCAGCCATTTGTTCAGCATCAACGCTCGATTCCGCTGGGAATACCGCCCGATGAGTGAGTTGTTCGTCGTCTACAGCGATGGCCGAGACACCGTGGGCACGGGCTACCCTGCCCTCCTGAACCGGGCGTTCATCGTGAAGATCAATAGAATGTTCCGCTTCTAGCGAGGTAGCGTGGGCGGCTGGCTTCTCCTGTTGTGTCTGATCCTGACGGTCTGGAATCCGGCGAGCCTTGCGCTTCGCCTTGCGACGAACGTGGCCACGCTTTCTTCGCAGTCGACGCTCGCACTCCTGTTCCTGGCCGCCAGGCTCGTCATCACGAGCGTCGGCGTTGCCGCCGGCATCGCCCTGCTGCTCAGGCGCCCGGGCGCAGTGCAGCTGACGAAACTCGTGCTCGTGCTGTTCTGCGTCGAAGCGATCGTGCGACTCTCGACACGCGTGGGTCTCTCGGAGGCCCCGCCGGGCACGCGACTGCCGTTGGCGATCCTCGTTGTCGCGCACAACGCCGCGTGGTACGCGTATCTGCAGAAATCCCGCCGCGTGCGGGCGCATTTTGACCTAGAATCACACCCCACACCTCTTTAAGGAGTTGCTTTCATGCGCAGAATGTTGACGCTGCTGATAGTGCTCGCCATGGTGGCGATGCCGCTTGCCACCCTTTCGGGCCAGACCCGGGCCGCGGGCAAGACCCTGGACATCTACTACATCGATACTGAAGGCGGACAGGCCACACTGTTTGTGTCGCCCGCGGGCCAGACGCTGCTCGTCGACACCGGGAACTCCGGCGAGCGCGACCTGAACAGAATCCTCGATGTGCTCAAGACGGCTGGCGTCACGAAGCTCGATCACCTGTGGCTCACCCACTATCACGGCGACCACTACGGCAGCATGGCCGAGATCGCGAAGCGGATTCCTGTCGCGCACTTCTACGATCACGGCCGATCGATCGAGAGCGACCGGCCGAACATTATCGCGTTCGAGAAGCTCTATCCGGAGATCATCGGCAAATCGGCGCACACGGCCGTGAAACCGGGCGACAAAATTGCGTTCGCGGGCACTGACGTCACGGTGGTAGCCAGCAACAGCACGTTCCTGAAGACGCCGATCGCGAAGGCGCCTGGCGCCGGGCGGCCCAATCCTCTCTGCGCGAGCCACAAGCCGCGCGACGAGAGCAAGGTCGATCCGGACAACCACTACTCCGCCGGATTTGTGATGCAGTTCGGCGCGTTTCGGACGATCGATCTCGGTGATCTCACCTGGAGCCGTGAGTTCGAGCTCATGTGCCCGAACAATCCCATCGGGACGGTGGATCTGTATCTGACCAACCATCACGGCCTCGATCAGTCGGGCTCGGCAGCATTCGTCCACGCCATTCACCCGCGCGTGGCGATCATGAACAACGGCACGCGCAAAGGTGGCGCCGTCCAGACGTTTGAGATTCTCGAAACCTCGCCTGGGCTGGAAGATCTCTGGCAACTGCACTGGTCGTACGCCGGCGCCGTCGAGCACAACACGCCCGGCGTGAAGATCGCCAACCTCGACGACGCCGCACAGCTTGCCGCCATCGTCTCTGGCATACAAACTCCGGCGCCACCGGCGGGACCCGGCGGCAACGCGGCGCACTCGCCGGCCTACTACTTCAAGGTGTCGGCAAGCACCGACGGCTCGTTCACCGTCACGAACAGCCGGAATGGGTATTCGAAGACCTACGCGGCGAGACAGTAGAGACAGTAGGCTTTGGGCTTTTGGCTCTGGGCTTTGGGATGGTCCGACTCGGTCCGGACCGAGTTTACGACAAGAAGCGACACTAAAGTATTCTTAGGACCACTTTCCCGATGTGCGTGCCGGATTCCAGAATCCGGTGCGCCTCAGCGGCCTCGGCCAGCGGGAGAACCGCGTGGATGACCGGCCGGACCTTTCCGGCCTCGACGAGCGGCCACACCGCCCGCTCGATCGCCTTGGCGATGATGCCCTTTTCCTGCGCCGTGCGCGATCGAAGCGTTGAACCCGTAACGGTGAGGCGCTGACGCAGGAGCCGCATCAAGTTGATCTCGGCCCTGGCGCCGCTCAGCATGGCAATCTGCAACAGCCGCCCGTCGAATGCGAGCAGCTCGAGGTTCCGCTGGAAGTAGTCCGCGCCGACCATGTCGAGGATGACGTCGATCCCCCGGCCGGCGGTCGCCTTCATCAGCTCGGCAACAAAATCAGCGCTCTTGTAGTTGATGGCGAGCTGCGCCCCCAGTTTCTCGCACGCGTCGCACTTTTCGTCCGATCCTGCGGTCGCAAATACTCTGGCACCGAATGCGTGCGCCATCTGGATGGCCGTCGTCCCGATGCCGCTCGCACCCCCGTGCACAAGAAACGTTTCCCCGGCCCGAAGACGGCCTCGCTCGAACACATTCGTCCAGACCGTGAAGAAGGTCTCGGGGATCGCGCCCGCGGATACGAGATCCAGCCCCCGGGGCCGGGGAAGACACTGCATCTCTGGCACACAGCAATACTCGGCGTAGCCGCCTCCGGATACGAGCGCGCAGACCTCGTCACCAGCCCTCCAGCGCTCGACATCTTCTCCGCACTCGGTGATGATGCCGGATACTTCGAGACCGGGAATGTCGCTCGCGCCCGGTGGCGGAGGATACTTCCCTTCGCGCTGCATCAGGTCCGGGCGATTCACGCCGGCGGCGGTCACGCGAATCAGCACTTCGCGCGATCCGGGTACCGGCATCGGCCGCTCGACCGGCACGAGCACGTCCGGCCCGCCAGGATGGGAAATCTCAATAGCGATCAATCAGGTCCTTGGTCCTTAGTCCTTGGTTCTTGGTCCAGACGATCGACGATCGACGACGTTACCCGCACACCGGCGCGCCCCGGTCGAACAGCACTCGCCAGCGTCCGTCTGGCTCGAGCCGCCAGATCGAATTGAAGCGCCCGACCAGCTTACCGGCCGGATCGTGGACAGGTCCGCTCGTCAGCGCCATCGATCCGGAATCGGTCACTTCGACGATGTCCGGCTCCCATGAAAATGGCGCCGCCGGTCCGTCGAAATATTGTCTCCACCCCTCGACAATCGCCGCTCTGCCGCGAAGCACGCGCGGCGCGTCTGCGGCACCCATGAAGATTGCTTCCTCCGAAATATGCGCTGCAAACGCCTTCGCGTCGCGTGTCGCCATCGTTGCCGCGAACGATCGCTCTGCATCAGCCACACGCTGCGGCTGCGGTCCACCTTGGGTCTTCTGTGCTGCGTCCGATCGAACAGCAAACCCGACCGATCCTGCCAGACAACCAACAATCAACTCACGTCTCTTCATCACCTTAGCCCTCAGCCCTTAGCCCTTAGCCCTTCTCAGAGCCCGTACCTCTGTCGAATCGTTGGAATCAGGTACTCGTGAAATGCCCGGTCGAAATCGTAGCCCGGTGAGAAACCCCAGTCGCGCCGCGCCGCCGCGTCATCGGCGTCTTCCGGCCACGAGTCGACGATGCTCTGCCGTTTCGCATCGACGCGATACGTGATCGTCGCGTCTGGAAACGCCTTTAGTGCCGCTGCGCGAATCTCGTCGGCGGAGGCGTTGAAGCCACGTACGTTGTAGGCCGTACACGTCAACCGATCGGACTGCGCAGCCGACAGCGTCAGCAGCGATTCGATCGCGTCGGGCATCGCCATGAAGGGAATGCGCGTATCAGGACGCACGAAGCATGCGTAGGGCTCGCCGCGAGCGGCGGCGTGAATCATTTCGGAGGCGTAATCAGATGTCCCGCCGGACGGCACCGTGACGGCCGAAATCAGCCCGGGAAACCGCACGCATCTGAAATCAATTAGGGGCGCCTTCGCCTCCGACAGCTGTTTGTAGTGCTTGGCGTAGTACCGTCCGAGATGCTCGCAGTACAGCTTGTTGCAGCCGTACATGGTGATGGGCGTATTCCAATCAGCTTCCTTGACCTGACCGGCCTTTCGCCGCGTGTCGAGGTCGGGCAAGCCGTACGCCGCGATCGACGAGGGGTAGATGAATACCACCCGGCGACCATGCGACTCGGCCTGGTGGGCGGCGAACTCGAGCAGGTTCAGGGTGCCCTCGACGTTCACGTGATGGGCAGCCATCGGCGTGAACTCGGCGCGGCTCGAGAGCAGGGCGGCCAGATGAAAAATCAAATCGACTTCGAACTCGGCCAGCAGGCGCTCCAGGAGGCTGTTGTCGAGAATCGAACCGGTCACCTCCCGCTGCACGAGGGAGGCGGCCTTCGGGTCGAGGGCGTTTACATCAAGCGCCACGACCGGCAGATTTCGCTGACGCGCCAGATTCGCGATCAGGGCATGCCCGATTTCACCGTTGGCGCCGGTTATGAGGACGACAGGTTTTCGCAAACGGCATTAGTATATGTATGAATGAATTACCGGGCGGTTTTTAAGTGCATTGCCGGATGCGAAGGTGAATACGACCTCGAGCAGGCGATCTATCGCTGCCCGAAATGCGGCGACCTTCTCGAAGTCGCGCACGATCTTGCCGCGCTGAAGCAACATAGCGCCGACGAATGGAAGAAGACGTTCGACGGCCGCTACAAGCGGACCGAGTGGCCGTTCGGATCCGCGGTGTGGGGCAAGAAGGAATGGGTCGTGCCTGGCGTCCGCGACGAGAACATCGTCTCGATGGACGAGGGCGGCACCAACCTGATGTGGGCGGAGCGATTCGGCCGGGAACTTGGCATGGACGAGCTCTGGATCAAGATGTGCGGCCAGTCGCACACCGGATCCTTCAAGGATCTCGGGATGACCGTCCTCGTCTCCGTTGTCCGGCAAATGATCGCCGACGGCAAATCCGTACGGGCTGTCGCGTGCGCGTCGACCGGCGACACGTCAGCCTCATTGGCGGCATACGGCGCCGCCGCGGATATTCCAACAATCGTCATCCTTCCGCGCGGCAAGGTGTCGACTGCGCAGCTCGTGCAGCCGCTCGCCAACGGCGCGCTCGTGCTGTCGCTCGACACCGACTTCGATGGCTGCATGGCGATCGTGCAGCGTTTGTCGGCGGAAGAGGGTGTGTATCTCGCGAACTCGATGAACAGCTTGCGGCTCGAGGGGCAGAAGACCGTCGGTATCGAGATCGTTCAGCAGTTCGATTGGTCAGTGCCAGACGTCATCATCATCCCGGGCGGCAACCTCGGCAACGTCAGCGCGCTCGGCGCGGGTTTCGACATGATGGAAGCGCTCGGCCTCATCTCGAAGCGGCCGCGCCTGGTCGTCGCGCAAGCAGCCGCAGCGAACCCTCTGTATCTCGCGTTCAAGAACAAGTGGGAGTTCCAGCCCGTCACCGCGAAGCCGACGCTCGCGTCCGCCATTCAAATCGGAAACCCCGTGTCGGTGAAGAAGGCCATCCGGACGCTGCAGAAGTACAACGGCATCGTCGAGCAGGCAACGGAGGCGGAGCTCGCTGACGCCTCGGCCCGTGCAGATCTCACGGGCATGTTCAACTGCCCCCATACCGGCGTTGCACTTGCCGCGTTGCTGAAGCTGCGCGAGCGCGGACAGATCGGACCGCGCGACCGCGTGGTGGTGGTATCGACCGCGAACGGATTGAAGTTCACCGATTTCAAGGTCGCCTATCACTCGAGCACGCTCTCGGGCGTGCCGACGACTCGCGCGAACAAGCCCGTCGATCTCCCCAACGATTACGATGCCGTGCGGCGGGCAATTGATACGGCCGAGGAGCGCATCCACGCAGCTCAGTAGCGGCAGCGTTTTCTTCGTCACCGGTGGCGCCTCTGGCCTCGGCGAGGCTACCGCCCGCATGCTCGTCCAGTCCGGCGCGAGCGTCGTCATCGCCGATCTCAACGAATCTTCCGGGCAGCGTCTTGCGAAGGAACTCGGGGCGAGGGTCCGATTCGCCCTCGTGGACGTCACGGATGAGTCGAGTGTTCAACGAGGGTTGGCTCTCGCGGCAGAGCTCGGCACGCTCCGTGGCGCGATCAACGCCGCAGGCATCCTCCTCGCAGAAAAGGTTCTCGGCAAGACCGGGCCGCACGCGCTCGACGCGTTCATGCGTGTGATTCGCGTGAACGTTGGCGGCACGTTCAATGTCATCCGGCTCGCCTCGGCTGCCATGAGCGCCACTGAGGCGCTGCCAGGCGGCGAGCGCGGCGTCATCGTCAACACTGCATCGGTCGCGGCCTTCGACGGCCAGATCGGCCAGGCCGCCTACGCTGCATCGAAGGGCGCCGTCGCCAGCCTCACTCTTCCGGTTGCGCGCGAGCTTGCGCGTTACGGCATCCGGGTCATGGCCATCGCACCAGGGATCTTCGACACGCCGATGATGGCGAGCCTGCCGCAAGCGGCGCGAGACAGCCTCGGCCAACAGGTGCCCTTCCCACCACGGCTCGGCAAGCCTTCCGAGTACGCCGCCCTTGTGAAACACATCATCGAGAACGAAATGCTGAACGGCGAGGTGATCCGGCTGGACGGCGCCATACGGATGACGGCCAAATGATCGTCGATCGTCGGTATAATCGCGCCATGAGAAAGCCTCTCGCGCTGCTTTGTTTCGTCGGCCTGGCCTTTGCCTCGAGCGCCTCAGCACAGCGCGCCGATCAGGAGAATTGGGTGCCTACCTGGGGCACCGCTCAGCAGCTCCTTCGCGTGGCTCCGCCGGCAACGCCGCCCGCTACGCCGCCGCCCACTGCGCCGACGGGTCTGCAGACCGTGAACAATCAGACGGTCCGGATGATCGTGCGCACGAGCATCGGCGGCAAGCGTGCACGGCTGAAGCTGTCGAATGCCCTCGCCGGTTCTGCCGTCACTATCGGCGCCGTACACCTTGCGAAGCGAAGCCAGGGGTCGGCCATCGTGCCGGATTCGGATCGTCCTCTCACATTTGGCGGGAAAGCCTCGGTCAGAATCGCCCCTGGCGGGGTTGTCATCAGCGATCCAGTGATGCTCGACCTTCTTCCGCTGAGCGACTTGGCGGTCAGCCTCTATCTTCCCGAAGACACCGGGCCACCGACCACTCACAACGCTGCTCTCCGCACGACCTACGTTTCCACGGCAGGCGACTTCACGGGCGCGCCGGAGATCCCTGAGTCGCGCACGACGACCTCCTACTACTGGTTGGCGAGCATCGAGGTCGCCGCGCCGTCCAATACTGCGGCTGTTGTGGCGTTCGGCGACTCCATCACCGATGGCGCCCGATCGACTGTCGATACGAACAACACCTGGCCGGCGCTGCTTGCGGCGAGACTCGCTGCGAACAAGTCGACGGCACACATCGCTGTCGTCAACGAAGGCATCGGCGGCAACCGCGTGCTGACCGACGCCGCCGGGCTTGCCGGCGTGAACGCGCTGGCGCGACTGGATCGCGACGTGCTCAGCCAGCCAGGGGTGAAGTGGCTGATGGTCCTTGAGGGCATCAACGACATCGGGGCGCTCGCACAGCCGAACCCCGCCTTTCGCGTGACGGCGCCCGATCTCATTTTGGCCTACCAGCAAATCATCACTCGCGCGCATGCGCACGGCATCCGCGTCATCGGCTGCACGCTGACGCCATACGGCGGCGCCGGCTATTTCACCGATGAAGGCGAGGCGATTCGCGACGCCGTGAATGTGTGGATACGGACATCAAAAGCCTTCGATGCCGTCGTCGA
>JAMQPK010000176.1 GCA_023717525.1 Vicinamibacterales bacterium | reverse complement strand
TATCGCCTTGACCACGAAATCACCAACGGCCTATGATCGACAAACCGAACGGTTCGGTAAGGCAGGGGGAGCCCACCACCATGGAAACGATTGGTCGATATTTATTGCGGCTATCCGCGAGCATTCTCGGCATCTCGCTCGCTGTCGGATCAGCCATCGCTCAGGAACAAGAATCCGGGCTCGAAGAAATCATCGTGACCGCGGAATTCCGTGAGAAAGACGTACAAGTTACACCCATTGCGATCACCGCGATCACCGGCAGCATGCTCGATAACAGGGCCCAGACGAGCTTGTTCGAGGTGGCCAACCAGGCACCGAACGTCACTCTGAAAGAGGGCGGCCAGGCTCGTTCCGGCATGATGGCTTACATCCGCGGTATCGGCCAGTCGGACTTCATCGCCGCGCTGGAACCGGGCGTGGGCGTTTACGTGGATGACGTCTACTACGCGCAGCTCACCGGCTCCATGCTGGAGCTGCTGGACGTGGATCGCGTCGAAATACTGCGCGGACCGCAGGGCACCTTGTCCGGCCGGAACTCA
The DNA here is from genome assembly GCA_023717525.1 of Vicinamibacterales bacterium. Lineage (GTDB taxonomy): Bacteria > Acidobacteriota > Vicinamibacteria > Vicinamibacterales > JAMQPK01 > JAMQPK01. The sequence continues at coordinate 1,401 of JAMQPK010000176.1, read as the reverse complement.
GTCGGCGGAGCGGTCAAGTTGTTCACGAAACAGCCGGGTGAGGACGACAGCGGGTTTGCCAGGGTGGGCTTCGGCTCTTATGACCAGGTCGACTTCCGCGGTGCGGGCGGCATGACACTCATCGAAGATAGCCTGTACGCCCGTTTTTCAGGTGCCGCCAAGACCCGGGATGGCTACGTCAAGATCCTCGACTACGGATGCACACACCCGACATCCGGCGCCCCGATCAACCGCGGCGCAAATGGCTGCGAGCTCGGTCGCCAGGGCGAAAAGAAATACGCCACCGGGCGAGTGCAGCTGCGCTGGATTGCCAATGACGATCTCGAGATCAGCTTTGCCGGCGACTACCTGAACAACCAGTCCGGGCAAGCACCTGGCGTCGCCACCTTTGCTGACCGCACGGCGATCGAAGCCAACCTGGCCAATCCGACGATCACCCTCGAGGACCAGTTCGGCAACATAACCTACTACCGCGACCACATCTTTGTGCCCTATGGCCCGTACCATAACTCGAGCGATCCGATAAACGATCCCTACGTCACTTACGGGACAACGACCGACAACGGCCCGATGTACATGTTGCCCGGTGATCCGGCGGTGACCGCGCCAGTCCCATGGAAGCCCTCAACGTTCTCGTCCCGCAACTACATCACCCAATGGGGCACTTCCCTGAGATTCGACTGGCAGATCTCCGATACCATGAGCTTTGACTCCATCTCCGCGTTTCGCGAGTACGACAGCTGGTTCACCTGGGACGAAGACGCCTCGCCGGTCGCGGTCAACCAGCTGGACAACCGGCTGGACAACTACCAGTTCACCCAGGAATTCCGGCTGAACGGCGCGGCCGGTGACAACCTGGACTACACCGTGGGCGCTTTCTACCTCAAGCAGAACAGCCATTACGAGGCCCGGGTAGACTTGAACTATGCCTTGCTCGACTTCATCCACGGCCCGGACCCGACCCCGGCAGACACGACCGCAGTATTCGCGCACGCCGACTGGCGTCTCACCGACAACTTCAGCTTGAGCGCGGGCGTGCGGTATTCCGAGGAGTTCAAGAGCTACACGCATCACCGCCACAACCCCGACGGCACGAACATCACCGGCGGTCCGCCTGGCAACCAGCCCAACTGGCGCCTGGCCGGAATCGAGGGCCTGACGGCTGAGTTCGAGGATAAGCGCACCGACTGGCGGGTGGCGGCCAGCTATAGCCTCACCGATGACGCGATGGTCTACGGCAGCGCCTCGACAGGTTACAAGGGCGGCGGCGTCAACCCGCGGCCGTTCTTCGCGGAGCAGTTGAAGACTTTCGAATCCGAAGAGCTGACCTCCTACGAGCTGGGCTTCAAGTCCACCGTGTTCGACAACACGCTGCGCTTCAACGCCGCCGCATTCTTCACC
>JAMQPK010000136.1 GCA_023717525.1 Vicinamibacterales bacterium | reverse complement strand
CCTGCCACAGGAACGCGTGCTTTTTACGAGCGAGTCTTTCTCCAGCCACATCTTTCCTTCGATGGCCTCTGCCTACCCGTCCGAGTGGATTCAGACTCTGAAGAAGCTGCAGCAGATCGACGCGACGTTCGTCGTCCCGGGCCACGGGTTCCTCGATCCGGTGCCAAACATGACGCGCGAGCTTACTGAGTTCGAAAAGGCCCTGGAGTACGTTGTCGCAGAGGTCGCCCGAGTTCACCAGACCGGGGCCGGCGTCGAAGAGGGGCTGAAACAGGTCAATTGGGGTCCATACGCGACGTGGTCGGTCGCCGAGCGCAATGCCCCTGTCGCTTTTCGGCGTATCTACGACGAGCTGGACGGCAAGCTCAAGTAGCGGACTAATCTGCGGATGCGGGCAAGCCGATTCGGGCCGTCGTCCCCGCGCCGACTTTGCTTTCCAGCGCGAATGTTCCGTGGTGGTCGGCGACAATTCGCCTGACGATGGCAAGGCCGAGTCCGCTTCCGGCCGACCGCGTGTCTCTTCCGCGGACGAACTTTCGCTGCACCGCCGCCAGCTCTGCGGCAGGAATGCCGACGCCACGATCCCGCACTTCCACAATCACCATCGACCCCTCCTGACGGCCCGTCACACGTATCGATCGGCTGCGATCCGGCGAGTAGCGGATCGCGTTATCGACCACGTTGTCGAGCGCGAGAAGCATCGCCGCGCGATCGGCACGCACGAACGGAAGATCGACGGGAATGTCCACGTCGATCGTGAAGTCGCGCTCGCTGATGGAAAGCCGGAAACTCTGCAGGACGTCATCGACAAGTTCCGCCGGGGCGATCGGCTCGAACGAGTACACGTTGGTGACATCGGTGATGCGCGAGTAGGCGAGGAGGTTGTCCACCAGGCGCGTCAGCCGCTTGGCTTCCTGCGTCAGATATTCCGCGTAGGTATGAATCTTGGTGGCGGCCAACGGGCGGCGGGCCAGCGTATCGGCCATGGCCCGGATATTGGCCAGCGGCATCTTCAGTTCATGCGTGACGGACGACACGAACTCGGATCGCATGGCCGTCAGCGCGACACCGGCGCGAACCGCCCGGATGGCGAGGAAGAGCCCGATGCCGAGCGTGAGCGCAGCGGCCCCGGCGACGAGCAGTGTTTCGTCGGCGCCCTGCGCGGCTTCGAGCAGCGCGGAGTCGGGCGCCTGGCTCGCCGCGATCTGCCAGATACGAACGGTGTCGGGCGCCAGTGCGACCCTGCTGGTCGAGGGATCCAGGAAGAGCAGGGGGAATTCCCGAACCATCGCCTGACGATGATTGGGCGTTCCGACGACTGGCTGTCGCCGATCGTCGAGCACCGCGACGTCGAGCCTCGAGTTCCGATTGACGACCTGCGACAGAATGTCGGCGAAGTACGAGCCTCGCACCCATGCGAGGTTCACGGTGAAGCCGGCGACCGAGAGCAGCCGCTCGTCGAGCGAATCGGCGTACGTCAAGCGCGCGACCACCTGATACGGTTGCCCGGCCAGGTCGGCGTTGAACGCCACATATCGATAGCGCAACGCGCCGTACGCGTCGATCCGCCGCCGCAGGGTGTCGGTTCCCGCAGGATTACGAACGACGACGACAGGAGAGCGATGGGGCTGGTCGTCGTGCCGCATCCAGGCGGGATAGCGGTTCGCGCGGTTGAAGAACACCACATCCGGATGTTGGCCATCTCCCCAGCTGAAGAAAGACTCGGGGTACGGATACCGGGCGAACGCCGTGGCGACTTGATCGGTTGTGTCGGTTAGAGAATCGATCGACAGCTCGCCCCAGTCGCGGTTGGCAAGCACGCGCGCCTGGGCGCCCTGCATGTCGCGGTTCAGCGCGGTCACGATCCGGTCGGCGCTCTCCGCAGTGTCGCGCTCGACGAGCAGGTCCGAGCTGTGCTGCCACTCACGCGTGGCGCGATAACCAAAGCCCAGCAGTGTGGCGATGCCCAGACAGACCGCCACCGCGAGCAGCACCGTGAGCCAGCCGCCCCAGGCGACAAGCGATTCGACTTTCATCGAGAGAGCTCGCGCTGGCGGTAGTACCGCGCGGCACCGGCGTGCAGCGGAATCGGCGTGGCCGGTGCGCGCTCGAAATCGGTCGGCGGCGTCGAGCCCGGCCGCCTGGCGAAGTAGGCCTCGAGCAGCCGGTAGACGACATCTTCGTCGAGGTCGGCGCGGCAGACGAGCAGCAAATCGACGCCGACAGTGTGCACCGGCTTGAGCTGGTTGGGATACGTGCCCGCCGGAATCAGTGTCCGCTTCAGAAACGGATGGCGTGTGCGCAATTCCTCGACGCGAGGCCCGTCGATATCAATGAGGCGCCCTCCCGCCGTCGTGGCCGTCAGCACCGGACGACTCGGCACGATCTCCGTGATGAACGCCGCGTCAAGCCCGCCGTGCACGAAACGCTCGGCCGCGGCGGGATAGGCCAGCAGTTCGCTGTGCACCTGTGGAAGCTCGATACCGTGAGCTTCGAGGAGCACTTTCGTGAGACGTGCCGTCGCGCTGCCGGCAGGGCCGAGCGCGACGCGCCGGCTGCGCAGACCGTCGATTGTGTCAATTCGTGACGTCGCACCGACGACCAGGTGGAGGATGTTGAGGTTCAGTACAGCCATCCCGCGCAGCTGATCGAACGGGCGGGGGTCTTCCTCGAGTTGGCCGGCTGATGCGAGGTACGCGACGTCTGCCATCGAGATGGCCAGATCGGTCGTCCCGCGTTGTATCTCCTCCAGGTTCGTGACAGACCGTCCGCCAGGGGTGACGACCCGCACGGTCACGTCCTTCAGTTGTGCAAAGGTGTCCTTGAGATCGGAGGCGCCTGTGGCAGTCGTGCGCAGGACGAGCGGCTTGGGCACCGAGGCGGCGGGCTTCGCGCAACTGCCTGCGGCGAGGCTCCCCCCCAGGACCGGCAGAAAAACCGCCAAAACCCGTAGATGCATAGGGATGAGGGCCTTTTTTTGAAACAATTTATAACACCGCCTCGGGGGTGCCGTGCCTCATAATTTCCATCATACGCGTATCGCGGACGTCGGGCTCAGACGCAGGAGGAAGGTTTGATGCGGCGAATAGTGTTGTCTGTGTTTGTCGCGGCAGCGGCAGTTGTGTCGCTGGTCGCGTTACTCGGCGCTCAGGCACCGAGCCCCGCGGCTCCGCCCGCGCAGGTGACGTTCGCTAAAGACGTCCAGCCGATTCTCGAGAAGAGCTGCTTCAGCTGTCATAGCGCCGATCTGAAGCTCGGGGAGCTCGACCTCAGCACTCGCGACGCGGCTGTTGCGGGAGGCGCGCATGGCGCGGCGCTCGTGCCGGGCAGCGCCGATCGTAGCAAGCTCTATCGCATGGCGGCGGGCCTCGACCAACCGAAGATGCCGATGCAGGGCGACGCGCTGAAGCCGGCGGAACTCGCCGTGCTGAAGTCCTGGATTGATCAGGGCGCCATCTGGGAAACGTCGGTGAGCTTCGCGAAAGACATTCAGCCGATCCTTGCAAGCAGCTGCCTGAACTGTCACGGCGACGCGCTGCAGTTATCGAAGTTCGACTTGCGCACCCGTGAAAGCGCGCTGCTTGGCGGCCAGCACGGCTCAGACATCGTTCCCGGCAACGCGGAACAAAGCCGGATGTACAAGCGCGTGGCCGGCCTCGAGAAACCGTCGATGCCGCAGCAGGGCACACCGCTGACAGCTGAGCAGGTCGCCAAAGTAAAGCAGTGGATCAACGACGGCGCGAAGTGGGATGCCCCGGCGATGTCATCCGCGGCGCCCAGCCCGGCATCGTCTGCGTCGGCCAACGCGGCTGTCGCTGCCTTGATGGAGCGGCCGATCACGGAGCAGGAACGAAACTACTGGGCGTTCAAGCTTCCGGTGCAGGCTCCGCCGCCTGTTGTCGCCAACAAGAATCTGGTCAACCCCGTCGATCGCTTCCTGGAAAAAGCGCGCGTCGATCGCGGGTTGAAGGCCGCGCCGCGTGCCGACAAGAACACGCTGGTACGCCGTGCCTATCTCGACCTGCTCGGCCTGCCGCCGACGCCGGCGCAGGTTGAAGAGTTCGTGTCCGATTCGCGTCCGGACGCGTGGGAAAGCCTCATCGACACGCTGCTCGCCTCGCCACATTATGGCGAGCGCTACGGGCGTCACTGGCTCGACGTCGCCCGCTACGCCGACTCCGGCGGTTTCGAGTACGACATCCACCGGCCCAATGCGTGGCGCTACCGCGACTACGTGATCAAGTCGTTTAATCAGGACAAGGCCTACACGCAGTTCATCACCGAGCAGCTGGCCGGTGATGAAATGGACTACAAGACGCAGGACAGCCTGATCGCAACCGGGTTCCTGCGCATGGGGCCGCGCGTGCTTTTCCGCGAGAAGGACAATCCGGAACGCCGCTACGACTATCTGGACGAGATCCTCGGGACGATCGGCAAGGGCATGCTCGGGCTCACTGTCAACTGCGCCAGGTGCCACAACCACAAGTTCGATCCGATCATGGCGAAGGACTACTACGCCATGGAAGCGGCGATCTTCGGTTACGTCGAGACCGAGTATCCGCTGGCACCGCCTGCAGAGGCCGAAGCGTACCTGGCGAAAAACGAGGAGATCACGAACAAGGTCGAAGCGCTTCGCCTGGAAATCGAAAAGATCGAGAAGCCGTATCGCGACAAACTGAATCTCGAGCAGGTGAAACAGAAATACCCGGAGCACATCTATGCCGCGGCCGCGAAACCCGAGAGCGAGCGGACGCCGGGTGAACAGCTCCTGGCCACGCAGGTGCTGACGGGCGTCAGGGCGTCGGTCGTCGAGGTCGAGGCGCTCATGACGCCCGCCGAGCTTGCCCGGAAGAAGGAATTGAGGGCGGAGCAGACGGCGGTTCTGCGGCAGAGGCCCAAGCCGCTTCCGATGGCGGAGATTGTTACCGACGGCGACCATCGCTTTCAGCCGCTGGCTCTTGGCGACAACACGATCAGCTGTCCGAAATGCCGGATTCCGCCGGCCGAAGGCGGGAGCTTTATTCACAAGGGACCGGCGCCCTATAAAGTTCCCGCGTCGTACTTCCTGATTCGCGGCGACGTCGAGAGCAAGGGGCCCCAGATGAAGCCGGGGTTCATCGGCGTCATCACGAACGGGAACCCGCCGACGGAGATTCCGCGGCCCGACGGTCACACATCCGGCCGGCGCCTCGCGCTGGCGCAATGGATCGCGTCGCCGCAGAACCCCATGACGGCGCGCGTGTGGGTGAATCGCGTCTGGCAGAAGCACTTCGGCAAAGGCATCGTGTCGACGCTCGAGAACTTCGGAAAGATGGGCGCGGCGCCAACCAATCCGGAGCTGCTCGACTGGCTCGCGGTCGAGTTCATGAACCGCGGCTGGAGCACCAAGCAGATCAACAAGCTGATGATGATGTCCGAGGCCTATCAGATGGCCTCGGTCTTCAACGACGAGACCAACACGAAGAACGATCTCGAGAACAACTATCTGTGGCGGTATCGCCCGCAGCGGCTCGACGCGGAGATCGTGCGCGACAGCATGCTGGCGGTGGGCGGGAACATCAACCTGACGGTAGGCGGAGAGCCGATCTTCCCGAACATCCCCGAGGACATTCTTCAGGGGCAGTACCGCGGCAAGTGGGATAACACGCCGGAAGGTCCAGCGGCATGGCGCCGCGGTGTTTACGTATATCGCCGGCGCTCGCTGCCATATCCGATGTTCGATACGTTCGACCATCCGGACTTGAACGCCATGGTGGGAGCGAGAAACGTGTCAACCGTTCCGACGCAGGCGCTCACGCTCCTGAATAACCCGTTCGTGCTGTCCGAGGCCAGGTGGCTGGCCGAGCGTGTCGGCCGCGAGGCCGCAGATCCATATACGCAGGTCGAGCTCGCCTATCGTATTGCGCTGTCCAGGGCGGCGACCGAAACAGAAATCTCGATCGGAATGGATCTCATCAAGAAACGTTCGCTCGAATCGTTCACACACGTCGTCCTGAATCTGGACGAGTTCTTGTACATGAGGTGAGTGATGTCGCATCGATGCAGTAAGAACTTCTGGGATCGCCGCGAATTTCTGTTCAAGTCCGGCGGAGGGATGAGCGGACTGGCGCTCGCGTACCTGCTGGGACGCGACAACCTGCTGGCGGCGGGCCCTGCTTCGTCCGATGCTTGTGCGGCGCCGGCCGTGGGCTCGAATCCGTACGCACCGAAGGCGCCTCATCACAAGGCCCGCGCGACGGCGGTGATTTCGCTGTTCATGGGTGGTGGCTGGAGCCAGATGGACACGTTCGACCCCAAGCCGGCCCTTTCGAAGTATGCCGGTCAGCCGATCGACGGTAAGGTCAGAGGCGACGTCATCGTCCGCCAGGGCTTTCCGGGTCCGCTGATGCCAAGCCCGTTCAGCTTCAAGAAGTACGGAGAGAGCGGCATCGAAGTGTCGGAAATCTTTCCGCATCTCAGCCAGCACGTCGATGAGATCGCGTTCCTGCGCTCGGTGTACGGTCGATCGAACGACCACGTGCAGGGCACCTACGAGATGCAGACAGGCCAGATCAACCTGGGGTTCCCGAGCGTCGGCTCGTGGGTCACGTACGGACTCGGATCGGAGGCGTCGAGCCTGCCCGCCTACGTCGTGATGACCGACTCGCGCGGCGGCCCGCTTGGCGGCCCGAACGACTGGAGCGCCGGGTTCATGCCCGCGGCGTACCAAGGCACGCTCTTCCGATCGACCGGCGATCCGATTGTCGACTTGAAGCCGCCGACGAGCCTTACGCCGGAGGACCAGCGCGCGCGTCTTGATACGCTGGCCAAGCTGAACCAGCTCGACATGGAGAAGTTCCCGGGCAACAGCGAACTTGCTGCGCGCATCTCGTCCTACGAGCTGGCGTACCGGATGCAGGGTTGCGCGCCGAGCGCTATCGACACGTCGAACGAATCGGACGCCACCAAGAAGCTGTACGGCATCGACAACAAAGTCACCGAGCAGTACGGACGGCAGTGCCTGATGGCCCGTCGTCTCGTCGAGCACGGCGTGCGGTTCGTGCAGATCTTCGCGGGGGGCGTCGGCAACCAGAACACCGATACATGGGATGCGCACGGTGATATCAAGGGCAACCACACGCAACACGCCGCCGAAGTCGACCTTCCGACGGTCGGCTTGCTGAAGGATCTGAAGGCTCGAGGCCTGCTCGACTCGACGCTGGTCGTCATGCACTCCGAGTTCGGCCGCATGCCGATCTCGCAGCGCGGCGTCGGCCGCGATCACAATCCTGGCACGCAGACCGTGCTGATGTTCGGCGCGGGCATCAAGGGCGGCCAGACGATTGGCGCCAGCGACGAGTTCGGGTACAAAGCTCAGGAACAACCGATCTCGTATCACGACCTGCACGCGACGATGTTGCACCTGCTCGGGATCGATCACACGAAGCTCACCTACAGGTTCAACGGACGCGACATGCGCCTGACCGACGTGTACGGCACGCTGGTTCCGCAGATCGTGAACACGTAGCGGGCCGCAACGCAGGTTGCGCCCCGCTCACTTTCGCACACGCTTTGGAGGTTTAATGAAGTTCAGTCCTGTCGCTCTTGGATTGGTGCTCGGGTTTGGTGTTCTATTCGCGCAGGGTCCACAGGCGCCGCCGCCTGTGACGCCGACTCAGTTCGCGTACTACTCGGGAGCCGACCTCAAAGCGATGTCGAACACGGCGAAGGCCGGCGGCCAGGTCAAATGGAACCGCATTCACCTGGGCGATCACGATTTTCAGAGTTTCAATTTCAGACCGAAAAGCACGGCCGCTCCCGAGATGCACGCCAACTGGGCCGACCTCTATTACATCGTCGATGGCGAAGTGGACCATCTGACGGGTGGAACGCTAGAAGGCGCCACTGAGCGAACCCCTGGTTCGGGCGAGTTCGGCGGCGGCAAGATCGTCGGCGGGACGACGGTTCGCCTCGTCGCCGGCGACATCGCGTCATCGGCAGCGGGCGTTCCGCATTGGTGGGATGTTCCAGCGGGCAAGACTGTGACCTACATCACGGTCAAGGTGCTGAAGCAGCCGGATCTTCAGGCAAAGATTCTCGCCCCTAATCCGCCCCCGCTGACGCCGACGAAGTTCGCGCACTACAAAGGCACCGATCTCAAAGCCATGGCTCAGACGCTGGCGAGCGGCGGACAGGCCAAGATCGAGCGCATTCATCGCGGCGATCACGATTTCCAGGGAATCAATTTCCGGAAGGCCAGCTCGACAGGCCCGGAAATGCACAACAACTGGGCCGATTTGTATTTCGTCATCGATGGCGAAGTGACGATTCGCTACGGCGATCGTCTCGAGGGCGGCAAAGAGGGAGTCGACGGCGAAGTGCGCGGCGGCGAAATCGTCGGCAACGTCAAACGGCAGAAGCTCGTGGCTGGCGATATCGCGTCCTCGCCTGCCGGAATTCCGCACTTCTGGGAAGTCGAGGCCGGCAAGTCGGTGACCTACATGACAGTGAAGTTGGGGAAGAAACACTAGTCGGGAGATCAGAAACTTCAGGCTGGAAACTGCAGAATCGAGAAGGTCCGGTTGGGGAACCCCGCCGGACCTTTTTTGTCTCAATACGGAGACACCGAGACACAAACTGTTGCAAGCCCAAGTGACCTCAGCTGAAGTCGACTCTGCTAAAATTAAGGGACGTTTTATGCAATCGAAACGATGGTGGCTGGGAGCGGTCGTTGCTGTGGTGGCCGTGCTGGCGGTCAGGCTGGGTGCAGCCGACGCTGTCATACCCCCGGTGGCGAAGCCGTCACCGCTTGCTGACGCAGTCCAGCGAGGCGACAGGCAGACGGTCCAGGCGCTGTTGAAAAAGAACGCCGACGTGAACGGCGCGCAGGCCGACGGAGCCACTGCGCTCCATTGGGCTGCCTATCGCGGCGATGTCGAGTCGGCGGCCGCGCTCATCCGCGCGAAGGCCAACGTCAATGCGAGGAACAGCTACGGTGTCACGCCGCTCGCCCTTGCCGCTCAGCAAGGAAGCGCGCCGGTGCTCGAGCTCCTCCTCAAAGCGGGCGTCAACCCGAACGATCCAAGCAATTTCGTGAACAGCGGCGAGACGCCGCTGATGCTGGCTTCGCGCTCGTCGAAGGTAGACGCGGTGGCGACACTCGTGCGTGCCGGCGCCGACGTGAACGCGAAAGAAAAGTGGAGCGGCCAGACGGCGCTCATGTGGGCAGCCGCCCAGGGCGACAGCGCCATGGTGTCGGCGCTGCTCGAGACTGGCGCCGACGTCCACGCCCGTTCCAACGGCGGAACGACGCCGTTCCTCTTTGCCGTTCGCAAGGGAGACATGCGCACCGTGCAGGTGATGCTCGCGGCGGGTGTCGACGTCAACGAGAAGCGGTCCGGCGATTTCGCGACGCCGCTGCTCGTGGCCATCATCAACGGCAACGAAGATCTGGTGGACGTGCTGCTCGACAAGGGCGCCGATCCGAATGCCGAAGGCGGCACCACCGAGCTCACCAATACCGGCGCCAAAGCGCAGGAAGTGAAGCTGACGCTCAAGACGCCCAGCTTTCGCGAGCAGTTGCGCGAGGTTGGCACGGAGGGGGGCAATGGAAAAAATAACTCGTGGGGAAGGCCGCTGCAGGCCGCCGTGCACGTCGCGAACTGGCATGTCAGCGACGACCTCATCATCGTGAACATCGATCGCATGCGCGTCATCAAATCGCTGCTGGCGCATGGCGCCGACGTCAACGGCCGAAACACCGACATGGAGCCCCGCTGGGGGGGCGCGCGGTACCGCCGCCGTCTGGTCGGCGCTACGGCTTTGCTGTATGCGGCCAAGTCGGCTGACGTCGAAGTGATGCGACTGCTTCTGGCCAATGGCGCCGATCCGAAAATCAATACGGGCGTCAACCTGACGCCGCTGATGGCGGCGGCCGGCATTGCGTGGGCGTCGAACCAGGACAAGGCGAGCGAAGCCGACGTGCTCGATGCCGTCAAGCTGCTTGTGGAAGAACAGGGGCTCGATGTGAACTTCGTGGCCGATACCGGCGAGACCGCCATGCACGCCGCGGCCTATCGAGGCGCCAACAGCGTGGTGCAGTATCTGTTCGATCGCGGCGCGAAGCTCGATGTGGTCGACAAAAGCGGCCGAACCCCGCTGGCGGTCGCCAACGGCGTGGAATACGGCAATTCGTTCGCCGCACAGCCGCACACGGCGGTGCTGCTACGCAAGCTCGGCGCCAGAGAGATTCCGTGTCCAGGGTTGTGCCCGAACGTGATTCCTAAAGACGCGCTGCCACCCGAGGAGGGCGTGAAATGAAACGCCGGTTGACGTTTCTGATTGTTACCACGTGCGCGATCCTCGTCCTTGCGTACGGCGTGCGGGGGAGTGCGCAGCAACCGCCGGCTGCTTCCTCGCAGCCCGCCGCAGAAACTCATCAGGCGGTGCTCGGCAAGTACTGCTATACGTGCCACAACGACAAGCTGAAATCGGGCGGCCTCGCGTTGACCGCACTCGACATCTCGGCCCCTGCGAAAAACAACGAAGCGTGGGAGCATGTCATTCGCAAACTCGAGACCGGTGCCATGCCCCCCGCGGGACGGCCGCGCCCGGACAAGGCGACGGCCGACAGCCTGGTGCGATATCTGGAGACCGATCTCGACCGCGCTGCACTGGCCAATCCCAATCCGGGCCGCCCGGCGTTGCAGCGTCTGAATCGCTCAGAGTACAAGAACGCCATTCGCGACCTGCTGGCGCTCGACATCGACATCGCCTCGATGTTGCCTCCCGATACGGCTGGCTACGGCTTCGACAACAATGCCGACGCGCTGACGCTTTCCTCCGCGCTGACCGAACGCTATCTCAGCGCCGCCGCGAAGATCAGCCAGGCCGCGCTGACGCGTCCGCGCGGCGTGCCGACGCCCGAGACGTTCTTCGAGCCGACCGATCGCAGCGTCGCCACGCGGTGGAACGATGAGATGCCGTTCGGCACCCGCGGTGGGATTGCGCTTCACTATCTCTTCCCGGCCGATGGCGATTACCTGATCGAGACGCGCCCGAAAGAGAACGGCGCAAACGACGGGTTCGAAAACTTCTCGACCGAAATTCACCAACTCGACATCGCCATCGATAACGTGAAGCTCCAGTCGGCTGGCCTCGGCGGACCGGAGTGGTCGGGCACCAACCGACTTGGACCGCAGCGGGCCGCGCTCGAACAGAAGATGCTCGACCAGATGAAGGTCACCGTGCACGTGAAAGCCGGCGAGCATCTGGTTCAGGCGTACTTCGCCCAGAAAACGGCGACGATCGGCGAAGACCTCTTCGACCCTTCGCTGCGACGGGAGCCTTATCGTCCTACCGGAGGCATGCCCAAGCTCTCGTACCTGCGCATTACCGGACCGTTGACCGGCACTGCGACAACGGGCGACACGGATAGCCGCCGCCGGGTGCTCGTCTGCAGTCCCTCGTCGGCAACCGACGAGTCATGCGCCAGGCGCATCATCACGACGCTCGCGCGCCGCGCCTATCGTCGTCCCGTGACCGACGCCGACATCGCAGTGCCGCTGGCGCGGTATCGCGCCGGCGCCAAGCAGGGTGGCTTCGAATCGGGCGTCGAAATGGCGCTTCGCAGCATCCTGGTCAGCCCGAAATTCATTTTCCGGGTGGAGAGCCAGCCACCGGGAGTGGCACCGAACACGGCATATCGTCTCAGCGACATCGACCTGGCGTCGCGGCTGTCCTTCTTCATCTGGAGCAGCATTCCCGACGAAACGCTTCTCGACGTGGCCGCGAAAGGAGCGCTGCGTCGACCCGACGTGATGCAGCAACAGGTCCGGCGGATGCTGGCCGACCCGAAATCGCAGGCGCTCGTCGACAACTTCGCGGGTCAGTGGCTCCACGTCCGCAATGTTCAGACGCATCAGCCGAGTCCCGAGACGCTGTTCCACTTCGACGACAACCTGCGCACGGCGCTCGAAGAGGAAATGAACTTGTTCTTTGGCAGCATCGTTCGGGAGAATCGCCCCATCACCGACCTGCTCGATGCCAATTACACGTTCCTGAACGAGCGCCTTGCCAGGCACTATGGCATTCCCGGTGTGCAGGGCGAGCGCTTCCAGCGCGTGACCTTGCCGGCCGACAGCGTCCGCGGCGGGCTGCTCGGCAAAGGTGCGATTCTGATGTCCACCTCGTATCCGAATCGGACTTCGCCGGTTATCCGCGGAAAGTGGATTCTCGAGAACGTCTTTGGCACGCCGCCTCCACCGCCGCCGCCCAATGTCCCTGCGCTGGCCGAGGAAAGAGATCCGAGGAAGGTCCTCCCGATGCGCGAGCAGATGGCCGCTCACCGCAAAAACCCGGTGTGCGCGGGCTGCCATTCCCAGATGGACCAGCTGGGGTTTGCCCTCGAGAACTTCGATGCGATCGGCGAGTGGAGAGATATCTATGTGTCGGGCACACGGGTCGATGCGTCGGGCCAGTTGCCAGACGGCGCCAAGTTCGGCGGTCCCGTTGAGCTTCGGAAGCTGCTCCGCGACCACTCGGATCAGTTCCTGACGACGGTCACGGAGAAGCTGCTAACCTATGCCCTGGGCCGGGGCCTCGAAGCGAGCGACACGCCCGCGGTGCGCGCAATCAAGCGAGGAGCCGCGACCGACAATTACCGGTTTGCGTCTCTGATTCAGCAGATCGTGGTGAGCACGCCGTTTACGGAGAGATTGTCTGTGGAGGTCAGTAACTAATGATCATTACGAAGCTTTCGTTGCCACGGCGGACATTCCTTCGCGGGATGGGTGCAACCATCGCCCTGCCGTTTCTGGATGCGATGGTGCCCGCACTCCGCTCCCAGTCGAAAGGCGTGCCTCGGTTTGCGGCTGTCTATATTGGCAATGGCGCCAATATGGCCCAGTGGACGCCGGCTACCGACGGCGTCAATTTTGAGATGTCGCCGATCCTCAAGGGGATCGAGGCGTACCGGGACCGGATGGCCGTGTTCACCGGACTCGACAATTTCCCGGCGACCGACCAGGGCGACGTTGGCGGTCAGCACCCGCGCGCCGCGCCGGCCTTCATGAGCGGCACGCATGCGAAACCCACGGAAGGCGCCGACCTCCAGGCCGGCACGACCATCGATCAGATCATCGCCGCCGAGATTTGTCGCGACACGAAGCTTCCGTCGCTGGAAACGACGGTCGATCGCATCGACGTCGTCGGCGCCTGCGATCACGGCTATGCGTGCGCCTACATGAACTGCATGTCCTGGAGAAACCCGACGACGCCGCTGCCGTCCGAGACGAACCCCCGGTTCATTTTCGAGCGGATGTTCGGCGTGGGCAGCACGGTGGAAGAGCGGCTGCACCGTGCCGCGGAGGATCGCTCCATCCTAGACGGCGTCACGGAGGAAATTGCGGATCTTCGTCGCAAGCTTGGGTCGCGCGATCGCACAAAGCTGGGCGAGTACTTCGACGCCGTCCGCGATGTCGAGGAGCGCATCGCGAAGGCCGAGTCGACCAACAGCGACTTTTCGGTACCGGATCAGCCGGTAGGCGTGCCGGCCACGTTCAAGGAGTATATCGAGCTGCTGTTCGACCTGCAGGCATTGGCGTTCCAGGCCGACATTACGCGTGTCACCAGCCTCATGATGGCGCGCGAGAACACCGGCCGTGCCTATCCGGAGATCGGCGTGGCCGATGCGCATCACTCCATCTCGCATCACGACAACAACCCCGACAAGCTCGCGGCGTATGCGAAGATCAACTCGTATCACGTCCAGATGCTGAACTACTTCCTGAAGAAGCTCGAATCGATTCCCGACGGGGATACGAACTTGCTCGATCGCACCGCCGTGCTCTTTGGCAGCGGCATGAGCAACGGCAACGTGCACAGCAACTTCCAGGTGCCCGTCATGGTCGTGGGTGGCAAGTCCCTGGGCATCCGCGGCAACCGCCACGTTCGGTATCCCAACGGCACGCCGCTGTCCAACCTGATGCTGGGTTTGACGGATCGGTATGGCGTGAAATTGCAGAAGTTCGGCGACAGCAACTCCGCGATCGACCTGACGACCATCTGAAGAAGGTTGAAAGTGGAAGGTGGAAGGTAGAAGGTAAGTTAGGAAGTACGTGAAAAGGCCCGGGGGAGCGATGCCCGCCGGGCCTTTTCCTTTTCAACCGCGAAGTACCTACGGCAGCGAGAAGGTAAACAGCGTCAGTCCTCCCATCGCCGAGACGTACTGCTTACCGTTCACCGCATACGTGATCGGGTTGTTCAGCATCTGCGCACCCAGGTTCGCGCGCCAGATGAGTGTTCCCGTGCGGGCATCGAGCACCTGCAGGTAGCCTTCTCGCCCGCCGGTAAACAGCAGGTCACTGGCCGTCGTCACGATGCCCGTGTCGGTGACGTCAAACATCGGGAAACGCCACTTCGGCTCGCCGGTGCTCGGATCGATGGCGAGCACCGAACCGTGGCCGGCCGCATCGGTCCAATTATTGATAGGGCCGCGCCGCAGGTTCGGCACGCCGGGAGCGCCAGGAATTCCGCGCGTGGGCGCCCCAGGTGTCGGGACGAACGGCGAGAGGTTGCCGCCGCCGAAGCCGCGACCACCTTCTTTGTACTCGACGGGCACGCCGCCGAAGAGCATCCCCTGATCCTCCCAGCTCGACACGTACATCAGCTTCGTCCGCGGGCTGTAGGAAGGAGAGTACCAGTTGGATCCGCCCTGCACGGCCGGATACGTGGGCATGCCAGGCGGCTGCACCGTCTGAATCGGCTTGCCGTTGGCGTCGAAGCCGCTCATCCAGTTCACCTTCACGAACGGTTTGCCGAGCATGAACTTTCCGGTTTCACGATTCAGCACGTAGAAGTTCCCGTTGCGGTTGGCCCACAACATGGCCTTCAACGGGGCGCCCTGGAATGTGATGTCGGCGAGCACCGGCACCTGCACCGAGTCGTAGTCGTACACATCGTGCGGCGTGAACTGGTAGTGCCATTTCAGCCTGCCGGTGTCCAAATCGAGCGCGACGACTGAACACGTATAGAGGTTGTCGCCCGGACGCTGAGCGCCGTTGTAGTCGGGGCCCACGTTTCCCGTGCCCCAGTAAGTCAGGTTGAGGGCCGGATCGTAGGATCCGGTGACCCACACCGATCCACCACCGTGCGTCCATGCGACAGGATCGCAGTACGTGACGGAGTTCGGCGGACACGCTTCCCACGTTTCGTGGCCGGGCTCGCCAGGTCCAGGGATCGTGTTGAATCGCCACAGCTCTTTTCCGGTCTTCGCGTCGAACGCCGCGATGGCGCCGCGAATGCCGAACTCCCCACCGCCGAGGCCGACAATCACCTTGTCTTTCACCGCCAACGGCGC
>JAMQPK010000123.1 GCA_023717525.1 Vicinamibacterales bacterium | reverse complement strand
TGGGACTGTGGATGCTCCAGTGCTGCCGGCGCGCGTGGTCGCGTGCCGGGCAAACGTTCTCGTACGCGGAGCTGATGGAGGCCGCGGCGCTCGAGCCGGGCTTGGCGTGTCTCGTCGATCCGGATGACCCGTCCTTCTTGTACCCGAATGACATGACCGTCGCCATCGATGAGTTCTGCCGGAAGACCGATCAGCCGGTCCCGGACACGCCTGCGGCCTATGCGAGGGCCATTCTGGACAGCCTCGCGTTGAAGTACCGTTTCGTGATTCGCGATCTCGAGTCGCTGACGGGTCGGACGATAGAGAACATTCGCGTGATCGGCGGCGGGTCAAGGAACCGGCTGCTGAATCAATGCACCGCCGACGCCACGGGTAAGCGGGTCATCGCCGGTCCTTCGGAAGCCACGGCGCTGGGCAACATCGCGATCCAGATGATCGCGACCGGCGCAACCGCATCGCTCGCCGAGGCACGCAGCGTCATCGACCGGTCGTTTCCAACCGATACCTTCAATCCGCAGGACCCGGCGAGGTGGAGCCGCCAGGCCGCACGATTCCAGCACTATTGTGAGCTTGCCTATGCCTGACACCACCTCTCTGGTTCGCCTGAAAGATCTGTGGGACGAGCGTCACGCCGGCGCGCTCGGCACGAGCGATCTGTCGCTCCTGAGATACCGCTCCACGCTCCTGGGCGCCGATCTGCGCATCACCAACTTCGGCGGCGGCAACACGAGCTCGAAGTTCGATCTGCCCGATCCGATCAGCGGGAAACCCGTTCGCGTGCTCGCCGTCAAAGGCAGCGGCGGCGACCTCGGGTCGATCAGCGAAGCGGGCTTCGCTCAACTCGATCTCGATCGCCTCGAGCAACTCAAGGCGATCTACCGCGGCGAGGCGCATGAAGACGAGATGGTGCGGTACTACCCGCTCCTCGCGTTCGGCGAGAACCGCGTGGCCGCCTCGATCGACACGCCGCTGCACGCGTTTCTGCCGTTTCCGCACGTCGACCATCTGCATCCCGATTGGGCCATCGCGATCGCCGCGAGCGCCAACGGCCGGCGGAAGCTCGACGAGTTCAACCGTCAGCACAATCGACGGATCGTCTGGGTCCCCTGGCAACGCCCCGGCTTCGAGCTCGCGCTCATGATCGAGCACGCAGTTCGCGACAACCCGGGCGCCGAAGGGCTCGTCCTGGGCAGTCACGGCCTGTTCACGTGGGGCGCCACGCACCGCGAGTGTTACCTCAACAGCGTGCGCACCATCGACCAGATGGGTGAATTCCTCGCCCGGCACGAGTCCCGCCAACCACATCGGTTTGGCGGAACGGCGCACGCGCCACTCGAGAATCGCCAGGAGCGGGCGGCGCGCATTCTGCCGGCGCTGCGCGGCGTTCTGTCGTCCAACCGGCGCGTGATCGGCCACTACACAGATTCCGAAGAGGCCCTGAGGTTTGCCGGGTCGCGATGGTCGAAAGACCTCAGCCGCCTCGGCACCAGCTGTCCCGATCATTTTCTCCGCACACGAATCTGTCCGCTGTTCATCGATTGGAATCCCGCATCGGGAGATCTCGATGCGCTGAAGGAGGCCATTCGACACGACACGGCTGCCTACCGTACGGCGTATCGCGCGTACTACGAGTCGCATGCGACACCCGATTCGCCACAACTGCGCGACACAAATCCTTCGGTCGTCATCATTCCAGGGCTCGGGCTGTTCGGATTCGGCAGGAGCAAGAAGGAAGCACGGATTACGACCGAGTTCTTCATCAACGCGATAAACGTGATGGCCGGCGCGACGGCGCTCGAAGACGGCGCGCCGCGCGAACGCGCACAGGAGTTCGAGGAATTCCACAACTACGTCGCGCTCCCCCGATCGGAAGCGTTTCGAATCGAGTACTGGGCGCTCGAAGAAGCCAAGCTACAGCGGATGCCCGCGGAGGCCGAGTTCAGCCGCAAGGTGGTCCTGATCGTCGGCGGCGGCAGCGGGATTGGCCGGGAGGTCGCCCTTCTGCTCGCTCGAAAGGGCGCGCACATCGTCGTCGCGGATGCCGACGCGAACGGCGCTGCCCGTGTCGCCGCGGAGGCAGGCGCACTGGCATCTGCGGAGAACGCCATCGCGGTCGAGGCAGATCTCGGTTCCGCCGCCAGTGTGGCGGATGCCGCAACGCAGGCGATCCTCGCGTTCGGAGGTGTTGACGGCGTAGTCAACACGGCAGCGATCTATCCGGTGGCTGGCGCCGACGGCCGGCTGGCCGACAGCCAATGGTCGAAGACGTTCCTGGTGAACGTGACCGGCAACTACCTGCTCGCCCAGCAGACCGAATGGATCTTCAGGGATCAGCAACTGCCGGCCTCGATCGTGCTGACCGGATCGGCGAATGCGGTCGTAGCCAAGAAAGGCAGTGAGGCGTACGACGTCAGCAAGACCGCAGTGAACCACCTGATCCGGGAACTGGCGATCGGCCTGGCGCCGTACGTGCGCGTGAACGGCATCGCCCCGGCGACTGTCGTGGCGGGGTCGACCATGTTCCCGCGCGATCGCGTGATGCAGTCGCTTCAGAAGTACGGCATCACGTTTTCAGAAGGAGATTCGACCGAGGAGTTACGGGGCAAGCTCGCAGACTTCTACGCGAAGCGAACGCTTACCGGACGACCGATTCTTCCGCAGGATTGCGCGAACGCGATTGCCTGGCTCCTCGGCGACGAGAGCGCAAAGACAACCGGACACATCATCCCGGTCGACGGCGGCCTGCCGGAAGCGTTTCTGCGCTAGCAGGTCCTTTGTCCCTGGTCCTTCGTCCTTGGTCCCACCAACGACCAACGACGGACCAAGGACAAAGGACGAAAGACGAAGGACCTAGAAAGTAATCCTCGCGCCAAGCTGAATATCGCGCGGCTTCATCACCGTGCTCGAGTCGATGTTGCTCAGCTTCATGAACGACGCGTTGTTCGGCGTCATCACCATGTTCCCCGATCCGAACAGCGTGTAGTTGGTCGCGTTCAGCGCTTCGACCCGGATCTGCACGCGCACCCGGCTGCCAACCTCGAAGTTCTTCGTCATCCCGAGATCGAGCAGGTGATGATTCATGAACCGCACGTTCGGTAGCAGCGTCGGGAACGTGCGGATGTTCGACTGGCCAAGGCCAATTTCAGTGGCCGAGAATGTCACCGGCTGACCCGCGGCGTTGGTGAAGGGCTGCTTGTTCAAGGTGTAGAAGCAGGTGGTGTCCATCACCGGCACGTCGACGCCCCGCATTGCCCCGCTCGAATCCTTGCCCCACTGCGCCTTCAGCGACTTCGGATCGCCGCACGCCGGATCGTAGTACGTGTTGTT
The DNA here is from genome assembly GCA_023717525.1 of Vicinamibacterales bacterium. Lineage (GTDB taxonomy): Bacteria > Acidobacteriota > Vicinamibacteria > Vicinamibacterales > JAMQPK01 > JAMQPK01. The sequence goes on along the minus strand of JAMQPK010000123.1, from coordinate 17,473 downwards.
GTTGAATGCGAGCGGCTGCCCGATCTGCCATTCGTACTTCGCGCTGAACTGCCAGCCGCCGAGAATGCCGTCGGTCACGGCGTTCCAGTCGCTGCCCCATCGGCGATCGCGCCCGAAGGGCAACTCGGCAACCGACGCAAACGTGATGCGATGGGGCCGGTCCACGGCGGCCACTCGCTCTTCCGGCTCCTGCCACGGATTCAGCGGTGTCACGCGCTCGCGCATGTGCGACCAGGTATACGAGCTCATCACCATGAATCCATGCGAGAAGCGCTTGTCGGCGCGGAAGATGACGCCGTGATACACGTTCGAACCGCCATCGGTTTCGTTGCAGAACGTGCCGCTGCCCGTGCAGATTCCGCTTCCATCAAACTGCGGGTACTGCAGCAGCAAACGCCGGCGGGCGATCGTCGCGCCATTGCTGCCCGGGGCTTCCGGCGTCAGTCCCGCAAAGGGATTGGCGACGACCTGACTGAGGAAGGTCTCAGCGGTCGCATCGCGAATCGGATTCTGCGTGCGGAATTGCTCGGGCACGTAGTTCAGCGACTGGAGAATGGGCAAATGGCGCCCGCGCTGACCAACGTACGACACCTCGATAAGAAAATCTCCCGGGAACTGGCGCTCGACGCCAAGGCTGTAGCGCCAATACTCAGGGTTGGTGCGTTCCTGCCGCGTCACATTCCCCGGAGCATTGCCGAGATTGGTCGCCAATCCGAGGCTCGAGCCGTTTGGTGGCAACAACTGTCCGCTCGGCACTGGATTACTGAGATTCGCCTGGAACGTGAGGCCGTTGTCGCTGGTCACGGGCACCGGCGTGTTGCGCGAGTAGCCGGTCTGATTGATCGCGGTCTGAATGCCCGGCACGCCCTGAAGCTGAAACGGCGCGATGAACAACCCGGCGCCGCCTCGGATCACTGAAGCATCAGTGAGCTTGTACGTGAAGCCCATCCGCGGCTGGAAGTTGTTGCGATCGGCCTTCCAGGCACTCTGCTGTTGATCGGACAGGTAGGTGTATCCACCAGCCACCTTGAACTGGCTCGCGGTCAGCGGCACACCCGCCGGAGGATTCGCCGCATACGCCGCCCTCGCCTGCGCTTCAATCGGACTGGTGGTCGTCAGATCGAACCCGCCGATGTTGCGGTCCTCAGACTCGGTCATGCCCCGCTCGAGGTCGTATCGAACGCCAAGATTCAAGGTGAGGCGATCCGACACACGCCAATCGTCGTGCACGAAGGCACCGTGGCCGATAACGCTCGCGTCGTACACCCCGCGTGTTTCGACGAATGAGGTCGAGGAGGGCAGGCCCAGCATGAACTGCGCAATCCCCTGGCCGTATTGGTTCACGGCCGCGCTGGTCGACTTCGTGAATTCCCCGTTGAACGAGTACGCCCCGCCTTTCCACCCGAGATTGGTCTCCTTCTGCCGCAGTTGACGCCAGTCGTAGCCGATCTTCCAGGTATGCGAGCCTGCCGTCTTCGTCAGCGTCGGCGAGAACTGCACGTTGTAGAAGGGCTGACTGCGTCCGTTGTTGAACCCGCTCTGCTGCGCGCCGAGAACGGCGACCCGTCCTGCCGTCGCCGGTGCGCCCGATTCCAGACTGAACCTCGGCAACTGCTCGTAGTCTCCAAAGAGCGCGGCGACCGACGGAGAGTACCCGAGCTTCGCGTAGTCGACCGTGTAGAGCGGGAAGAGATCGTCGTTGAATCGCAGCCAGCTCCCTTTCACATCGAGCACCATCGACGACGAGAGCACGGACGTGTGGCCGAACGCGTAGTTGAAGTTGAAGCGATCGGTGGCGCCTCGCGTAATTTCGACATCGTTAATCTTGCCGGCGAAGTTGTACCGCTCCTCGCGCCTGAAGTTCCGAATGAACCGGCCGTAGCTGTGCTGCCCCGACGACCATTCATGGTCGATGCGGGTCATCTGAAGGTTGTAGCCGTAGGTCCACGGCTGCTCGTAGAAGTAGTTCGAAGAAAAATCTGCGGCCGGCCCTTGATTGGCCGCCGGGAAGAACCCCAGCACGGCACTGGCAATCGGGTTGATGCGATTGGCGGGAATGATGTTGCCGGGGAACGGATCGCGCGTGACGACGCCGTTCACCAGCCTCGCTGTCGCCGGATCGTAAATCTGCACTCCAGAGGCCAGGAGTTCCGAGAAATCTCCTGAACGCATCTTCGCCGTTGGCACCGAATGGGTCACGGCTTCGATGGTATCGTCCTGCAGCTTCTCGTACGAGAACGAAAAGAACGTCTTGTTCTTCCAGATGGGCCCGCCGATCGTGGCGCTGTAGCGGTTGTAGTTGCGCGGCGAAACCGCCGAGCCATTGCGGATTGATGCGAAGAGGTTGGCGGAGCGCGAGTCGTCGCGGTTGTAGAAAGAACCCGCGCCGTGGAACTGATTCGTGCCGCTCTTCAACGCGAGGTTTACGGCACCGGCGCCCGTATGACCGATCTGCGCGTCATACGCCGCGGTCTCGACCTTGAATTCCTCGATGGCGTCGGCTGGCGGCTGAATGCCCGCGCGTGCCCCAGACACGACGTTGCTCGACCCGTCGATCGTGAACTCACTGTTGATCGTGCCGGTAATCGTCATCCCGCGTAGGTTGTCGTTGTCCATCGGCCGCTGGAGCGCGTACGACCGTTCGAACGACGCCCCTGGAATCAACCGCGTCAAGCCGTAGGCCGTTCCATCTCCGAGAGGGATCTCGCTGATCAGCTTGCTGTTAATCACCTGGCCGATCGACGCGCGGCCTGTTTCGAGTTGCGGACTCTCGCCGATGACGAGCACCGACTCTGCCACAGTTGCCGGCGCCAGCGTGACGTCGAGCTGCACGCGCTCGCCGACGTGCACCTGGATGTTCTGGTGCTCTTTCTTCTGAAAGCCGCTCAACTCGACCGTTACCGTGTAGGTGGTCGGTTGAAGAAAGAGCGCTGTGTACTGACCCTCGGCGTTGGTCGTCAGCACCACCTGCGCGTTGGTGCCGACGTTGACGACGGTCACCGTCACACCGGGGAGCGCGCCACCGGACGAGTCAACGACGAGGCCGGCGATCGACCCTCGCGATTCCTGCGCGATCGTCGAACCGCCGCCGGCCAGCAGAACGAGGGAAACGACCGCTGCGAGGAAACGCACCGCGCGCACCATACCGCCTCCTTGAAAATGAAAAGTGGCGGGATGGTAACACGCAGGCGTCGCTTGGGATCAGATCAAATCGTCAAGAGCCATCATGTTTCGGCATGCGAAACCACTAACCGGTTACGACAATCGCCCGGCCGACGATCTCGCTACGTGCGAGTGCCTGATACGCGGCATCGCTGTCGGCCAATGAAAACCGACGGCTCACCATGCGCTCGGGTTGGAAGATGCCGCGCGCGGCAAGCCGGATCACTTCGGGCATGTCGACGCGCGTGCGCGCGCCAAAAGATCCAATAATCCGGAGGCCCCGGCGAACCAGCCGGGTGATTTCAACAGGTGCGGCCGTGCGCCCGGCGGCGATGCCGATTGCCACCATGCGGCCGCCGTCGCGGATGATCTCGAACGCGCATCCAAAGGTCTCGGGGCGTCCCAGGACTTCGAATGCCACATCGACGCCGCGGCCTTCGGTCAGTTCGCGCACCCGTGCCGGCACATCTGCGGTCGCGCCGTTGACGGTATCTGTCGCGCCGAGCAGGCGCGCCGCTTCCAACCGATCCTCTCGCACATCGATCGCAATAATCTGCGACGCCCCGAACGCGCGGGCGACTTGAATGATGCTCCGCGCAAATCCGCGGCATGGCGAACTGCGCCATATGCCGTGAAAACCGCGCAACCGAGAACGGCTGATTCCTCCAGCGGCAACTCGGCCGGCAGCGGAAACACATCCGTTGCCGGGACGACGGCAAATTCGGCCAGTCCCGCCATCGAGTACATTGCGATGGCCGTGCCGTCGGTGCGCCTGAGCCGGCTCGAACCGTCGTACAGCGTGCCGCGAAGCCGGTTCATGGCGAAAAACTTGTCGCACAGATCGTCGCGTCCTGCTCCGCATGGAGAACATTGGCCGCAGGGCATGATGAACGCCGACACCACGCGCGTCCCGGGCACGGGTCCCGACACGCCTGGACCGAGCGAAGCCACCACTCCAGAAATTTCGTGTCCGAGAACGGCCGGCAGAGGAAAGGCCACCTCGGCTTTCATGATGTGAAGGTCGGTATGGCACACTCCGCACGCGCTCACCTTGACGAGAATCTCGCCAGCGCGCGGCTCCGGCACGGGGATACGCTCGATGCGTAGTGCCCCGGGTGCCGCGGCTAGGACCGCCGCCGACATCATCTGCATAAGCAGGCTGTCATCGCCCGCGGCAATTGTATGATGGTCGCGATTCTTCACATGCGACCCTCCTGGCGGTTACTGCTCGTGCTCCCGGCGCTAGCGGCGGGCGCGGCAGCGCACGCACGCCAACCGGCGCCGGCACCCATGTTACCGGCCGAGTTGACCGCGATCGCAGCGCTCGCCGGGGAGCCGAGGCTCGTCAGCGCGGCCGGTGTCTCGCGGTCGGAAACTCCCATGCACACGCTGGAAAACCCGTCGCCCTTCGAGAGCGGTCTTCAGCGGCGGCTCGTCGTTGTCGGCGGCCTCGACGGCGACCCGCGCGGCGCGGCTGCGGCAGCAGAGGGCGTGAGGTGGTTTAAAGCATCCGCGCCTCGCGCTTTGCGGCAGGCGTGGGCAGTGAGCGCGCTGCCATCGATCTATCCTGATGGTGCCGCACCGACAGAGCCCGCTCACTTTCCGCCAGAGGATGGATTCTTCGACCATCCGGATCGGCCTGAGGCCCGGTATGCGTGGCGCTGGGTGACGTTTCAGGCTCCAGACGTCGTGCTCGAAATTCACGGCGGCGAGGCGCTGTCATTGAAGTCGCGGGGCATCCCAGGTCTCAATGAGGCTCCGCTCCCTCCCGGCTCGCTGGCCACGGCGATTTCCGACGCGAACGCTGCGGGCATCGGCTCGGCGCCGGCGGTATTCGCCACCACCGCTCGCGCGAGCGACGGACCGAAGCTGCTGGAGCAGGTCCTCCGGGCTGCTTCGACCGTTGGACGCTCACCTCTTCACACTCGCCTGGCTGCCCGCGCCACGCGCGAGCCGCTGGCGATTGCCCGCATGCTCGCGGGGCGCTACCCCCAAACCGCGATCGTCAGCTACATCCCGTCGGTCGCCTGGGCGAACATGCTTCGCCTGGCCGACGTCACAAACGACGCGTCGCTACGCGAGTCAGTGCGCCGGCAGACGCTGCCGTGGACGTCGGGCGCGCAACCGCTGTTTGGCGACCGCCTCACACTGACGGCTGCAGCCGGCACCATGATTTATGCGGAACTCGCCGAGCGGGGCGACGAAGCGTCGCGAACACTCGCCGTCCAGGGAGCCGACGCGGCGCGGGCTGAGGGTACAAACGGTATCGCGCAGTACGGTCAGGGATGGACCGACGACATGTTCATGACCGCCACGATTCTCTCGCGCACCGGCACCATGCCTGGCCGCGCGGGCGATCTCGATCGACTGGCGGCGCTGTTGATCGCCTACTCGGGCCGCCTTCAGCGCGAAGACGGCATTTTCGTGCATTTCACCGATGGCCGTCAGGCGTGGGGTCGCGGCAATGGATTCGCGGCGCTCGGCTTGTCGGATGCGCTCAGTTCGCTGCCGGCGGCACACCCCTCACGCGCAGAGATTCTGTCGATCTATCGTCGCCAGATGAGCGGTCTGAAACTGATGCAGGCGCCCGACGGCATGTGGCGGCAGATTGTCGATGAGCCCGGCAGCTATCGGGAAGAATCGGCGACAGCGATGACGCTCTCAGCAATGGCGCGCGGAGTGCAGCGGGGATGGCTCGACGAATCGTACCGCCCTGCGATCGCACGCGCGTGGCGCGCGCTTGCAGCGCACATCGCCGAAGACGGAGCCATCGTCGATGTGTGCACGAGCACGGGTGCAGGACCAACCCGCCGTTATTACTTCGACCGCCCGGCAATCAGCGGCGCCGACGACCGCGGCGGCGCGATGGCGCTGCTGGCCTCGATGGAAATGTCCTACCTCTCGCCGAGATAGATCTCGTTGGTCACCGCATCGCCCTGAGTCGTGGTGCTCGCGCCCATCGTGATGAACACCATCGTGAAGTTCTCTTGTGGCGCAGCACCGTGCCAATGCATCACGCCGCCTGGGATGAAGGCGCTGTCGCCAGGCGCAAGCTCGCGAGTCGGCTGACCTTTAATCTGAAGGCGGCCGTTACCCGTCTCACCGAACACCAACTGGCCGGCCGAGTGTGCGTGAAACGTGGCGTTGTGCGCCCCGGCTTCGAAGACTCGACGACCGACGGTGTAGCCAGTGGTGTCGAGCGTGGTCGTGTTGCCCGTGAACCCCTGAGCCGGGCCAAGCACGCCGCGCGCGGGCGCAGGACCGGGAACTGGAGCAGGAGGTACCTGCTGTGCATTGCCTGGTACGAAAGCAGCCATGCAGATGAACACGATGAGTGCAAGTTGAAAGTGCATACGATGCATGATGAAGATCCATTTGCAAGAATTGCAGTACCCGGACGTCATCGAGGTGGCAATTTCTGCAACTCGGTCCGGACCGAGTTGCGGTCGCACCTACGGTACGAGCAACCGAATGACCCCATCGCGCTTGTTCAAGATGAAAATCTGTCCGTCCGGCCCCTGGCCGAAGCGCAGATCGGCTCGCGTCGCAGCGGGCTTCCCTTGCGCGGCGTTCTTCTCTTTGATCAACTGAAGCAGCGTCTTCGGCTCACCTTTGTCGTTGAACAGCACACGGCGGATCGGATCCTGCCCGCCCTTCGGAAGATTGTCGGCGTTGACGTAGAAGATTTCGCCGCTGGGGTTGTCGCCGAACAGCAGAAGATTGGCGAGCTGCGGAATCGCCTTCTGACGATACACGTAGCCGCCGATGGCCGCCGAGCTTGGCTGCAGCAGCGGATCGATCTGTCCGTACTCGACGATCGGGTACGTCACCTTCGGATCGCTGCGCGGATCGCTCAATCCAACCTCACTGCGGCTGATGTATCGGTAGTTGCCCTCCCATGCGTTCCAGCCGAGGTTCGCGCCGGACGTCACCGGGCTGATCTCCTCGACGATGTTCTGCCCGATGTCCGACATGAACATGTTGCCGTTCCTGGGATCCCAGAACAGATGCTGCGGATTACGGACGCCGTACGCGTAGATCTCGCCGAGCGTGTTCGGGTTGTTGTCGCCGGCGAACGGGTTCGTTGCCGGAATGCCGTACTTGCCGTTCGAGCTGTTGGTGCCGAGCGGATCGATGCGGTGGATCTTCCCGAACGCAGATGCGAGGTTCTGCGCCATGTTCATCGGATCGCCGCCGCTGCCGCCGTCGGCAAACCCGACGTACAGCAACCCGAAATCCGGTGAGTTCGGCCGCGCCAGCGGATTGAACGTGATGTGTCCGCCGTTGTGATTGGCAAACGGTTGCGCCCATCGAATCAGCTCGCGTGGCGGGCCGCCATCGTAGGTGGCGGCCGCCGGGTTCCTCGCCGTCCACTCGAGCAGGACCGTGTCATGCGTGCGCGCCTCGCCGAGTGACTTGAAGTCGGCGGGCGGCGTCATGTTGGTGCTGTCGGTGAGGGTGTAGAACTTTCCAAAGCCGCGAGTGCCGCGTTGATTGAACTGCGGATGGAACGCGAAGCTCTGCACGCCGCGTTCATTGCCGTTGAACTGCACGCGCACTTCCCAGGTGGGGTCGTTCACGTCGACGTAAGGCGTCACGGTCTTGCCGTCGTAGCTGACGCTGGAGAGCGGTCCGTTCATATCGTTTACAAACAGACGTCTGGTGCCCGGCTCATCGACGAGCAGCATCATCCGCGCGGCCTGTCCCCGGCTCTCGGGAATCGTCGCAAACTCGGTGAAGTTCACTTTGACGACGCCTTCCGTGGCGTTGATCGGTTTCGGATACGGATCGTTCGGCACCTGCGCATGGACGGGCGCCGTCAAGATCATCGCGATGATTAACCGCACAACCGACTTCGTCATCTTTTAGCCCTCAGCCCTCAGCCCTTAGCCCTTAGTTGTTGTCTCCATCCAGTAACCCGCCCAGCCGGCCGAGCACGGAACCTTCCTCGCGGCCGCCCCGCGCAACGCCAGGTACCGCCGATACGATTCGATTGGCGAGCCTGCTGAGCGGAAGGGACTGCAGCCAGATTCTGCCAGGGCCGCGCAACGTCGCGAAGAAGAGCCCCTCGCCGCCGAACAGTGCCGACTTGATCTTGCCGACGTACTCGATGTCGTAGCTCACTGAAGGCTGCAGCGCGACGATGCAGCCGGTATCGACGCGCAGCAACTCGCCGCTCGCAAGCGTCCGTTCCTGCAGCGTGCCGCCCGCGTGGACGAACACCCAGCCGCTGCCCTGCAGGCGCTGCATGATGAAGCCCTCACCACCGAACAGCCCGACGCCGAGCTTCCGTTGGAACGCGATGCCGATGCTGACGCCCTTGGCTGCCGCCAGGAATGAGTCCTTCTGCGCGACCAGCTCGCCGCCCAGCTCGGCCAGGTTGATCGCGATGATCTTGCCCGGATAGGGCGCTCCGAAGGCGACTTTCTTCTTCTGAACAGATTTGTTGACGAAAACCGTCATGAAGAGCGATTCGCCGGTCAGCAGCCGCTTGCCGGCGCCCATCAGCGCACCGAGCACGCCGCCCTGCTGCTGTGCTGAGCCATCGCCGAAAATGGTCTCCATCTCGATGCCATCTTCCATGTACATCATGCCGCCCGCCTCGGCGACGGTTGCTTCGTTCGGATCGAGCTCGACTTCGACAAACTGCATGTCGTCGCCGAAGATTGTGTAGTCGATTACATGCATGTAATTAGGTCCTTGGGCCTTTGGCCTTGGTCCTTGGTCCATCGACGATGGACGATGGACGATGGACGATCGACGATGCCCACCATGATACCCGGCCTGTTTCACCGGGCGGAACGTCAGGCTCCGGCCAATCCGAAAGGTTGATTTCACATCCAAGTTAATGGATAGATTTCGCCGATAAAGCTGAATACTTTAGCGATAAAGGTGGAGCACTTTTTGCTCGACATTTGTAGGACAACCGGCGTAGCATCACCGCACATTTGCCAATTCGCGTCGAGGGCCGGATTACGTGTGTTCGGCAAAGTCTTGTCAACAAAGAGGGGTGTCATGATTCGACGAATACTCACGACAGTGTTTCTCGCACTGCTCGTCGCAAGCCCAGCGCTTGCACAGACGGGCCAAATTAACGGTGTCGTCACCGACAACACCGGCGGCGTCGTACCAGGCGCATCCGTGAAAGCCGTTGAAACGGCAACCGGCGCTTCCAGAGATACGGTTACCGGCGCCGACGGTCGCTATACGTTCACGTCGCTGCGGCCGGCCACCTACGACATCTCTGCGGAGCTCACCGGCTTCCGGACGTCGCAGCGCAAAGGCGTCCAGCTGCAGGCGAACCAGAATCTGACGGCGAACTTCGCGCTCGAGCTCGGCAACCTTGCGGAAACGGTCACCGTCTCGGGTGAAGCCGCCACGGTTGACATATCGTCTGCGACGATCAGCGAAGTCGTCGACTCCAAGCGCATCGTCGAGCTGCCGCTGAACGGCCGCGATGCCGCCAAGCTCAGCACGCTCGTCGCCGGCATGGTGCTGACGGCCGTCGACCAGGAGTCGGGCAAAACGATTCCAGGCGCGCTGCGACTGTCGACCAACGGCACAGAGTCGAGGCAGGTCTCGTTCCGACTGGACGGCACGAACCACACCGACCCGTACTTTCAGCAGAATCAACCGTTCCCGTTCCCGGACGCGCTGCAGGAATTCAGTATTCAAACCAGCAACTACAGCGCGGCCCAGGGTAACAGCGCCGGCGCTGTCGTTAACGCGGTTACGCGCTCTGGAACGAACGACTTCCACGGTGGTGCGTTCGGTTACGCGCGCGACAACACGTTCAACTCGAAGAACGTCTTCGCCGCGACAAAGGACTTCCTCAAGCGCAAGCAGTACGGCGGGTTCCTCGGCGGCCCCATCCAGCACAACAGGACGTTCTTCTTCGCCGGCTGGCAAGGCACGAGAATTCAGAACGTCGGTGGAACGCTCACCGGAACAGTGCCGACCGCTGAACAGCGGGCGGGCAATTTCGGAAGCACCACGATTCGAGACCCGCTTACAGGCCAGCCGTTCCCGAACAACCAGATTCCGCTCGATCGTATGGATCCTGCTTCGCTGAACGTGCTGAAGTACATCCCGGTGCCTGGCGCCGACGGCCGCATCTCGATTCCGCGCCGCATCGGCACGCAGGACGATCAGATCATCATCAAGGGCGATCAGTTGGTTGGTGAGAAGGATCAGTTCAGCGTCCGGTACTTCTGGGACAAGTTCCACAACGATCCGACCTACACCGAAGGCAATCTGCTCAGCTACCGCAACCCGACGCTCGCGGCCGGCACGAAGATGCAGAACATCCTCGGATCGCATACGCGGACGATGTCGCCCACGTTGTTGAACGAGGTCAGGTTCGGATACAACCGCACAATGTCGCGGCGCTTCCCACCCGACGGCGTACCCTCGATGCAGCAGTTGGGCGTCCGGTTGCCGATCTATCCGACGCTGCCGTCGATTTCGGAGATCAACGCCAACAACTTCTTCAACATCGGCGACAACCTGGAGGCGTCGTTCTTCCGCCCAGGGTATGAGCTCAACGACCGCATGACCTGGGTGAAGGGCAAGCACAACATGCAGTTTGGCGGCGAATGGCAGCACTACGTCGTCGAAATCCGCAACGAGTTCCGCCGCGCCGGACACTTCATGTGGGCCGGCAGCACCACGAGCGGCACGGGCAACACGCTGGCGGATTTCATGGTCGGCTCGCTCAGCCAGTTTGATCAGGGCACCGGCGAGTACAAGGACTACGTCGTCAACTACGGCTCCGCGTTCATTCAGGACGACTACAAGGTCAGCTCGAATCTGTCGTTGAATCTCGGCCTGCGGTTCGAACCGTCTCCGCCATGGCACGAGAAGGTCGGCCGCATCGAGTTGTTCACGCTCGAGGACTACGCGAACAACGTGCATTCGCAAATGTTCCCGAAGGCGCCGCGCGGTGAAACGTTCCGCGGCGACCCCGGCGTGCCAGAGGATGGCACGAACGCGGCGACAAATAACTGGGGCGGCCGTTTCGGCTTTGCGTGGGACATCACCGGCGACGGCAAGACGAGCTTGCGCGGCGGCGGCGGCTCGTTCTTCGACCAGCATCGCGACGGCGAATCCGGCAACGGCGCCGTGAACGCGGCACCGTGGAATCTTCGGTTGAGCGTCACTCGGCCGGGCGCAACTGCTGGCTCGGGCGGTCCGTTCTCGGATCCCTACCGCGGACGAAGCGATTTCAATCTCATTACCGATGGTGTGATCGGCACCCAGCAGGCCATCTTCCCGACGCCGGTGCTCATCGAAACGCTCGCAGAGGATTACGTGACGCCGGTCACGTACAACTACAACCTCACCTTCGAGCGCGAAGTGGCGCAGGGGATCATGGCTCGCGCCGCTTACGTCGGATCGCGCAATCGCAACGGCCGCTGGACGTGGGAACTGAACCCGGCGAATCCGTTGATTGCCGGTGCGACCACCGGCAACACCGATGCGCGACGCGCGTTCGCGGCCGACGGCATCGGCAACACAAACCAGCAGGTGCAGGATCGCACGTCGAACTACAACTCCATGCAGCTGACGCTGGCCAAGCGGTACTCGCACAACTTCCAGGCCACCGCCAACTACACGCTGTCGAAGGTCGAAGGCGACTTCGGCAACCAGTTGATTCCCTACACGGGGTTCCAGGATCCTGCGCTCATGTGGGGGCCGCTCGATCAGGATCACCGCCACCGGTTCACCATGTCGTGGGTGTGGGACATGCCGGGCGCGAACCTGGAGGGAGTATCGAAGTGGGTGCTTTATGGATGGCAGCTCTCGGGTGTTATGCAGTATCAAACGGGCCGGCCGTACACCGTCACCAGCGGATCGGACAACTCGCTGGACAGCATCGGTAACGACCGCGCGAAGTTGACGGGCGCCGACGTCAACGCCCTCCCCTCGACAATCTGCGTCAGCTGCGCCTGGGCGTTCAACCCGGCGGCGTTCGCGACGAACGACACCGGCACATACGGCAATGTGGCGAAGGGTGCCTACTACGGACCGACGCTGCACGGTTGGGATATGTCGCTCTCGAAGAACTTCCGGTTCTCATCGAGCCAGTACGTCCAGTTCCGCGCAGAGTTCTTCAACGTGTTCAACCAGGTGAACTTCGACATCCCGAACACCGCGGTGAACAACGCCGCAACGCTGGGCCGCATCACCCGCACGGATCCAGCGGCGGGTGACCCGCGCATTATCCAGTTCGGACTGAAGTACGTCTTCTAAAAGTAGGAAGTAGGAAGTAAGAAGTAGGAAGTAAGAAGTAGGAAGTAAGAAGTAAGTGGAGGGGCAAGGAGCTGACGCTCTTTGCCCCTTTTTCTTTGCCGGTCAGTTCCGGCTGCGGCGAATGACGACCAGCCAGTCATCGGACGGTGAGTCCGGTGGCGTCCCGAGATCGACAGTGGCGCCACCGTTGACGGTCGCCACGCCGCCTGCCTCCAGCATGCCCCCCTTTCGAGGATCAAACCACCCAACGGTAAACTGCCCGCTCGCTGCCGAGAGATCGAGACTCGCTGGGCCGCCGGCCGGCAGATAGACCAGGTACACGTCGTTGGCCTTCGCAAAGCAGTACCGGCTGTTGTCGTGCGCCTGGTTGCCGACGAGCGCGTCGGCATTCGTCATCTCCCAGAATGGAATCTTCTGGTTGTGGAAGAAATCGATCGCGATGCGGCCGTAGGTCCAGCTCTGCTCGCGGCTGCGGAAATTCTCCGCCACCAGATCGTTCTCGGGGAGCGCGTATCCGAAGTAGTACTCGACGCCTGCTCCGCCGGCCATCAAGTTGCCCCACAGGGTGAACTTCCGGATGTCGTGCAGCGTGTAGCCCACGTCGCGGCCCTGTGCGTCTTTCCCCGCGAAGCCGGCGTACCCGGGATCGGGAGGCACGCCGAGGTTGGCCGGCCCCTGCTCGTCGTTCGCCACTACCCACGGTTTCTTCGCCTGCACCGACGCCGCGAGCCACCGTAGCGTTCGTTCGTGTACGGCATTCCAGGCCATCTGGAGTGACGCCCCCGTGAAGGGCGACTGGCTTCCAAGCAGCGCCGGATACACGCTCTCCTGCGCATTCGGAAACGTGTGCACGACGATGTGATGGCCGCCGTAAGGATCCATGTCTCGCAGATTCATGGCCATGGCCAGCTGCTGCTCGCTCGACTGCGTGTTCTCTTCTCCGAGATTCCAGTTCAGCGCCAGCTCGTAGGCAAACCGCGCGACCAGCTCGCGAATGTAGAGCCTGCGCTCCGGCCCGAGATCGCCGCCGTCGAGCGATTCGGCGATCGGCGCCGTGACATTGCCGCGAAGGTTGTCGTCGTTCTCATTTTCCTGCAGCTTGAAGTGCAGGTAGATTCCCTTCTGCTGAGCGTGGTCGAAGACGATCTGCCACTGATCGAGCTTGGACACGTCGAAGTGAAACTTGTCGCCGCGCTCGACGAAGGGCCAGACGTTGTCGCCGTCGCCGCCGGCGTTGTACGGCAGGAACGACATCGAGTTCACGCCCTTCGACGCGAGGTAGTTGATCGCGCCGATGAGCCCCTTGCCCTTGCCGTTCTGCCAGGAGGGATCACCAGCCTTCCAGTCCTGAACGTGCGGGCCGTATGCGTGAAGGGGGACCTGCGGCTTTCGCGCGATGGTGCCGTCGAAATCCGTGAATGCAAGCAGCGTTTCGGGCGCATCAGATCCCAGTTTCAGAAAGTATTCGCCGCTCCCGGCAAACTGGAGATACGGCTTACCGGCATATCGCAGGCGGCCGCGCGCCCGGAAATCCGGCGCCGGCTTGTCGGAGGCGGCTATGCGAATTGCACCAGTCCGTCCATCCACCGGCGCGACTGCCTGACCGGCAGACCCGGTCACCAGGGCTACACCTTTACCGGACACGAACGAGATTCGGTAGTTCCACCTTCCGGTCTTGTCTGGTGCGAGGTGAGCGCGCCATTTATTTCCCGTTGTGGCGGATGAATCGGCGGCGTTGCCGTCGGCGGCAAAATAGCCCGGCACAAGGTATTTCGGCGACCCTGACTCGTGAGTAAAAGTGACGATCATCCGGTAGTCCATGAATGGGTTCGGAGCATTCGAGCGCTCATCGGCCTCCGGCCCGGCGAGCGTCAGCGTCACCTTGTGCCACTGTCGCAACTCGCCGGAGATCGCGATATCTGAGGCAACTCCTCCCTGTCTTTGCGCTGCGCTGACTGCCAAACCAGCAGCCACAATGACGGTGATATAGGCACTCAAGGGTACCTTTTGTGTCGGCATGGGATGCGAGTCTTGGCCCAGAACCGCTGCGCAGTCAAGTACTTGATAAATATCTGCGCTGTGGATCGGCTTTTGTATGACTGGGTCACCAGGAGGACTTCGTCCTATGCACCGCCATCGTCCCTTTTTCCTGCTTCTTCTCATGTTTGCAGTGCTCCTGTCACCGGTCGCTGTCGGATCAGTCCACGCGCAGACGCGTGCCGGCGTGGAAGCTGGCGTGTCGCTCGACCCGGATCAGTTCTATTTCGGTGGTCATATCCGCACAACGCCGCTCGTCGACCGGGTACGCTTCCGGCCGAACCTCGAGATCGGCATCGGCGACGACGTCACGCTGGTCGCGTTCAACCTCGACTTCACGTACGACTTCCCTTCACGCCAGGCGTGGAACCTGTATGTGGGCGGCGGTCCGGCGGTGAACATCTTTAACGGCGAGGGCTCGGGGTCCGACGTAGAGCCCGGGTTCAACTTCATCGTCGGCGGCCAGCATCGCGGCGGACTGTTTGTTGAATTGAAGGTCGGTGCGATGGACAGCCCGAGCGTGAAGTTCGGCGTCGGCTACACTTTTCACTGAGATGGTTGGCCTCGCCAGTTCCGTCGCCACAGCGCGCCTTCTGCTGCGTGTGCCGGAGCTGGCGGATGCGGAGGCCTTCACGGGCATCTTCTGGGATCCGGAGGTCGTGGATAAGAAGCAGGTAACGCTGCGCGAACCGCCTGGCGGTCTCGACCTGGCACTGAAGAACACCCGCGACATGCTCAGCCAATGGGAGTTGCGCGGATACGGTCACTGGTCTGTCATCGAGAAGGCGACGGGACACGTCATCGGCTGCGTCGGTTTCTACCATCCGCAGCGAGAATGGCCCGGTGTCGATCTTGGCTGGGTGCTTCACCGATCCCGATGCGGTCACGGGTTTGCGACTGAGGCGGCGACCGCCGCGCTGGGATGGGCCTGGGAATACACGCCGGTGGACCGGATCATCAGCCTCATTGCACCCCACGACCGTCGTTCGATTCGGATTGCGACGAAGATCGGTGAGCGTTTCGAGCGGGACGACGTGGACCCCGTGCACGGCGAGCCCGTGCAGATCTACGGGATCGAACGTCCGAAGGTTCTAGCGTTCTAGGGTTCTAGAGTTCTAAGGTTCTAATGTTCCAATGCTGCAATCTTCAATCTTCAATGTCCAGGCACACTAGCCAAACCATACATCCCCTGGGGCGAGATGGGCGCGCACGGTGTCCGGATTCAGCGTAATGCCCAGGCCAGGCTTGCTGCTCACCTGTATGAACCCATCCTTGATGTAAGGCCCGTCCAGCACCAGTACCTCGTCCATCCAGCCGCCTTCGCCGGTAATCGTTTCGAGCGCCATGTAGTCGCGGATTGAAGCGGCCCACTGCGCTGCAGCGTACGTGTAAACCTGGCTGCCGGTGTTGTGATTCGCCATCGGCATACCGTAGATATGCGCCAGGTCGGCAATACGCTTGGTCTCGAGGAACCCGCCGGAGTTCCGAAGATCCGGGTGCAGGATGTCGCAGCCCTGGTTGATGATGAAGTCCTTGAACCCTTCGCGTCTGGCGAGGTTTTCGCCCATGCAAATCGGCACGTTCGAGCTGGCCGTCAGGCGCTTCCACGAATCGGAGTAATCCACCGTCAGCGGATCCTCGAGCCACACGGGCTTGACCGACTCGACTGCCTGCGCAATCTGAATCGACGTGCGCACGTCGTACTCCCAGTGACAGTGCACCATCAGATCGCGATCCCATCCGATGGCTTCGCGGCAGTTCTCGAATCCCTGCCTGGTGTTGATGAGCTCGCGTGTGGACAACATGCGATTCGAGCGATCGCGTCCGAAGTCGACGGCGGGATTGGTGTTCGGGAAACCGAACTTGTGGCACGTGAAGCCACTCGGATGCGCTTTCACCTTGGCCGCCCAGTCCTTGACCGACGCTTTATCGAGCATGTCTTTGGGCGTCGCGTGGTCGTACACGCGGACGCGATCGCGGAACCTGCCTCCCAGCAGCGTGGACGTGGGCACGTCGAGAATCTTTCCCGCGAGATCCCAAAGCGCCATTTCGATGCCGCTGACGGCACGAATCAGATTGTGAGCAGAGCCGTCCGTGCGTGTGCCGCTCAGATTTGGCATGCCCTCTCCCATGAAGGTGTAGAGCGCATCGATCTCGAGCGGATCCTTCCCGACCAGCCATGGCTTGAGCGACAGGACCTGCTCCTTCACGCCGACGCCCGGAGTCCCATAGCCCTCGCCGATTCCAAAGAGCCCGTCATCGGCCGTTACTTTGATCAAGGTGTAATTCCGGCCAGGCCCCTGCAGAAGATTCACCTGCACGTCGCGAATCTTCACCCGCTTCCGTTGCGCTTCGGCAAGCTGTTGGAAGAGGAACGGCAAGGCCGTGCCGTACGCGAGGAACTCACGACGGGAAACACTTCGGGATCGAGCACTGATCATCTGGCGTCCTCCAGTGGAAGAGTGAATCTACCAGAAATCCCTCGGATGGCGAGCGTATAATCTGGTTCAGGTTATCAAGCCCTGAAGTACGCGCCGGCTGCGATCATCGCTTCGTTGGGGTCCGGATCGCTGATTTATCAGTGGTATTGGGCGAGGCCGCTCTGGCTCGACGAAGAGATGATCGCACTGAATTTTCGCGATCGGTCGTTCGGCGAGCTCGCAGGCCCGCTGTCGATGAATCAGGCGGCGCCACTCGGCTGGCTCTGGTTTCAGCGCGCGATACTGCTGGAGTTCGGTCAAGGCGAGCGGGCGTTGCGCGCTCTGCCTGTGCTTTTCGGCATCGCCACGCTGTGGCTGGCCGTATGGGCCGGCCGGCGGTGGATGCAGCCCTTCGGGGCCGCAATCCTTGCCCTGCTCTGTTCGTTCGGCCTCGTCATCTCATTCTTCCCCCTCGAAGCCAAACACTATTCCGGCGACACGCTGTTCGGGCTGTTGCTTCCCGTTCTCGCGGTGTGGGCACTCGAACCTCCCACGGACGCGACGGTGATCCGGTCACGGAGGATGCTTGCGTGGTGGCTGGC
>JAMQPK010000108.1 GCA_023717525.1 Vicinamibacterales bacterium | reverse complement strand
CCACAACGGGTGCAGCAGCGCCTTCACGAACCGCTCTTCGGGGCGACCGATCGGCCCGCCGAAGAGCAACAGCAGATCGATGTCCGAATGCAGGCTGAGCGCGCGACGACCGTAGCCGCCGAGCGCACAAACCGCGACGGGCGTAGTCGTCTGCACGCGTGCCGCATCGACCAGCTCTCGAACGATCTCGTCGACGCTGTCCGAGTAGCCGGCGAGAGCCCGGCGTCCCGCCGTGCCGTGCTCGGTCGACTGAATCAGCGTCCGGCGCGCCGCGTCGAGCGCCGCGTCGAGCCGAGCGCGCAACGCGGCCTGGTCGATCTCCCGCCCTTTAAGAGGCCCCATGCCGACATAAGCTTACTGCCAGCCGGGGCCTCTCGAGCTTAATACGACAAGCCGATGCCCGCGCTGAAAATCACCTGGCTGGACTCGCCGTTGTTCAAGGTTTCGGTCGTACTGCCAAGGGCGAACACGTCGAGGCCCACGTGGAAGTTCCAGGAACCGTAGTTGCTCGCAACCTTACTCAGCGGCACGGTCACCAATCCGCCGATGTCGAAAAACCCGAACGCGTTATCCTGGCCGGTGACCGGATCTTCGTAGTAGTCGCTGAGGCTCATGCCGATCTTGACCGGAACCGCCACGGTGGCTCTGCCTCCGCCGAGCGCCCAACTCGGCCCGATGCCAAGCTCCAGATAGGACCCGCGATTCCCGCCAGCCGGCAGGAGATAACCGCCATCGGCCTGGCCGCTGTCGTCGCCGCCAAGCTCGAAGGCAAGATTCGCGTATGGGGCGAACTTGCTGGCATGGGAAACCGTAAAACTGATCTCCTTGACGGTCCTGAACATTCCGTTCGGGCTTGTGTAGGCCGTGAACATCGGCTTAATCGAAAGACCTTTGCCGGCAGCAAACGAGATCGACGTGTAGAAGTCTTCCTCGTAGTGCATCGGGCCCGGGCCGTCCGAGCCGGACGTGCCGCTGTGCAGACTGTTCCACACACCGAAATTCACCGTCGCCTTTCCCAGGGAAATGCCGACATCTCCGTAAGCAAACATCGTGAACGCCGGATCCGCTTCCTGCCGGATGCCGCGGAAGAAATACACCGACGGGAAATCAACCCCCGTCGTCAGTGTGATGGCGCCGGGATTCGGATCGGCCGGCGCCGCAGGTGCTGCCTGCGCTCTGGCCGGTGCGGCCGTCATGAAAACCAAGGCTGCCGCGGCCAAACCCACTCCGAGCAGTCGTGAAGTGCGGGAAAAGAATGCTGTCACGTGTTCCTCCATGAATGACCGTGGCAGATCCCCCAGGGAACTCCACGGCAGGATGCCCGCCCTGTGCGGGCATCGATTAGCGTGCGGTCGTTCTCCAGTTGATAAGCGCGACGAGAGCGACACCCATCGCTACGGCTCCCAGGGGCGCGCCAAGCTTGAGTAGAAGACCCGCAGACAAGATGGACGCGCCGACGAAGTATCTCCAGTTCATTTCCATATCACCACCGCGACGGCGAACATCAGGAGCGCCGACAGGTATAGCGTCCTTCCCCACGCGGAGGCCGGCGCATCGAGCCGGACCCGTTGAGGGTTCAACGCACGAATCTCTTTGAGCTGCTTTCTCGCCATCGCCAGTTGAAACGGATTCTCGGCAAGCTCCGCTGCCTTCAACGTCTCTTTTTCCGCCGTGTCTAACGCTCGAAGGCGATAGTGCAATTCGCCGTACTTGAGCCGCGCCCAGAAGTGCAAAGGCTCTACGGCTGTCGCTGTTTCGAGCGCATCCATCGACTTCACGACGTCGTAGTTAACGGCGTGGGCTATCCCCAGGCACGTCCACAGCTCCGGAGAATTCGGGTTCTCGAGACAGCGTTGCTCCAGGCTCCCGATGTAGGCCGCCAGGTCGGATGGCGACACCGTCTGTGGATCCCGCCAGGGAACCGGGGGCACCGACGAATCGAGTCTCGTCAATGCCCCGGAAACGACGATTGCGTCTGCTGCCATCACGCTACTCCCTCTTCAGATTGAAATCGGGATACGCGAGCACACCCATTTCCGGAATGTCGAGTCCCGCGAGCTCGGCTTCCGCCGGCACGCGCATGCCGACGACCGCGTCAATGATCTTGAAGAAGATGAAGAAGGTCGTGAACACCCAGGCAAAATTCGCCAGGATGCCGATGCACTCCGCCACGAACTGCGCGGGAGCCCCGTAGAACAACCCGGTGACGGTACCGGGCACGCCATTCCACCCGTCACCATATGAGCCATCTGCGAAGAGGCCGAGCGCGAGGCAGCCCCAGGCTCCGTTCACGCCGTGCACCGCAATCGCGCCGACCGGATCGTCAATCTTCAGGGTGCGCTCGATGAAAAACGCCGCGAAGATCACAAGCACGCCGGAGATGAGTCCGATTAAGACGGAGACAGGCGCCGTGACGAAGGCGCACGGAGCCGTGATGGCCACCAGTCCAGCAAGCATCCCGTTCACCATCATGCCGGGGTCTGGTTTGCCGTAGACCATCCACATGTAGAGCATTGCCGATAGCGCACCACCGGCGGACGCAAGCATGGTGTTAGTGGCGACGACGGCAATGCGCAGATCGGTGCCGGCGAGCGTGGAGCCCGGGTTGAAGCCGAACCAGCCGAAGGCCAGGATGAACGTGCCCAGGAACGCCATCGGAAGATGGTGCGCCGCGAGCGTGTTGATCTTTCCGTCCTTGCCATACTTGCCAAGACGAGGACCCAGCACGATGCCGCCTGCGAGGGCTGCGACGCCGCCCACCAAGTGCACGACGGAGGATCCGGCGAAGTCTACGTGACCGTGGCCGATGCCGAAGTTCGAGCCCATGGTGGCGAGCCACCCGCCACCCCATACCCAATTGGCATAGACGGGATACACGACGCCGCCCATGAGGAACGCGAAAATGCAGAATGCCGAAAACTTCCAACGCTCGGCCAATGTGCCGGTCGGAATCGTTGCAGCGGTGTCCATGAACACCATCTGGAAGAGGAAGAGCGCGAACACCCCAACGTCGTACGAGCTGCCGCTCAGGAAGAACCCTGTGGTTCCGAACAGCCCGAGCGTCTTACCGGCGACGGTGATCGTAAACTCGCCAGTGAGCGGCGGCGTGCCGCCGAGCACAGCCAGTGCACCGACGCCCCCCATGTGGAGCGCAAAGCCGCTGACCCAATACCCCAGCATGCCCAGGGCATAGACCATGAAGTTCATCGACATCGTGTGTGCAGCGTTCTTCGCGCGTGTGAAGCCCGTCTCGACGATCGCGAACCCCGCTTGCATGAACATGACGAGGAACCCGCAGAGCAACGTCCAGACGAAGTTGATGGAGATCTTGTTGTGGCCGACGGTTTCCATCACCTCGGGCAGCGTGGGATTCGCCGCGTCTTTGACGGTGACGTCCTTGGCCGTCCCCGTCGTCGCGCCCGTGGGATCGGCAGACGCCAAGGCCGGACTCATCACCGACAACACGACGAGTGCCGCGAGGATACCCAACCACAAACGATGGGTCAGTGCTTCCCGAGCAAGTGCACGCATTGGAGACGCCCCCTTATTAGAAAACGTGTTGGCCATCGACAGCTGTCCGATGGGAGAGCGAGCGAGACGCCCGCCGATGTTGAAAGTCGTTTTGCAAGACGAACGCCAGTACGCACCGTCTGGCGGGTTCCGGTGTTTTCGTGAGTTTTCCTAACAAAAGTGGCGATTTTCGCCCGTCGTCCACTGCTTCACGCATCGGGCTTCATCCCACATCTTCGTCTGACAGGTTGTACCGAGCGACATTTGTGTCTGGTTTTGTTTCTTCTGGAATCACGGCGGTTCGGTGAACCGTTCGCCGGAATTGCGGTACCGTCGAGGACGCGGACGCTGTACAACAAAGTTGTAGGGTGGGCTGAATGCGCAGGCAATCTTGTTACTTCTTGAAACGGCGCCAGTCGATCCCGAGCTGCCGGACCTTGTAGTTCATGATGCGACCCGTCGTGCTGAGCAGCCGGGCCGCCTTCGCGCGATTACCACGTGAGGTTTTCAGCGCGTCCTGAATCAGATCCTTCTCGTAGGCCTCCAGGGCGTCCTGGAGCGAGAGGCTCATCACCGTCCCGGATGATGCCGCCGTCTGGAGCGTGGGCGGAAGATGATGCGCATGCACCACCTGCCCGTCGCACACGACCACAGCCCGCTCGATGGCGTTCTCGAGCTCGCGGACGTTGCCTGGCCAGTGATACGCCATCAGCATGTCGATGGCCGGCGTCGAGATCCGCTTGATGTGCTTGCCGTTGGCGAGCGACGCCTTCTCCAGGAAGTGGTCGGCCAGCAGCAGCAAGTCGGGTTTTCGTTCGCGAAGCGGCGGGATGAAGATCGAAAAGACGTTGAGGCGATAGTACAAGTCGTCGCGAAATGTGCCGTCGGCGATCCCCTTCTCGATGTCCTTGTTGGTCGCCGCGATCATCCGCACATTCGTCCGGATGGTCTTGGTGGCGCCGAGCCGCTCGAATTCCTTGGCCTGCAGCACGCGCAGCAACTTCACCTGCGTCGCGAGATTCAACTCGCCGATTTCGTCGAGGAACAGCGTGCCCGCCTCGGCAAGCTCGAAGCGTCCTTTCTTAGTGGCCTGCGCGCCGGTGAACGCCCCCTTCTCGTACCCGAACAGTTCCGATTCGATCAGGCTCTCGGGCAAGGCCGCGCAGCTGACCTTGATGAACGGCCTCTTGGACCGTAGCGAGTTGTAGTGAATCGCCTGAGCGATCAACTCTTTGCCCGTCCCCGATTCCCCGCGGACGAGCACCGTCGTCTCGGTCCGCGCGACCTGTGCAACCTGTTCATAGACAAGGCGCATGGGGCCGCTGGTGCCCAGAATGTTCGAGAAGTCGTAGCGCTCTTTCAACTCGAGGCGGAGGTGCTGGTTCTCCTCGCGCAAGCGTTCGCGTTCGGTGTCGATGACGCGCTGAATGCGGATGGCCTGCGCCACGAGCGACGCGACGACCCCGAGGAATTTCACCGTGCGATCGAAATCGCGCTCGGCTTTGAAACGAAAATCGGCGCCGAGCGCACCGGCCGCCTTGCGGTTCAGCAGGATCGGCACGCAGACGAAACTGATTTCCTGGCTCGGGAGCTCCGGACGATCGGAGGTCCGTCGCAGGAACATCGGCTCGCGCGACACGCGCGGCACCACAATCGGCTTACCGCTCTGCACGACGCGACCAGTAATTCCCTCGCCTACCTTGAACGTGGCGTCTGCCTTGGCAGGCGCCGGCCCTTCCGAAGCCACAACAGCAATCTCGGCCTCGGCGTCGTTCAACAGCGCGATGCTGCTGCGCACGACACCATGATGGCGCTCGAGAATGCCGAGCACCTGATGAAAGGCGGTCTTCTGATTCGACGCTGCGGCGAGCGTCTGACTGATCTCGAGGAACGTGGAAAGCCGCCGGAGCTCGTTGGTGTTGCTGCCCGTCGTCGTCTCCACTTTCTTCAGCGCTGCGCTTGGTCCCATGTTCGCGGCCCCCGCGGGAAAAGTTCTACGGTGCTCTCAGCAAACCTGGTTCCATCCGTGCGGCTCGGAAGAAACGGGGCAATTGCCAGTGTTTTTGGGTTATTTCGCGCGTTTTCGGAGACGACCGTTCAGACAACAATGGAGATCGTCGAGGCCGATCGCGACATTTCTGTTGGCATTGCAGAATTCCTGCAGGAAGCCCAGCGGGAGGCAACGAGCTTCAGATCTAGTCGCGCTGTGGAACATTCGCGAGGATGGCCTGCTCAAGGACCCGCCAACGCGTATCCTCATTGGACGCCTCATCGATCGCCAGACGGATCTCCTGTGTGCTTGCGGTGTAGCCAACGACGTACGTTCTGAACTGGTCGATGAAACCCAGCAACTCCAGCGGCCTTGGCATCGCGGCATACCGCTCGAGCCACACTACCGCTTCTGTGCGGCTCATGTGTCCATCGAGGTAACGGCGTGCAACCTCTGTCCCCGCTGGAGTCAGCCTGTCGGACAGGACTCGGACCGCTTCCATTCGGCGGGCTTCCGAAGCATTGATGCCGGCGATAGGAAACAGCACGTCACGCTCGAAGTCCAGGCGTGCGGACTCGGGAAACGCAAGCGCGACACCCGCGATGGCTGCGCCCTCGCTCGATGCCGACGCGGGACTCAGCAGCGGCTGCACCTGAAACTCCCGCCGGCCGCGTGCGCGGACCATCCGTTCTTCGAGCAGGCTGTACTGCGTGTGATGACCGGGGTAACCCTCATGACACATCAGATCGAGAATCTGATCGGGCCGGCGAGGGAGATCGAGATTGATCTCGATCCGCGTGCGATAGCCGCCCTGATATGTGGCGTACGCGCTCCAGGGCCGGTCATGAACAAAGGTGACATCGACGCGTTCGCCCGCAGGCAGCGCAAGGTGCTCGACCGTCCGCTCGCGACACGCGGCTAGCGCAGCCAGCACGGTGTTGCGGACGCGATCGTCCGGAACTGCCAGCTTTCTGCTGTAGGCCTCGAGGCGTGCGGACACCGGCCCCGTTCCTGGCAGTTGTCGATCGAGCGCCGCGACAACCGGCAGCAAAGACGACTCGCCGAGTGCCGGGGCGGTGATTCCGAAGAGGCCTCTTGATTCCGCATCGAACGACATGCGCACGCCCGCCAGCAGATCGGTGCGCTGAATCAGCGAGCTCGTCTGCGCCGCGAGAAATCGCAGCCGCCACACATCGCTTTGGGTGCGAATAATCGACTCTTGCTGATGGAGGTGATCGAGCAATGCCGCCGCGGAGTCGCGGATCTGTGGAATAGGCATCGCGACCCGGGCCGCCTCTTGCCGCCATTCCCGGGGACCATAGAAGGAATCGACGTAGGTAGAGTCGTGGGTGCCGACGGCCAGCACCAGTTTGACGTACTGGTCCGCGAGCGCGTCGACGTCCGCTGGCAGCCGAGGAGCACCGCAGGCGACGCTGAACACGATCGCAATCAGCACCGCACGCCGCACCTCCCGCACGCCTCGTGCCTCCCGCACCTTAGTTAGTCATGTCGCCCTGACCGCCCCCGCCGGAACCGGGCGTGTCCACGGGATGTCGATCCAGTACGGCTTCTGCTCGAAGACGTACGCCACCCGAATCGTCACTTGCGGCTCGGCGATCGGCCTTCCTTTCCCGACCCAGCTCTCGCCGCTCTCGTCCACGGCGAGAATGAGCGCTTCCGGTTTGCCCTGGACCCGCACGACAGTGAGGACGACTTCCGAAACCGTCGACGCCGGGAGCTCGCGTCTGAGTTCGTCACTGAAATACACGCGATAGCTGCCTTCGGGATCGACCACGACCTCGAAGTGCAGGTCTCCATTCATCAGGACGATGCCGCCGTAGTGAGGTGAGTGGTCGCCGTGCGCCATTGCTCCGCCGTGGGTTGGATCACTCGAACCCGACGCCGCCGGCGAGGTGGCCGGTGACGTGGCCTCGATGAACTGGGGATGCGTCTGCGCCCCGCATCCCCAGCAACAGACGAGCAACACGAGTGCGATTCGTGTCAATTCTTGCCCGCGTAGTTATAAAGGACCGTCGCCAGCGCCTTCTCCTGCGCCGCGTAGCCGTAAACCTTCCCGGCGCCTTCGATGACCATGAACTCGTTGGCGGCGTGCGCACGTCCGCCCATGCCGACGCCCGCGCCGGAAATCGGAATGTTCAAGATGTCCTTGCCGAAGAGATACGCCGGCCAGTAGCCGCCGGTCATCGTCTCGAGCTCCTTGGGCTTGCTGTAGGGCACGTCGAACGCCTCGAGCATCCGCATCTGCGCTGGCGGCAGGTCCCCCTTGATGGATGCCAGGCGCCACGGGACGTCGCCGATCATCTTGACCTCGATGTCGGGATAACCGTTCTTGACGAGCTGCTTCCTGATCTTCTCGACCAGATCGAACCCCTCCATGTTCGGCTGATAGCGAATGTTGTGCTTTGACGTGATCTTGTTCGGCAGGATCGCTCCCGCTCCGCCCGCGTACATGTTGCCGCCCCAGATCCCGTCGATGTTGAACGACGTGCCGTAGCTCTGCATCCTCAGGTACGTCACGGGGTCATCAGCGATGAATCGCGCGACGCCGAGGTTTTTCGCGGCGGTCGGGAGGTCAATGAACTTTCCAGCCATCTCGGTTGATTCGAGGATCGCCGGCGGCAGCGGCTTCAGGTTGTCGTAGAAGCCGTCGATCATCGCCTTGTTCCCGTCCATCGACACCAGCGACGACACGGCCTTGATGTGACGCCACGCCGGGCTATCCACACTGCGTTTGTTGCCTCCGTGGATATCCGACACCGTCGGACCGCGGCCCCACTTCGTGCCGCTCGTCGTGATTTCGACGTAAACGCAGCCTTCCGACCCGCCGCCACTAATCCCGCCTCGGCCCGAATAGCTCTGCCCACCGTCCTGCCACAGCGCTTCGACCCCCTGGAACAGGTCGGCATGCGTCTTCATGAATTGGCGCGCGCCGATCGACATGCGCTCTTCGTCTCCTTCGGCAATCACGATGAGGTTCACTGGCAGTTTGCCGGAGACCGCCTTGATCGACATCAACGAGTTCCACATCGCCATCTGCGGTCCCTTGGTGTTGGTGGCTCCGCGTCCGATCATGACCTTCTTGAACGGAGCCTGCTCCACCAGCCGGCCTTCGAACGGCGGTGCGACCCACACGTCGGGCTGTGTGACGGGCATCGTGTCGTACATCCAGTAGACGAGGAGCGTGTGCGGTGCGCCTTCGTCGCATTTCGCGTACACCACTGGATTGGCTTGCGAGCCGAACTCTGTAAGGCCGACGTCATACACCTTCGATTCCTGGCAGCCGAGTTGCTCGAAGAATCCCTTCACCATCTCGGCCGACTCCGGAATGCCTTCGCCGGAGTTCGAGATGCTGGGCTGTTGAATCCATCGCTGCAGGTTTTCGACATGCTCGTCGATGTGTTCGTCGATGTGCGCGTAGATCTTCTTCAGTTCTTCTGACTTCACCGCCGACATGTCGATCTTCAGCTCCTCGTCACCCGCTGGACGAATGCCGAGCTTTTTCTTGGCAGGCGCCGGCGCTGCTGCTGCCGACGACACCTCAGTGGATTTTGAGCACGCCATCGTGCCGCCTACGATGGCGATCAAGGCGCCGAGTATGAAAAGATGATTTCGCACGTTCCCTCCTTGTAGGTCACTCAAACCGTAGCGCGTCAATGGGATCCAGCTGCGACGCTTTCTTCGCGGGATAGAAACCGAAAAAGACACCCACCGCCAACGCGGTGCCAAACGCCATGAGCACGGCGCTGAGCGACATCTTCGTCTGCCACTCGAGCAATCGGGTGAGGGCGCTCGAAGCGGCGAACCCGAACGCGACTCCGATCAACCCACCAACGACGCTGAGCGTGAATGCCTCGATCAGAAACTGACGCAGGACATCACGACCGCGCGCGCCGATCGCCATGCGCACGCCGATTTCGCGCGTCCGCTCGGTGACCGATACCAGCATGATGTTCATGATGCCGATGCCGCCCACAATGAGGGAGATCGCGGCGATGCTGGCCAGCAGCGCCGTCAGGGTGTTGCTGGTCTGCTGCAGCGTTCCGGACATTTCTTCCGCGGTGATCTGATCGAGCTGCGGAAGGTTTGCGAGCACGAAAACCGCAGCGGAAGTGTAGAGGCCCTGCGACAGCGCCTTGGCAGCTTCCGTGCGCACCATGAAGTCGTCAGGAACGCCGATCGATTCAGATCCGTCTCCGTTGCCGATGTGATGCCGCACGCGCAGCAGCCTGGTGATTTCGCCGGCAATGCGTGCGGTGTCACCCGCTTCTTCGGCGGCGACGGTGATCGTCTGAAGGTGCCCGATGCCTCCGGCACTCTGCTGTACGGCCGTGTACGGCGCAAAGATGCATTCGGCGTGATCTTCGATTCGGCTTTCGGTCAGTCCGACAACCGTGAACGGCTTGCCGCGTACGGTGAACGTCTTGCCGACCGGATCCACGCCTGGCCCGAACAGCTGTTCGCTGACAACCGTGCCCAGTACGGCCACGGCTGCGCCGCCGGTCAACTGGCTTTCGGTAAACATCGCTCCCGCGCGATACCGCCACGAGTGCATCAGCGCAAACTGCGGAACAGTTCCGATCACGCGCCCGAAGTAACGCTTGCCGGGCGTTTCCATCGGCGCCCGGTCCGATACTCCCGGCGCGATGAACTTGATGCCCGTCACTTTTCGAACGATCTCGGCCGCGTCTTCTTTGACAAGAGTCCGTGCAGCACCCAGTCCAGCGGCGACCTTCAGCTCATCGCCGCCTCGCGTGTAGTTGCCGGCGGTCACGTACACGAGATTCGTCCCCGCCGACTTCACGTCGGACTCGACCGAAGCCTGCGCGCCGTTGCCGAGCGCGACCATCGTCATCACGGCGCCGACACCGATGATCATTCCCAGCATCGTCAGAAACGTCCGGAGCTTGTGCCGGCCAAGGGCCTTGAAGGCAATGCGAAAGCAAGTCGAGTAATGCATGGTTTTACTCCCACCTCAGCGCATCGATCGGATCCAACTGCGACGCCTGGCGCGCAGGATAGAAACCGAAGAAGATGCCGATCGCAGCCGCAACGCCCGCAGCGACCACGATGCTGATCGGTGAAATGACAGTCGCCCACCGCAGAAACCGGCCCACGCTGTCTGATGCGGCGACCCCAAGCACGATGCCGAAGAGCCCGCCAGTCATGCTGAGCGCCATCGCTTCAGCGAGAAACTGCACGAGCACGTCTCGGCCCCTCGCGCCCACGGCCATCCGCAGGCCGATCTCGCGCGTGCGCTCGGTAACGGAGACGAGCATGATGTTCATGATCCCGATGCCACCCACCAGCAGCGACACACCGGCAACACTTGCCAGGAGTACGGTCATCGTGCGGCTCGATCGCTCGAGCGTCTGCGCCATATCCTCGAGCGTTACGCGATCGAGGCCAACCACGCTGCCCATTACCGCCCTCGCGAGCATCGGATTCAATCCCTTGCCGATCACGGCATCGCGCGCTTGCGGCTTCACGGTGAAATCATCTGGATCGGAGGATCCCAGATTGTGGCGCGGGCGAAGCACACGGACGATGTCCTGCGACACGCGCGAGGACTCTCCGGTAACCTCGACGGCTACGGTCACGCTGTGCAGGTAGTCGATGTGAAGGAGGTCCTGAAGGGCGGTGTAGGGCACGAAGATTTCGTCGAGCGAGTCCGCTCCTGCAAAACCGCCAGGGCGATCGACCACGCCGACGACGGTGAATGTCTGCTTACGCGTCTCGATCGCCAGGCCGATGGGTTTGCGTCCGGGCCCAAAGAGCTTTTCGCTGGCCGTCGTGGAAAGGACCGCAACACGCTCACGCCCTTCAACCTGCTTCTTGCTGAGAAACCTGCCCGCCTTGAGCGTCAGCACGCGAATGGATGGCAGATCGACGTCGGTACCCTGGAGCCGGCCAAAGAGCCGCTCCGTGCCAGCCGAAACGACGGCGGTTTCGCTGACACCGGCAGCGCGATAGGCGATTCCCCGCACCTGCCCTGCAAGGGCTTCGGCATCGTCTGGCGTCAGGGTCTTTGCCGCGCCGAGGCCAGGCAGCCTCGGCGAGATGCCCTTGCCTGGCCACCAGTCATCTTCCTTGCGCACGGGTTCGTGGTGAGCAGTTGGCGAACTGGACACCGCTGTTTCCGATCCGCCCCCGCCTTCCATGACGTCCGAGCCAAAGTCGTCGGCAATGCGCATGTAGTTGCCGGCGACGACGGTAATTTGATTCGTACCGGCCGCCCTGACGTGCTGTTCGATCAACATGCGGGCGCCAGTTCCCAGGGCCACCATCGTGATGACGACGGCAACACCGATCGTCACCCCTAGAAGCGTGAGCGCCGATCGCAGTCGATTGCGTCGAAGCGTGCGGAGCGCCAGCTGAAAGCAAGCAGCTAACGGCATCTATTCGTACCGGAGCGCATCGATTGGATCCAACTGAGCCGCCTGACGCGCTGGATAGATTCCGAAGAACACACCGACGGCGGCCGCGACGACGACGGCCAGAACGACGGCTTCCGGCGACACGACGGCGGACCACCGGAGCACCTGCTTCACACCGCCGGACGCCGCAAGCGCCAGCAGCACGCCGATGACGCCGCCGATCAAGCTCAAGGTCACGGCCTCGGTCAAGAACTGCAGCATCACGTCACGCGACCTGGCCCCGAGCGCCATCCGCAAGCCGATCTCTTTCGTGCGTTCGGTAACCGAGAGCAGCATGATGTTCATGATGCCGATGCCCCCCACGAGCAGCGAAACGCCTGCGACGCTGGCCAGCAGCACCGTCATCGTCCGGCTGGCACGCTCGAGCGTGTGCGAGAGTTGTTCAAGCGTGAGTTGTTCGAGGCCCGGCGCGTTGCCGGTAATGGCGCGCGCCACCTGCGGCGACACCCCTTTCCCCAGTGCCAGTGAAGCCTGCGTCTGTACGACAAAATCATCGGGAGCCGCCTCGCCAATGCCGTGCCGCTTGCGCAGCAGCTCGGTGATCGCGCGTGAAACCTTGGTGGTCTCGCCCGCCGAGCGCGACGTCACGGTAATGCTGTTCAGCTTGCTGAGGTTCAGCAGACGATGAACGGTCGTCAGCGGCACGTAGACCGCGTCGAACTGATCGTCGCCCACCGCCCCAGTCGTCGCCCAGTTCGTGCTGGCGATGACGCCAACGACGGTGAACGGCTGGTTCCAGATGCGAACCTCCCTGCCAGTCGGATCGGTCTCGCGCCCGAACAGCTTCTCGTGCGCAACGGTGCCAAGCACGGTCACCAGGGCGGTGTTGTTGAACTCGCGGTCGGAGAAGAAGCGGCCGTACTTGAAGGTCCAGCTTCGACGGATGCGCTGCAGGTCGGTTTCGCCGCCGTGGAGGCGGGTAAACCACCGACGATCGCCGTAGAGCACGCGGGCCGATTCGTGGACACCGGCTGAGACGTACTGGATACCCGACACGCCCTGCCGTATGGCATCGGCGTCCGCACGCGTCAGCGTGGCGGCCGCTCCCAGGCCGGCAGCCGAGTCGCCCAACCGCTGCCGGGCGGTCGGATGGTCGTGCTTCTCCATCGGATCGTCTTCGGGATGGCGGACGAAAAGGGGTCGGGCACCCGACCCCTTTTTGCCCGTCTCCAGCGACGCGTTGTGATCGACGACGCCACCGCCGCCGTCCTCGCCTTTCATCTTGTAGTTACCGGCCACGACCGTGATGACATTCATGCCGGCGGCAACGACCTGGTCCTCGATCGACGCGCGCGCGCCGTTCCCGACAGCAACCATGGTGACGACAGCGCCCACGCCAATCGTGATCCCGACAAGCGTAAGCGCCGAGCGCAGCGCGTTGCGACGGAGCGTCCGCGTGGCAAGATGCACGGTTTCTGACAGCGTCACCGGGTCACCCTACGCAACCTCACTGGCCGGCACCGGAAGCTGCTCGAGCTCTTCGGCGGCGAGACGCGCGTAGCTGTTGGGCAGATCCGACACGATGCGCCCGTCTCGGAAGCTGATGATGCGCGTGCCGTACTCCGCGATCTGATGCTCGTGCGTGATGACGATCACCGTGATGCCGCGATCGCGCTGCAGCTGCTGAAAGATCTCCATCACCTCGATGCTCGTGCGCGTGTCGAGGTTCCCCGTCGGCTCGTCGGCCAGGATAATCGGCGGCTCGCTCATCAACGCACGCGCAATCGCGACACGTTGCTGCTGGCCGCCGGACAGCTGATTGGGATGGTGATGCCCGCGCGCCGCGAGGCCAACGGCCGCCAGCGCGGCAACGGCTTTCTTCTTCCGCTCCGCCGGCGTGTACTTATTGCCGTTGTAGAGCAGCGGCAGCTCGACGTTCTCGATTGCGGAGGTGCGCGGGAGAAGGTTGAAGCTCTGAAAGACAAATCCGATCGTCGAGTTCCGCACTCGCGCCAGCTCGTCCTTCGACAGCTTGGATACATCGCGTCCGTTCAGGATGTAGCTGCCGCTGTTCGGCCTGTCCAGGCATCCGAGAATGTGCATGAACGTCGACTTCCCTGACCCCGAGGGCCCGACAATCGTCACGAACTCACCCGACTTGATATCCAGAGACACCTTCCGGAGGGCGTGGACGTGCTGGTCGCCGACAACGTACGTCTTGGTGAGGTCTTTGATTTGGATGAGAGCCATGGGCACCCGCCTAGTTGGTTGAGGTTGGCATTCCGTTCAGACCAGCGAAGTTGTAGAGCACGGTCGCGACGGACTTCTCCGCGCCCGCCATGCCATAGACCTTGCCCGCGCCTTCGATCACCCAGAACTCGTTGGCCGCATGCGCATTCCCGCCCATGCCAGCGGCGCCCCCGACGATGGGAATGTCGAGTGGGCCGCGGCCGGCAAAGAGATACGCCGGCCAGTAGCCGCCGAGAATCGTCGGCACATCCACGGGCTGTCCGTACTTGATCCCGAAGATGTCGTAAGTGTGCATCAGCGACTTCGCCACGTCGCTGTCGAATTTCATCTTGGCCCACGGCACGTCGCCGATGACCTTCATCTCGACGTCGGCGTATCCCTCTTTGTCGAGGAATGCTCGAAGCTTCCTGGTAATCTCGACACCGTCCTGCTTCGGCAGATACCGGAAGTTGTGCTTCGACGTGATCTTGTTCGGCAGAATCGCGCCGGCGCCGCCCGCATACATGTTGCCGCCCCAGATACCGTCGAGATTCATCGACGTGCCGTAGCGGGCCATCTTCAGAAACGTCAGCGGATCATCGGAGATGAAGCGCGCCACGCCCAGATTCCTGGCTGCTATATCCATGTTCACGCTCTTGGCCGCCACCTCGAGGGAGGCCGCCTCCTGCTTCGACATGGGCTCGATGTCGTCGTAGAAGCCGGGGATATTCACGTGATTGCCGTCGGCCGAAACCAGCGTCTTCAGCATCTGCATGTGTCTCCATGCCGGACTGTCGACGCTGCGTTTGTTGCCGCCATGAATGTCCGACACCGTCGGCCCGCGGCCCCACTTCGCACCGCTCGTGGTCAGCTCGACGTACACGCAACCTTCCGATCCGCCGTCGATCGATCCTCCGCCGCTGGGGCTTTGTCCGCCGAAGCGATACATCGCCTCGGCTCCCTTGAAGAGCTCCGGATGCGTTTTGACGAACTGCCGGAAGCCGATCGACATCCGCTCTTCGTCGCCCTCGGCCACGAAGATCAGATTGACGGGTAGCTTGCCCGTCACCGCCTTGATCGCCATGAACGCGTTCAGCTGGACCATCTGTGGCCCCTTCGAGTTCGTCGCTCCGCGGCCGATCAGCACTTTCTTGTACGGCGCCTGCTCGACGAGACGTCCCTCGAACGGCGGCGCGACCCAGACGTCGGGCTGGGTGACCGGCATCGTGTCGTACATCCAGTAGATGACCAGCGTCCGCGGAGCGCCTTCGTCGCATCTTGCGTAGACGACGGGGTTACCTTGCGATCCCCACTCGGTCGTGCCGACGTCGTAGACTCTCGAGTCCTGGCAACCGAGCTGCTCGAAGAATCCCTTCACCATCTCTGCTGATTCGGGAATGCCCTCGCCGGAGTTTGAAATGCTTGGCTGCCGGATCCACCGCTGAAGGTTCTCGACGTGGTCGTCGATGTGTTCGTCGATGTAGCTGTAGACCTTCTTCAGGTCCTCTGATTTCACTTTCGCAAGGTCCGGCTGAATCTCGGTGTCGCCGTTCGCGCGAATTCCAAGTTTCGGCTTGACCGCGGGCGCCGCGCTCGTGGCCTCGCCGGTCGGCATGCTGGCGGATGAACAGGCGGACAGAATGAAAACCAGCCCTGCCGCGACGAAGAGCGAAGCCACGAGACGCGTGCGCACGGACCCTCCTTGGAAGGGGTAAGGGGTAAGGGGTAAGGGGCAAGCGAGTGAACATTTGCCCCTCGCCCTTTGCCCCTTACGCGATTACTGCCTAGAACGTCACCTTCACGCCGATCCGCATGACGCGCGGCGGGACGATCGCCGTCGGCCGCAGAAATGAACTGCCCGAGCTCCACGTCACGCTCTGATTCGGGTTCGCGTTCGCGATGTTGTAGAGGTCGAGGAACAGGGCCGCTGTCGTGCCCCCGGCCTTCAGCGACTTCTCGACGCGCGTGTCGAACACCGCGATGTTGTCCTGCCGGCGCGTGTTCATCGGTTCGGCGAGAATCCGGGCGCTGCCGTAGTTGAAGGTCGCGAGGATCGTGCGGCCGTAGTTCTGCCCTGATTGCACGCGCAGGAACGGCGCGACACGAATCCCCCACACCGCGTCATAGGTGCCGCTGAACTTCATCTGCCAGTCGGTGGTGTCCATCGTGCCGTCGGCATTGGCGTTGATCAGATCGTTCGGCGTGATCGGCAGCCAATCCTGGCGCACGGTCTGACCGAAAAACTGCGACTGGTTCGAGTTGAGGGACCCGAACGAATGGCTCCACGTCTCTGCGAACGACGCCATCGCCGACCACCGGCTCGACATCCGCTTGGTGGCCGTAATCTCCCAGGTCTTGTAACTCGTCTCCGTCCCGGGCACGTTGGTCATGATGTAGGACGGCGTCAGCCCTGTGTGCTCCGCGTCCAGGTTGTAGCCATTGATGTTCGCGCCGTCATCCGCATTGCCGCGCACGCCGTCCGGGCCGGGATCGGCGATAGCCACGGGCACGCTGAACGCCCCGTATGGCTGGTTGATGTTCACGCGCTGCCTGAGTTGACGCTCACCGCGCCAGACGAAGCCAGTGCGGAGGCCGAAGTTGGAGGAGAGCTCGTGCTCGAACCAGGTGGCCGCCTCGAGTGTGTACGGATCCTTCAGATTCGGGTCGACGCTCTGCGTCGCGACGCCGCCTTGAGTTGCGAGCAGGTTCCCTTGCTCGCCCGCGGTCCAGACGCCGTTGCCGTCGGGATCGGTCCAGGCATACCGCTTCCACCACGTTGACGAATTCGGATTCACGTCAGTGCTGAGCGCCGCGCCGGGATTCCACCAGTACTGCCCGAAGTTCCCCTTCAGCACTGTCTTCCCCGATCCGGTCAGGTCGTAGGTAATGCCGACGCGCGGAGCGAGCTGATTGAACGTGTTCACGTTGTCGACCGCCGCAAACAGCAACGGCGTCGGGGTGTACTGATTGGCGGGATGCTCCTGGTCGGGCAGGAAGTTCCGGTAGTGATCGAACCGAAGCCCGAGATTCAGCGTGACTCGCTCGCCGACGCGCCACGAGTCCTGCGCGTAGGATCCGTAGGTGTAGAGACCGTTCTCGGACTTCACCGGGTTTTCCATCAAATACACTTCGATGGGCGCGCCGTTGCGCAGGATCTGCAGAACGTCGTTGTAAGAACCGGCAAACTCCTGTGGCGTGCTCGTTTCGCGGAACCACTCGCCGCCGAACTTGAAGTTGTGAGTGCCCAGCCAACCGCTCTTGAAGTAGCTGACCGAACCGAGCACCTGATTCCGCATGATGTCCAGCTCGCGGCTTCGCGCCTTGCCGGACACCGCGCTCGTGCCGAGATCTTCGTAGCTCGCACCGGTCCCGTTCGGCGTGTCGGGCCACTTGTAGCCGAACGCTCCCACGCGCGCCTCGGCGTAGAGCGAGTTGCTGAGCGTGGAGTTCCATTCAGCCTTCCAGAGCTTCGGGTGATAGTCCTGCTGGAAACTCGAGCTTTCAGCCGTGTGGTACGCCGCCGTGCCACTCAGTTGGAAGCGGTCGAGCCGCGTGTACTGCACCTTGGTGCTCGGCTGGTAATAGCCAATCAGCTTGTTGTTCTGGTTCAGCAGGTAGGTGCCCTTGGTCGTGAAATTCTTCAACGTCGTCCGGTGCGGTTCGACCGGGAAATTCACGTAGCGCACAGCGCTGTCGAGCTGCCGGACCGACGCGTAGAACCAGAGCCGGTCCTTCTTTCCGTAACCGCCGAGGTCGGCGTTGAGATCGCGGAAACTATCGAGCCGGTTGGTATCCCGGGGCGAGAGTCCGCCGCCCCCCTGCACGCCAGATGCGACCTGCGCCTCGTCGATGTTGAACGACTGCCAGTCCCTGTCCTCGTAGCCACCGTAGAAGCTGCCGCTGTATCGGTTGCCGCCCGACTTGCTGATGAGCTGTGTGTAGACGCCGGGCACCGGCATCTCGGCGCTGCTCGCGCCCGTGCCGACCGACACCTCCTCGAACGAGCCCATGTCGATGTAGTTGCCGAAGGCGTCGGTGCCTTCTGTCGAATTGATGCCTTCAACCATCGGCCGGTTCTGGCCTGTGGTGCCGTACACCACGTACGTGGTCTGCGTCCCCGCTGCGCTTCCTCCCACGTCGATCCGCTGCATCTTCACGCTCGGCGCTTCTGACAGAATCGCCCAGTAGTCGCGCGCCCCTGGCAGCGTGGCCATGTGCGCCGCATCGAATCTCGTCTGGATGCTCGTGGCCGCTGTGTCGACGACGGGCGACTCGCCGGTCACCGTGACGGCCTCCTTGAGAGTCGCCATCCCAAGCTTCACGTTGATCGTCGCCGTGAAGCCGCCGCCGATGGCGACGCCTTCGCGGTGGATCGTCGTGAAGCCCTGCAGTTCGAAATCGATCCCGTACGTTCCGGGGGGAATCGCCGTCATGCGGTACATGCCTTCGCCGTCGCTGACGACGTTCTGCGTGCCCATCATCGTCGGTCCTTTGATCGTCACCGACACGCCTGGCAGGACGGCGTCGGACTCGTCGGTCACTTTGCCGATGACCGTGCCTGATGTCGCACTCACGGTCTGCGCGAACGTAGCGGACGCCGACAGGCCCATCGCGACGAGCATCAGAACGAAAGCAAAGTGGCGCACCATGGACATCTCCTTACTGTCCCGGCTGAATGGTTGTGATGTCGGTGACGGCCGCGAACCGGGAGCGCGTCCGATCGGTTTCATGTAGAGCAAGGACAACGCCAAGCTGAGATTGGAGATTGGGTGATGGGAGATTGGGTGATGGATGTGGTGATTTGCTGAATGAAATTGCGGCATTTTCGCGATCAGCGGTACGCGCGCCGGCGGCGCGCGCGGTCGTGTGTCATCAACAGCTTTGTCGAAGACTGCGTGCCGTATCGTCGCGAATGTTGCTTTCAGGAAATCATTCGCGCGTCATCACGGCGTCTGCCAACGGCGGGTGTTGCGCAATGAACGATGCTCTGGACATTCTTGTCGATCGAAGGACATCGAAGGATCGTTTCCGTCGACGAGGAGAATTCAGAGCGGGGATCTACACCTCGCGCTGCATATCGGACGGCTTCAGTGTTCCCTTCCGCAGCGCCCGACGTTTCATGATGAAAAAGATCACCGGCGTCACCACCAGCACATGAATCGCGGACGTCACCATGCCGCCGACGATCGGCGCGGCAATGGGCTTCATCACATCGGATCCCACGCCTGTGCTCCAGAGAATCGGCACGAGTCCGGCCATCACCACCGAGACGGTCATCAGCTTCGGGCGGAGACGTAAAACCGAACCTTGCACGGTCGCCTCCGGCAGATCGCTCTCCGTCAGCGACGTAGCAGCTCTCAGTCGCTTGTCGAGCGCCTCGTGAAGATAGACAACCATCACGACGCCGGTCTGCACGGCCACTCCGTAGAGAGCGATGTAGCCCACCCATACTGCGACGGAGAAGTTGTAACCGAGCATGCGCTGGAGAATGACACCTCCGGTCATGGCATACACGACCGACAGCATGACGATGCTGGCTTCAGCCACTGAACGGAACGTGAGGTAGAGAAGGATGAAGATCACCGCAAAGACGAGCGGCAACAGCAGCATGAGGCGTTCGCGGGCCCTCACCTGAAACTCGTACTGACCGGTCCACTGCAGCGCATACCCGGTAGGCAGGGCGACGCGGCGCTGCACAGCCTGGCGTGCGCGCGCCACATACCCGCCGATGTCTCTGGTGCTCGTGTCAATGTAGACGTAGCCGGCCAGACGGCCTCCTTCATCGCGAATCATCGCCGGCCCCGTCGTCAGCCCGAACGGAAAAGACCGCGTGCTGCCGACAGCACCCAGGTACTTCTTCGCGGAGGATATCGAGCACGCGTCTCGCCTTCTCGAGGAAGGTCCTCGACGATTCGACGACGAAACGTCGCGGATGCCGCTCCCAGATATGCAGCAGGCGCTCATCGATGAGCGCGGCCGCTGCCGCCGACTCGCTTCTCAGCGGATTCTGATTGTTGTACCCGTTGTCCGCCCTGGGTGTGCGAAGGTGGACTACGGTGTCGTAACGGCCAAGCTCCTGCTCGCAGCTCGCCAACAAGGAGGACCAGAACTGCTCTTCCGGTCCAGGCCAATACGCAAGACCGTCGATCGTCCCGCGATCACACAAGACAATTGCGGCGTTGTGCTGGTCGCCCATGACTTCAAGCTCCCGTTGGACGTGAAAGATGGCGCGCTGCGCGGCGCGCCGACACTCCGCCCCCTCTTCTCGAGGAAAGCCGCCGCCAAAGACGATGCCGGCGGCCTCGGGTAATACCTTCACGTGCGGGCAGAACGATTGCCGGATCAATTCCAAGACCGCCGTCTTGCCCGCCCCGGGGCCGCCGGTAAGCACGATCCGGCGTGGCGTATGAACCTTTGCGCATTCACAAGGCGCCACAAATTCCTCCCTCATGAGGGCAGCTCCTAACGACCGGTCCCAGCCAAATCCCCATGCACGGCTGCGGCCTCGGTTGCCTCTTTCGCCGAATCGCGCGACAGCGCAGCCAGACGATCGAAATTCACACCCACCTGCGCGATCTTCGTGCCTCGATAGGACTGCGCGATCGCGGTCTGGTCCTTCGCTTCGGCGTTATAGCGCTTCGCCAGTGTCTGAAAGTACTCCTGCAGGG
Organism: Vicinamibacterales bacterium; assembly: GCA_023717525.1. Classification (GTDB taxonomy): domain Bacteria; phylum Acidobacteriota; class Vicinamibacteria; order Vicinamibacterales; family JAMQPK01; genus JAMQPK01. Next base: position 17,011 of record JAMQPK010000108.1, on the reverse strand, counting down.
CATGATGGTCCGCCGTCGTCTTCGCGGTCGCCGCCAGGCGATTGATGTCCTGCACGGTCACCTTGGTCGCACCCGCACCACCCTGAAAGTGAGCCGCGTCGTGCGGCGCCAGGGACGGAACGCCTTCTGCCAGTTTCTGGTGATGGACGGCGAGATCCCGCACCGTCGTCGCAGACTCGGTGTTGAGCTTCGCAAGGCGCATGCAATGCTCGCTCATGCCGGCCACGAGATTGCGGCTGGGATTACCGAGAAAGCTCCGCGACATCGACTCGTGCTGCCTTGCCTCGGCGGTATAGCGATCGGCGAGCGTCGCGAAATGCGCGCTGAGCTTCGCGTTGTCGCTCGGCTCCCCCCGTGCGACGAGCTGTTGCACCTCAAACGTACTCAGAAGAGTCTGCGCTCTGGCAGTTCCGACAAATGCCAGGAGCATGAACGCGGCGACGGACAGTGAGCGAACGTGAATCGTTCTCATGACGTACCAACCTCTCTTCGTGACGAAGTCACGGAAACAATGCTGTTCATGGTGGACGCGCGCGTTGGCGTCCGGCCTAGACTCTGAGAGTGGTTGGTAGAGCTCGACTCGCGAAAGGACGCATGCACGCGGCGTCGTTGCCACCGCGAATAATAGCGGTCGAAACAGCGGGACGATAGCGAGCTTCGAGGATTCCGTGATCTCGGTCGGAGAAAGCCAGACCGCGTTGCGAATTCTCACCCAGGACCGCAGCGCCGCTCACCCGTGCACGATCGCATCCGTCGTTGCCAGTCACCGTCGCGGAAGGCACGGGGGCTTCGTGATGGCACTCGTTCATCACGGCTACATCCCGATGACACTCGGCCTCGCACAGTAGTCGGGCGCTCGGCCCTGCAGCCAATGCCAACACAACCGAAAGGGCAGCTATTCGAACCACAAGAAACTCACCGTAGTGGAAGCAAGGGCTGCGCCAGCACAGACTCTGGACGGGCCTGGTGAGCCTTCAAACCCGCTGCGGGATTTTTGCCTATCGAATCGGAAAAACCCGCAGCCGCAGCGCGTTGGCGATGACCGACACCGAACTGAAGGTCATCGCTGCGCTCGCGATCATCGGGCTGAGCAGGATGCCAAAGAACGGATAGAGCACACCCGCCGCAAGTGGCACGCCCAGTGTGTTGTAGATGAACGCAAAGAACAGGTTCTGGCGGATGTTTCCCATCGTCGCGCGGCTCAGAAGACGCGCGCGAACCAGGCCCCGCAGATCGCCTTTCACCAGTGTGACATCGGCGCTCTCCATGGCGATGTCGGTGCCGCCGCCCATCGCGATACCGACATCGGCCTGTGCAAGCGCAGGCGCGTCGTTGATGCCATCACCCGCCATCGCCACGCGCTCGCCTCGTGATTGGAGGTCTTTGATGACGGCGACTTTCTGATCGGGAAGCACCTCTGCTTCCACGCGATCGATGCCCACTTGTCGCGCGACCGCTTCGGCCGTCGTGCGGTTGTCGCCGGTGACCATGACGACTTTCAGACCTTGGGCATGAAGCGCATCGATTGCCTCGCGAGTGGTCGCCTTGATGGGATCGGCCACGCCGACAAGGCCCGCCGGCTTCCCGTCGATGGCGACGAACATCACGGTCTGGCCCTCGCGCCTGAGCTCGTCGGCGCGCACCAGCAGCGCAGCAGGCGAGCTGCCAAGTGCTTCCAGATGCCGCGCACTTCCGACGGCCACGGTTCGCCCTTCGATAAACCCAGCGACGCCCTTCCCAGTCACCGACTCGAATCTCTCGACACTCGATAAGCGAATCCCGCGTTCTCCGGCGCCTCTCACAATGGCTCCGGCGAGCGGGTGTTCGCTGACATTTTCCAGGCTGGCGACGAGACGAAGGAACGTCGCCGCCTCGAGGTCACGTTCCGGCTCAATCGTCATCAGCCGCGGCTTCCCCTCCGTGAGCGTCCCTGTCTTGTCGACGACCAGGGTCGTCACTCCTTCGAACAGTTCGAGCGCCTCGGCATTGCGAAAGAGGATACCTGCTTCGGCAGCACGACCGGTGCCGACCATGATGGACATCGGCGTCGCCAGACCAAGCGCGCAGGGGCACGCGATGATGAGCACTGCCACGGCATTCACCAGCGCGAGTGCCAGCCTGGGCTCTGGGCCGAACGAGGCCCAGGCAAGGAAGGTAACGACCGCGACGACAATCACGGTCGGCACAAACCACGACGACACCCTATCTGCGAGCCGCTGGATGGGTGCCCGAGACCGCTGCGCCTCGCTCACCATCCGCACAATCTGCGCGAGTAGTGTGTCGGCGCCAACACGCTTCGCTTCCATCACGAACATACCGGTGGTGTTCACCGTTCCACCGGTGACCTTGTCTCCAGTGGTTTTCTCAACGGGCATTGGCTCGCCGGTCACCATCGACTCGTCGACGGCGGCGCGACCGTCGATCACGCTGCCGTCAACCGGGATGCGCTCGCCAGGCCGCACGCGCAGACGGTCGCCGACACGGACGTATGCGAGAGGAATATCGTGCTCACGTCCATCGACGTCGATCTGTCGCGCGGCCTTGGGTGCGAGCCCAAGAAGACTCTTGATCGCGGTGCTCGTCCGGCCGCGCGCGCGCAGTTCCAGTACCTGCCCGAGCAGCACGAGCACGACGATGACCGCCGCGGGTTCGAAATACACGGCAACTGCACCGCCGTCCATCCGGAACGAGTGCGGAAATACGCCCGGCGCGAGCGTCGCCACGACGCTGAAGCCGAAAGCGGCGCCCACGCCGAGCGCGATCAGAGTGAACATATTGAGATGACGGTTGGCGACGGAATGCCAACCACGAACGAAGAACGGCCAGCCGCCCCAGAGCACGACGGGCGCTGCCAGTGCGAGCTCGAACCCGTTCAGTGCGCCCGACGATAGAAGCGCCTGGAGGGGCTTGCCAGGCAGGAACTCGGAAATCATGAATGCCAGAATTGGCAGCGTGAACAGCACGGACCAGCGGAATCGTCGCGTCATGTCCTCGAGCTCTTCGTTGGGCCCAGCGTCTAGCGTCACCGTCACGGGCTCGAGCGCCATCCCGCAGATCGGACAAGACCCCGATCCCTTCTGGCGAATTTCGGGGTGCATGGGGCAGGTGTATTCCACGTCCGAACCAGCCGACGACTTGCCGCCAACGGGAACCTCGGTCGTGAGAAACGATTCGGGATCCGCTTTGAAGCGTTTGAGGCAGCTCTCGCTGCAGAAGTAGTAGGTGTGCCCGCGATGCTCGGCCTGGCCGGCGGCCTTGCCCGGAAGGACGGTCATTCCGCAAACGAGGTCGAGGACTCCGGTTTCCGCAGGATTTTCGTGTGTGGTCGCCATGTCGCCCCTTTCTACTACTAAGACGCATTCGGGGCTAGTTATTACAGTTGTTGCACTGTCACGAGCCACACGACCCGGCTTCGAGGTCGTGATACCTTGATCGTTGTGCTGCTTGGACGACGGTTGATCGTCTTGTGGGTAACAGCGTGTTTGTGCGGCGTGTGGACGTGCCCTTTGCCCTGTCCGGACATGGCTATGCACCCGTCGACGGCATCGACGCCGACTCCGGCGATGACGGGACACGAACACCACCACATGGCGACCGCCTCACCGGAGACCGGTCGAGTCGCCATAACGTCGGCTTCCAAGCCCTGCTGCGGAAGCTGCGGCACCGCAGACCCGGCACTGTTTTTCGCGACCGAAAAGATCGGCGCAGCCGCGAGAATCGATGCCGTCGCCGTCGCACTGGCACTAGTCCCAGCCACCTGGGTGTCTGGACGACGGGATGAAATCGCACATTTATTGATTGAGGCCCCTCCTCCTCTCGCTCCACCGCAGGCGTCCCTCTCCCCGCTCAGGATTTAGCGTCTTCCCCGGTGTAATGACGCGCCCGGCAGTGCGTCATTGGTGTGTGCGCGGTCATGCAGGTCGCGCCGTTTCTCGGGGAGAACGCCGTGCGTCTCACGTTGACAAAGGTTACCAGCGCGCTTAGCCTCGTACTCTGGCTGGCGGCGAGCGCGACCGCCCAGGATCAGGCATCAATGAGCATGCCGGCCGAGTCGAACGGCTGGCATTTCATGCAGGACGGTGTGCTGTTCGGGCTTTTCAACCATCAGGGGGGACCAAGAGGCGGCGACGAATTCAAGGTCCCGAACTGGTGGATGGGAATGACAAGCCGCAAGATCGGGGCCTCGCAGTTCACATTCAATACGATGTTGAGCCTTGATCCAGCGACGGTCGGTAAGGAAGGCTATCGCGAGCTGTTCCAGGTCGGCGAAGCCATCGACGGGCGACCGCTGATCGATCGTCAGCACCCGCACGATTTCTTCATGCAGCTGGCCGGCATCTGGCGCATGCCTCTTACTGCCCGAACGGGTCTGACGCTGGCCGGTGGGCCGGCGGGCGAACCCGCTCTCGGCCCCGTGGCATTCATGCATCGCGCATCAGCTGCAGAAAACCCGCTTGCCCCGCTCTCGCACCACACGTTCGATTCCACACACGTCGCATTCGGCGTCATCACTGCGGCAGTCGATCGCGGGCGCTGGGTCGTCGAGGGCTCTGTGTTCAACGGACGTGAGCCCGATGACAACCGTTGGGACTTCGACTTTGGCAGACTCGACTCGTACTCGGGGCGCGTGTGGTTCCGTCCCGGCGCTCAGTGGGAATTTCAGGCATCTTCCGGACGTCTGAGGGAACCTGAGGAGCTCGAACCGGGCGACGTCACGCGCACGACGGTGTCCGGGAGCTGGCTGAAGAGCCGGGAGCGGAACCTCTCGGCAGTGACGTTTGGGTACGGCCGAAATCAGAAATCTGAAGGTGCACATAACAGCGTCTTTGCCGAGGCCACTCGTCGCTCGGGCGCGAATTCGATCTACGGACGACTCGAGATCCATCAGCCGGAGATTGGCGCACTTACGGGGACCGATACCCACGCCACGGAAACCCTGACTGCGTTCACGATTGGCGGTGTTCGCGACGTGCTCGACCTGCACGGTTTCGAGGGGGGCATCGGCGCGGGTTTGACCTTTTACGGCGTGCCTGAAACACTCAGGGCCACACACGGCAATCACCCGGTGTCGTTTCAGGTGTTCTTCCGCCTGCGTCCGCCTGCACCCATGGGCCGGATGTGGAACATGCGGATGTCGCAGCCAATGGCGCACCAGGCGCCGGCGGCCGCCGATCCGCACGCCGGGCATCACATGAACTGACGGGCACAAGGAGATCAAGTGTTCTACCGTTGGACGAGAGACCTGCACTTGTACTTCGGGCTGTTTATCAGCCCGTTTCTGCTGTTGTTTGCGGTGAGCGTGTTTTTCTTGAATCATGGGAAGGTGATCCCCGACCGGTGGTCTTCCGTGCGGACCATCCAGGATCTGCGCATCCCTGACGGCATCACGAGCGCGCAAGGCCGGGCGGCAATCGAACGCGCGCAAGCCCTGCTTCCACAGATCGGCGTCACCGGTGAAATCGGGTTCACGCGTGTCGCCCGACAGACAGGCCACTTCGCCTTTCCGATCTCGAAGGCTGGCCTCGAGACCAGCGTCGATGTGGATGTGCAGGCGCGAACGGCGACCGTCTCCGAACGTCCGACAAGCCTGCTGGAAGCCACGGCGTACCTTCACAAGATGCCTGGACCGCACAACGTGGCGATTCGCGGCAACTGGATCTCGACGCAGATCTGGCGCTGGTTCGCCGATGCCACGATCTACCTCACATTATTCATCACGCTGAGCGGCCTCTATCTCTGGTGGGTCCTGAAGGCCGAGCGGCGCACCGGCCTCGTGTTCCTCTCGATGGGAGTGCTCACGTTCTTCGGACTGATTTATGCCGTCATTCGGTAAAGCATTCGAGACATGGAACCGTAAGCTCCATTTCTATCTCGGTCTGTACTTCGTCTTCTTCCTGTGGCTGTTCTCGCTCACGGGTCTCTTGCTGAACCATGGACAATGGCTACTGGCGATGGGAGGGAACGATAGGACAGAGACGCGCTACGAGCGGTCGATCGAGGGGCCGTCCGGTGCAACCGACCTGGAGCGCATGCACGACGTGATCCGCCAGTTGAGCCTCGTGGGAGAGATCGACGTCCCGGCGTCTCAGCAGCCCGGGCAGTTGTCGTTCGGCGTCAACCGGCCGAGCGATGCCAGTCAGATACGCGTCGACCTGCAGCGGCACCGGGTGGCCGTTCAGCATTTCGACAACAGCGGGTGGGCGACGTTCCGCATCTTTCACACGTTCAGCGGCTCGCGCTACAACCAGCCGTCATCGCAGCGCGACTGGTTCATCACGACCATCTGGGTCGTCGCGATGGACGCGCTCGCGGGCGGCCTCATCGTGATGGTGCTGGGCAGCTATTACATGTGGTTCCGGCTGAAGCCGAACCGGCGGCTGGGATTCACCGTTCTCGTGGCCGGATTTGTCAGCTGCGGGATATTCTTTGCTGAGTTCTTCGCATGAGCGCAATCCGGAAAGGCCTCATCTTCCTGTGTGGAGCAACAGCCGTGCTTGGAGCGGCCGCGATCGGCTATATTTTGATCGTCGGCCTCAGCGCGCGGAATGAACCGACCGCGATCGAGACATTCATCGCGCGCAGCGTCCGCGGAGCGGCAGTGGCGCGCAGTGCTCGCGGATTGGTGAACCCGGTCGCGCTCTCCGAGCAGGTTGTTTCCGAAGCGCGCGCACACTACGCCGATCATTGCGCCGGTTGCCACGCTAATGACGGCAGCGGCAATACCGAGATGGGCCGGGGACTCTTCCCGAGGGCGCCCGACATGCGGCTTGCGGCGACCCAGGACATGACCGACGGTGAGTTGTTCTGGACTATCGAGAACGGCATCAGGTTTACGGGCATGCCGGGGTGGTCGAAGGGAACGGCGGCCAGCGCCGATGCCAGTTGGAAGCTCGTGCACTTCATTCGCAGGCTTCCGAAGCTGTCGTCAGAAGACATCCGGCAGATGGAAGATATGAACCCTCGATCGCCAGACGAGATTCGCCAGGAGATCGAGGAGCAACGGTTCCTCGAGGGCGGCGACCCCGCTCCGGCGGCGCCAGCGCACGACCATGGAGGCGGACATGATTAAGCGGATCGGACCGGCGCTCGCGGCGGCCATCGTGTTCTGCGGCGTCCAGGTGCTGGCGCACGACGGGCATGTGCACAAGATCATGGGCACCGTCACGGCCAAAGACGCCAAACACCTCGAAGTCAAGACACCCAGCGGAGAGAACCTGTCGATTCAGATCGACGCGAAGACGTTCGCCACCCGCGCCAAGCAGAAGGTAAGCCTCGACGAGGTGAAGACAGGCGCTCGGGTTGTCGTTGCCATCGGCAATGGCGAAGACCCGCTCATTGCCGGTGAAATCCAGGTCGGTGCAACGAAAATTGTCGAGGATGCTGATGGCCAGAAGCACTAGTCTCTTCCTTGCAGTCATTCTTGCGTACGCAACGAGCCTTCAGGCGCACGTCACCGTATGGCCACGCGAGTCGACTGCAGGCGGCGCCGAGCGCTATACGGTTCGCGTGCCCACCGAAGGAAAGGTCACGACAACATCTGTGGAGCTCGACATTCCAGCCGATGTCGTCGTCAGCGGGGTTCTTGCTGTCAGCGGCGTCATTTCTGACGTCCGCCGGGACGGCGATCGGATCGTCGCCATCACGTGGAAGCAAGAGATCAGGGCGGGTGAGGTCGGCGAATTCGTGTTCTTCGCCAGAAATCCGCAGGGCCGGCAAATCGCGTGGAAAGCGCATCAGCGATTCGCCGACGGCACGAGCGCCGACTGGGTCGGCGTCGAAGGCGATCGCCGGCCGGCATCCGTCACCACCCTTGCATCGCCAAAGAAGTAGCGCAACGTAGCGCGCCGTATCAATCCGCCAGGCGTGGCGCGAACATCTCCTTCTCAACGATCCTGCCCGCATTTTGCGCGCGGACGCTCTCGAACACGTCGAACGACGACTGGTAGACACCCGTACCTCGAATGCGCGCGAGCAAGCGCAGATCGAGGCCGTCGATCTGCTCGACGATGTGCTCGAACTCGTGTCCGACGATCTGCGCCATCAAGCTGCCCGACATGGGCAGATGGACGTCTGCATGCAGCTCGCGCCCTCTCTTGCCGAAAATAGTAAAAGCCTGGCAGGAACGCGGGATGTGCGGATCAAACCGTAGTTGAACCGACAGCATTTCCGCCGCGGCGATCCGGTCGCATTGTGCGCGGAACGTCGCGGAACCTTGATAGATTCTCTCGAGCGAGCGCCCGAGCTCGCGCGAGAGTTGGATGTTGGCCGGAAGCGTGCGTACACACGCTTCCGAGTGTTCGGAATTTTCGTTGGCGATGATATGAACGCCGAAGATGATGACGGTAAGGCACGCCGCGATTGCACCCCTGAGTTCGATCCCCATGTAAAAGTCCTCCCCTGCGGAACAGCGTCGCATGGCCGTGTATCGACCAGGCGTCGATGTGACGAGCGTCGCGTAAGACACGCGCGCGACACACGAGTTCGGTGAGCAAGGACAGCGCCAGCGAACTCCAGGGGAAACTGCTGGGGATTTAACGGGTACACGAAACAGGGATCAACACGAATGTGGGCTGCGAAGGCGCGGCGGAACGTGAATGTCCATCGTCGATCGTCCATCGTCGATCGTCCATCGTCGATCGTCCATCGTCGATCGTCGAACGTCCATCGTCGATCGTCCGACTAACGACGACGACTAACGACCAACGACTGAGACCAACGACCAGGACTAATGACCAACGACCAACGACTAACGACTCCGAAGGTTACTTGACGAGATCGGCGGCTGCCTTGGCGCACTGTCCGTCCTGCGCCGACGTGCCGCCCGACGTGCCGATGGCGCCGACGATCTTGCCGTCCATCACGAGCGGTATGCCGCCTTCGACGACAATGGCGCCATCGAGGCCGAGGGCCCGCAAGCCTTCGCCACCCGACGCGACCATGTCCTGAAAAGCCTTCGTCGGCCGTTTGAAGCGCGCAGCCGATCGTGCTTTTGCGATGGCCGTATTCACGCTGCCAAGCTGCGTGTTATCCATCCGCTCGAAATACACGAGGTCGCCGGCCGGGTCGACAATCGCCACGGCCATTGTCCAGCCGTTCTTGCGCGCCTCCGCAATCGCCGGCTGGGCGATCTTCCTGGCTGCTTCGAGCGTGACGGGCGGGCCGTACGGATTCGACATCTGCCCTGTCGGAACGGGCTTCTGCTGGGCAAACACCACTCCACAGCCCGCGAGCATCAGGACAACGATTCTGGACAGGGATTTCATCGGATCCTCCTGAAGAATGGCGTGGATGGTATCACGTTACCCACCGAGGGACGCAGAGGCACACGTGGCAGAAAAGCAAAGAAATAGGAATCCTACGCGAGTGGGGCGGGCAGGTCCGATTTGCCCATCAGGAACAGATCGACGGCGCGCGCGGCGCTGCGGCCCTCGGCAATCGCCCACACGATAAGCGACTGGCCGCGCTGCATGTCGCCGGCTGTGAACACGCCGGGGACGTTCGTCATCCAGTGCTCGTCGCGAGCCACGTTGCCGCGATCGGTCAGTTTCACGCCGAAGTCGGCCAGCAGGCCCAGACGCTCGGGCCCGAGAAACCCCATCGCGAGCAGTACAAGATCGACGTCCATCTCGAACTCACTCCCGGGCACCGGCTCGAACGACATCTTGCCGTCCTTGCGAACAAGCTCGACCTTCGAACCGTGGAGCTTCTTTACGCGTCCATGATCGTCGCCGCTGAATCGCTGCGTCAACACCGAGTACACGCGCTCGCCACCTTCCTCGTGCGCGGTGGACACCCGAAATACGTTCGGCCAGAGCGGCCACGGGTTGTCAGTGGCTCGCGTATCCGGCGGCCTTGGCAGCAGCTCGAACTGGTGCACGGACAACGCCCCCTGGCGATGCACCGTGCCCAGACAATCGGCGCCGGTGTCGCCGCCGCCGATGATCACGACACGCTTGCCCTTCGCGCTGATGAACTGATCGTCGGGAATGGCGTCGCCTTCAACCCGCTTGTTCGACAGCGTCAGGTACTCCATTGCGAAATGAATGCCCTTGAGCTCGCGGCCGGGCGCGGGTAAATCGCGCGGCTGGCCTGCACCGCCGGCCAGCACGACGGCGTCGTGCGCCTTCGTGAGCTGCGCGGCTGTCACATCGACGCCCACGTTCACGCTGGTGCGGAACTCGACCCCTTCGGCCTTCATGAGGTCGAGGCGACGGTCGAGAAACTTCTTCTCCATCTTGAATTCAGGAATGCCGTAGCGCAGCAGCCCTCCGATGCGATCGGATTTCTCGAACACGGTGACGAGATGACCCGCGCGATTCAGCTGATCGGCCGCCGCCAGGCCGGCCGGGCCCGACCCAATCACGGCCACGCGCTTTCCCGTCCGGATCAGGACGGGGGACGGCCTCACCCAGCCCTCCTCGAACGCCCGCTCGATGATGGCCACCTCGATGGACTTGATGGTGACCGGATCGTCGTTGATGCCGAGTACGCACGACCCTTCACAGGGTGCCGGACACAACCGTCCGGTGAACTCCGGAAAGTTGTTCGTCGCATGCAGGCGATCGATCGCCGTCGCCCAGCGATCGCGGTAAACGAGATCGTTCCAGTCGGGAATCAGGTTGCCGAGCGGGCACCCCTGATGACAAAACGGGATGCCGCAATCCATGCAGCGAGCGCCTTGCTTCTGCAGTTCCTCCTGGGGATAGGGCAGGTACACCTCTCCCCAGTCCTTCAGCCGTTCGGCGACAGGACGTGTCGGCGCTTTCTTGCGATGAATCTCGATGAATCCTGTCGGTTTACCCATAATCAATCGGCGATTGGGTGATTGGTGAATGGGTGATAGGACGGCAATCGCACGACCTCAATCACCACATCCAAATCACCACATCACCTATCACCCAATCTCCAATGCTCTATCCCGCTCCCACGAGTTCGGAGAACTCAGGCTCGCGCTGCTCCGCCCGCGCCTTCGCCTCGGCCAACTGCACGCGCTTGAAGTCGCGCGGCATCACCTTCACGAACGGCTGTGCCGCGAGCGTGTCGAGAATTTTCGCCGCGTAAGCGCTCTTCGTGAACGCGATGTGCTTGGCAATCATCTCGCGCACCGTCTCCCAGTCATCGTCGGCGAGCACGTCGAGGTCGACCATCCCGACGTTGCAGTTCTGGGCAAACCGGCCAGATCGATCGAGAACATACGCGATGCCGCCGCTCATGCCGGCAGCGAAGTTCCGCCCGGTCTCACCGAGCACAACGACCCGGCCGCCCGTCATGTACTCGCAGCCGTGATCGCCGACGCCTTCCACGACCGTGCGCGCGCCGCTGTTGCGGACGGCAAATCGCTCGCCGGCAACGCCGCGCACGTACGCCTCGCCGCTCGTGGCGCCATACAGCGTGACGTTACCGACAATGATGTTGTCCTCGGGCACGAACGTCGCCCGCGCGGGCGGAAACACGGCAATGATCCCGCCTGACAGCCCCTTGCCCCAGTAGTCGTTGGCATCGCCTTCGAGCGTCATCGTGATGCCGCGCGGCAGGAACGCACCGAAGCTCTGGCCGGCCGACCCGGTGAACTTGATCGCAATCGTGTGATCGGGCAAGCCGGCGGCGCCGTACGCACGCGTCACTTCGGAACCGAGGATTGTGCCCACCGTCCGGTTCACATTGCGAATCGGCAGGCTGATGTTCACGGCCTTCCCGTCACTCAACGCATCGGCCGCGAGCGTGAGCAGTGTGTTGTCGAGCGCCTTCTCGAGGCCGTGATCCTGTTGACGCACACAACGCTGGGCTACGGTCGGCGCCACGACGGGCTTGTAGAGAATCTGCGAAAGATCGAGGCCGGCGGCCTTCCAATGATCGAGAGCCGGCTTGACGTCGATACGATCGACGCGTCCGATCATCTCGTCGATCGTCCGGAAGCCCAGCTGAGCCATGATTTCGCGCACATCTTCCGCCACGAAGCGGAAGAAGTTCTCCACCAGTTCCGGGGTTCCGGAGAACAGCTTGCGCAGCTCGGGATCCTGCGTCGCAACGCCAACGGGACAGGTGTTGAGATGGCAGACGCGCATCATGACGCATCCCATCACGACGAGCGGCGCCGTCGCAAACCCGAACTCCTCGGCACCGAGCAGCGCCGCAATCACGACATCGCGGCCGGTCTTCATCTGGCCGTCGACCTGCACGACGATGCGATCGCGCAGGTTGTTCAGCACCAGCACCTGCTGCGTCTCTGCCAGGCCGAGTTCCCACGGCACACCGGCATGCTTCAAGCTCGTCAAAGGTGATGCGCCGGTTCCACCGTCGTGGCCCGAGATGAGCACGACGTCGGAATGCGCCTTGGCCACGCCGGCCGCAACGGTGCCGACGCCGACTTCGGCAACCAGCTTCACGTGCACGCGCGCCCGCCGGTTGGCATTCTTCAAGTCGAAAATCAGCTGCGCCAGATCCTCGATCGAGTAGATGTCGTGGTGTGGCGGCGGCGAGATCAGGCCGACGCCCGGCGTCGCGTGCCTCACCTTGGCAATCCAGGGGTAGACCTTGTGCCCCGGCAACTGCCCGCCTTCACCTGGTTTGGCGCCTTGCGCCATCTTGATCTGCAGATCGTCGGCGTTCACCAGATACTCACTGGTCACCCCGAACCGCGCCGACGCCACCTGCTTGATCGCGCTCTTGCGCGAATCGCCGTTGGCATCCGGCACGTAACGAGCGGGATCCTCTCCGCCCTCGCCGGTATTCGACTTCCCGCCGAGCCGGTTCATGGCGATCGCGAGCGTCTCGTGGGCCTCTTGGCTGATCGATCCGTACGACATCGCGCCGGTCGCGAAGCGCTTCAGAATCGCCGCCGCCGGTTCCACTTCCTCGAGCGGCACGGGCGTCCTGGCGAGCTTCAACTCGAACAGGCCGCGCAGGGTCGCGCGCCGCTTGTTCTGGTCGTTGACCGCCTGCGTGTATTCCTTGTAAACCTTGTACTGGTTGCTGCGTGTCGCGTGCTGCAGCTTGAAGACGGTGTCGGGGTTGAACAGGTGGAACTCCCCGTCGCGCCGCCACTGATACTCTCCACCTTCGTCGAGATCGGGATCCGCAACCGGGCGCTCCGGAAATGCCAGCTCGTGCCGCCGGCTCACTTCTTCCGCGATGGCATCGATGCCGACACCGCCAATGCGGGATGCCGTGTGCGTGAAATAGCGATCGATGAATGCCTTTTCAAGTCCGACAGCTTCGAAAATCTGCGCACCGCGATAGCTCTGCAGCGTGGAGATGCCCATCTTGGACATCACCTTCAACACGCCCTTATTCAGCGCCTTGATGTAGTTGTAGATCGCCTTCTCGTGCGTGATTCCAACGAGCATCTTCTGCCGGATCATGTCGTCGAGCGTTTCGAACGCCAGATACGGATTCACCGCGCCGGCGCCGTAGCCAATCAGCAGCGCCAGGTGATGCACTTCCCGCGCGTCGCCGCTCTCGATGACGAGCGCGGCCCGGTTGCGCGTGCCCTCGCGCACCAGGTGATGATGCATGGCGGCAGTCGCCAGCAAGCTGGGAATCGGCGCAAGCTTGAAGTTGACGCCGCGGTCCGACAGGATGAGGATCGTGCAGCCCTCGTCGACGGCCTCGCCGGCGCGCTTCTGGATGTCCTCGAGCGCGCGCGCCAGGCCGCGCCCGCCTGCCTTCGCGTCGTAGAGCATCGGAATCGTGATGGATCGGAAGCCGCGCTCGTCGACGTGGCGAAGCTTGGCCATCTCCTCGTTGTTGACGATGGCCGACTTGATCTTGATCTGACGGGCCGATTCCGGTTCCGGATTCAACAGATTGCGCTCTGGTCCGATCGTCGAGCCCATCGACGTCACCAACTCCTCGCGGATGGCATCGAGCGGCGGGTTGGTGACCTGCGCAAAGAGTTGCGTGAAATAGTCGTAGAGCAGCCGCGGACGATCGGACAGCACGGCAAGCGCCGTGTCGGTGCCCATCGAGCCGATCGCTTCCTCGCCGCCCGTCGCCATGGGCGCAATGAGAATCCGCAGGTCCTCCAGCGTGTAGCCGAAGGTACGCTGCCGGTTCAGGACCGTCTCGTGATCGGGCGGCGGCAGCAGCGGCGCGTTCGCCAGATCCTCCAGAGCGACCATCTGCGAGCTCAGCCAGTCGCCATACGGCTGCGCGGACGCCAGCTCGCGCTTGATTTCCTCGTCGGCGATGATGCGCCCTTGCTCGGTATCCACGAGGAAGATGCGGCCGGGGTGCAGGCGCTCCTTCAGCAGGATGTTCTCGGGCGGAATATCGAGCACGCCGACTTCCGACGCCATGATGACGAGATCGTCCTTCGTCACGTAGTAACGCGACGGGCGCAGCCCGTTGCGATCGAGTACAGCCCCAATGACCTTGCCATCGGTGAATGCGATCGATGCCGGCCCGTCCCACGGCTCCATCATCGTGGCGTGATACTCGTAGAACGCTTTCCGCTCGGCCGACATGTGCAGGTCGCCGCTCCACGGTTCCGGAATCATCATCAGCACGGCATGCGGCAGCGAGCGTCCGGTCATGACCAGAAACTCGAGCACGTTGTCGAACGTCGCGGTATCGCTGCCGCCTTCGCGGATGACCGGCAGAATCTTCTTGAGGTCGTCTCCGAGCAGATCGGACTCGCACATCGCTTCGCGCGCGTGCATCCAGTTGATGTTGCCGCGCAGCGTGTTGATCTCTCCGTTGTGCGCCACGTAGCGGTACGGGTGGGCAAGCGGCCACGACGGAAACGTGTTCGTGCTGAACCGCTGATGCACCAGGGCAAGCGCCGATTCGACATCGGGATCGACCAGATCGGGAAACATCGTCTCGATCTGATCGGCGATCAGCATGCCCTTGTAAATCAGCGTGTTTGCCGAAAGACTCGGGATATAGAAATACTTCTTGTCGTCGCTCGACACGGGCAGCTTGTCGACGGCGTGCTCGATCCTCTTGCGGATCACATAGAGCTTGCGCTCGAACGCGCGGCGATCGAGACCGCCGGCTCGCGCAATGAAAATCTGCTTGAAGTACGGCTCAACCGCCGCGGCAGAGGCGCCGACGAGCCGATCGTCGGTCGGCATGTCGCGCCACGCGATGACGCTCTGCCCTTCCTCCTGCACAATCTGCTCGATGAGCGCTTCGATCGTGGCTCGCGCGTCGTTGTCGCGCGGGAAAAAGATGCTGCCGACGCCGTACTCGCCTTCGGGCGGCAGCGTGAAGCCCAGACTCCGCGCCTCTTTGCGGAGAAACTTGTCCGGCATCTGAATGAGGATGCCGGCGCCGTCGCCGGTGTTGACCTCGCAGCCGCAGGCACCGCGGTGCAGGAGATTAACGAGCACCTGGAGCGCCTGACTGACGATGGCGTGCGACCGCACACCTTTGACGTGCACGACGAACCCGACGCCGCAGGCGTCGTGCTCGTGAGCGGGATCATAGAGTCCCTGAGGCGGAGGACAACCGGGGGCGCGTTCCATGCGAAGGAGTAGTTATCGGGTACTCTTGTCCATAAGTAAAATACAATCTGCAAATTTCATCTATCTGTTTTTGAGATGATAAGGGGCTTATGGCACTAGACTTAGGGCTTTGGGCCAGGCCAAGAGCCAAAAGCCTAAAGCCCAGAGCCTCGGATGCTTACGCCGAGCACTCGCCTTCTTGGATTTCCGGCTTGAATTCTGAGGTTTCGGCCAGGTCGACGTAGTCGTCCGCGGCCGCGGCGTCCAGCGTCATCTTCTCGAGATCGGCCAGCACCGCCTTCACGCGGTCGAGATCGACACGCATGAAGAAGCTCGTCGCCGATTCGTCCTGCTGACGTTCTTGTCCGTAGAGCGTGACCAGCCGCTCGACCGCGTCCCGCATCCGGCGCGCGGGAATCTTGGCCGCAAGCCTGGCGAACCGTACGCCGTCGCCTTCCGGACCGCCGCCGACCGTCACGAAGTATTGCGGCACGGCCTTGCCGCCGAGCTTCCGCACGCTTCCCTGAAAACCGAGGCCGGCAATGTGATTGCGGCCGCAGCCGTTCGGACACCCGCTGATCTTGATTTGCAGATCGGGCGCCGCCTTCACGAGCTCGGGGTGCTCGCGCAGATGATCGCCGAGATACTTCCCAAGGCCGCGCGACTGCGTAACCGCGAGCTTGCACGATTCGGCGCCGGGACAACTGGTGACGTCGGCAATCGTGCCGGCATCGGGAAGACCCATGCCCGCGGCAGCCAGGTGGCGGTACAGCTCTGGGACGGCGTCGGCCGGGACCCACCTGAAGACGAGGTCCTGCTCCGCCGTCACGCGAATGGTGCCGTCGGCGAAGGACGCCGACAGATCGCCGAGGATTCTCATCTGCTGACTGGTGAAATCGCCCAGGGGAATCGTGGCAGTTACCAGGAAGTACCCCGCCTGCTTCTGCTTGCGCACGTTCGTGCTCAGCCAGTGCGAGTAGTCGCCATTCATCGTCGGCAGCATGGGTCGAACCTGGGGCACGATGCCGGGACCGATCACGTTCGAGCTGGTCGCCCGTGAGACGGTCTCGAGAATCGGCGGCGAATCCACGCGCTTCCACGCCGGTGCGTTCTCCACCGGAGGCCGTTCCGGATCGAACGGCAGCGACGCGCCGCCCTGCGCCCGGAATTCCGCGAGCGCCTTCTGATATTCGTCGAGGAAGCGATCCCACCCGAGCGACCTGATGAGGAACTTCAGGCGGTTGGCCTGCTTGTGCTTGTAGTCGCCGAACTTATGGAACACGCGAATAACGGCTTCGGCGACGTTGAAGATCTCGGACGCCGGAAGGAAGTCGTGCACTGTCTGCGCAGACTTCACCATAATCGCCGTGCCGCCGCCGATGACGACGCGGAAGCCGCGTTTTCCGTCCTTCATTTGCGCGCGGTAGCCGAGATCGTGCATACCGAGCAGCGCGTGGTCTTCGTCGGCACAGCCCTCGAACGCAATCTTGAACTTGCGCGGCAGCGACGAGCTGAGGGGATGCCGCAGCAGGTAGCGAGTCGTCGCCTCTGAGTACGGCGTC
>JAMQPK010000106.1 GCA_023717525.1 Vicinamibacterales bacterium | reverse complement strand
GAAAAAAGGCACCCGACCCCTTTTCCGTCCAGACGATCCCGCCAGGATATCGATAGTCGCGCCGCGACTCTGGCTTGATGGTGATGCTGTACCCCGGCCGCATCGGCGGCATATAGCGGCCACGGCGGATCACCACGGGCTCCTCGAAGTGCTCGTGGAGATGATCTACGAACTCGATGACGCGCCCCTCCATCGTTCCGCTGACAGCGATGAAGTCGAACATCGAGAGATGCTGCACGTACTCGCAGAGGCCGACTCCACCGGCGTGCGGGCACACCGGCACGCCGAACTTGGCCGCCAGCAGAATGACCGCAAGATTCTCGTTCACACCACCCAGACGGCAGCTGTCGATCTGACAGAAGCTGATTGCGTTGGCCTGCAGTAACTGCTTGAACATGACGCGATTCGCGCAGTGCTCTCCTGTCGCCACGCCTACGGGCGCAATGGCCTTGGCAATCTTCGCGTGTCCCAGCACGTCATCCGGATGCGTCGGCTCTTCCGCCCACCACAAGTTGAATCGGGAAAGCTGCTTGATGCACGCAATCGCTTCGTCCACGTTCCAGCGCTGGTTCGCGTCGATCATCAACTTGTGGTCCGGCCCGATCGCGTCGCGAACCACGCCAACACGCCGGACGTCGTCTTCCGGCTGGGCCCCGACTTTCACCTTGAAGTGCGTCCACCCTTCCGCGACCGCTTCATCGCAGAGCCGGCGAATCGCGGCATCGGAGTAGCCCATCCAGCCCACCGACGTGGTATAGGCGGGGTACCCGCTTCGCATAAGCACTGACACGCGCTCTGAGCGGGATTTCGAGTTTCGCTCCAGGATGTCGATTGCTTCGTCGGGAGTGAGCGCGTCCGTGATGTGATGAAAGTCAACGCACGAGACCAGCTGCTTCGGAGTCATGTCGGCAAGCAGCTTCCACACCGGCTTTTTCTCGGCTTTCGCGTAGAGGTCCCAGACTGCGTTCACGATCGCCGCAAGCGCCAGGTGCACGACACCCTTCTCCGGCCCGAGCCACCGCAACTGCGAATCACCCGCGAGACTGTGCCAGAAACCTGCGAAGTCATTCGTAATGTCATCCAGGCGACGGCCGACGACGAGATGTCGGAACGCTGTGATCGCCGCGGCGCACACCTCATTGCCGCGGCCGATCGTGAAAGTGAGGCCGTGACCTTCGAGCGTGTCGTCGGTCTTGAGAATGACGTACGCGGCGGAGTAATCGGGATCCACGTGAACCGCGTCTGTCCCGACCTTGTCGCGCGAGGTCGGAAATCGCAAATCGAGTACTTCCAAATCGACAATCTTCATGAACGGCGCCATCGATCGAGCGCAACCGCGAACACGATGATCGTCCCGGTGACGATCTGCTGAACCCAATTCGGCAGGCCCTGCTGCGAGCAGCCGACCTGAATCACCGTCATAATCGCCGCGCCCGCCACAGTGCCGGCCGCCGTTCCCTTTCCGCCGGCAAGGCTGCCGCCACCGATGATGACGGCGGCAATGACGTCGAGTTCGAGGCCTATGGCCGCGGTGGGATCGCCGACCGACAGCTGCGATAGTTGCAGGACGCCCGCTAGTCCCGCGAGCGCGCCGGCAATCGCGTAGACCGCAATCTTGCTCGCCTCGACGCGCACGCCGCAGAGCCGGGCCGTGCGCTCGTTCGACCCGATCGCAAACAAGTGACGCCCGAACTTCGTGTACTGAAGAACAATCGCCACCGCAATCGCCAGCGCGACCGTCAGCCAGATCCCCCACGGCAACAGGATGCCGCTGCCGCCACGCACCGTGCGAAGGAGCTCGTTCAGCCACGTCATGGGCGTTTCGATCCGCCGCTCGTCCGCTAACCCCTTTGCGCCGCCGCGTACGAGGAGCATCGTTCCCAACGTCACGATGAACGGCACGACGCGAAGGGTCGTGATCAGCACGCCGTTCAGCACGCCGCAGGCGGCGCCCGCCACAACCGCGCCGATCGCTGCCAGGAGCGGCCCGCTGTTCGAGCGCAGCAGCAACGCCGTCACAACGGTCGCAAGGGCGATCACCGAGCCCACCGACAGATCGATCCCGCCCGCCACAATCACCATCGTCATGCCGAGCGCGGCGACGCAGACGATGGCCGTCTGCCTGGCCATCAGTTCGAGATTCGCCGGACGAACAAATTGAGGACCGACGAGGAACGCGAACAGCACGACCACCAGGAGCAGTCCGGCGAGAACGCGGGTCACGAGGCTGTCCTCGCGTCCGAGGCTTCCATCAACAGCGAGTGCTCCGTCCATTCCGATGCCGGAAGCGCCCTGCCGAGCCGGCCGCGCGACATCACGGCGATCCGATCGCTGACAGCGAGCAGTTCAGGGAAGTACGAGCTGACGAGCACGATCGCCTTTGATCGGCCCACCAGCTCGTCTACGAGCGCGTAGATCTGTGCCTTGCTCCCAACGTCGATTCCACGCGTCGGTTCGTCGAGCACGAGCACGTCGACGCTCTCGTGCAGCAGCCTGGCAAACGCCACTTTCTGCTGATTGCCGCCGGACAGCGCCGCCACGATCTGACGGGGGCCGCGCGTGCGAATACCGAGGGCGTCGATCCACCTGCGAGCGGCCGCATCTTGCATAGCCGGTACGATGAACGCCCCGCGGCCGGTGTCTCCCAGGTGCGCCAGCGTCATGTTGTCGCCGACGCTGAGGCCCGGTGCGAGCCCTTCGCCAGCCCGATCCTCGCTCAACATCCCCATGCCCTGCTGCCATCGATCGTGCGGCGTGCACCGCCCGGCGTGCACACCGAGTCGCACCGTGCCCCGGCGGACCGGCTCGAGGCCGAAGAGCGCCCGCAGGAGTTGCGTGCGGCCCGCGCCAAGCAACCCGGCGATGCCAAGAACCTCACCGCGATGCAGGGTGAAGGTTGCTCCTCCGGGCATGACGTCCTTCACATCGAGGACAGGCTCCCCGACCGTGCGTGGACGCCGGGGATACAGATCGTCGAGGGCTCGGCCGATCATCATCGTCGCGATCTCGGCTGCCGGAGTTCCAGCCGTTGCGCCTTCACCGGCATTCCGTCCATCACGCAGCACGACGAATCGGTCGGAGACCCGCTTCACCTCTTCGAGAAAATGAGAAATGTACGCAATCGCCAAGCCCTGTTGCTTCAGGCGTCCGATCAGCTCGAAGAGCGTCGTCGCGTCCTCGACACCGAGGCTGCTCGTCGGCTCGTCGAACACGAGCACACGGCACTGCATCGCGAGCGCACGGGCGATTTCGACAAGCTGCTGCGACGCCGGCGACAGGCCGGCCACGAGCGCATCGACGGAAATCTCCGGATGGCCCAGCTGGCGCAGCGCATCCACCGCCGTCTGGCGAACACGCGCGCGATCGATGAGGCCGAAATGGGAGGGCTCGATTCCGAGCGCGATGTTCTCCATCACGCTCAAGTGCGGCGCAAGCGAAAGCTCCTGATAAATCATCGCCACACCCGCCCGTCGCGCCTCGAGCGGATCTTTCGGGCTGTACGGGCGACCGTCGAGCGTCATCCTCCCCGCATCGGGCCGTGTGGCGCCGGCCAGGATGGCCATCAGCGTGCTCTTCCCCGCTCCGTTCTGGCCCACGAGGGCGCATACCTCGCCCGAACGGACCGCGAGATCGACCTCATCGAGCGCGATGGTCGCGCCGAACGTCTTCCGTACGCCGGACATTTCAAAACGTGGATGCGGGGCTACGGCTTCAGCCATCGCGACAGATCAGGATGCAGCAGATCCTTCACGGCAGGGTCGTTCATGGTGCCGCGTGTCACCAGCTGGACGCCGGTATCGATGCGTTTCTCGACCGGCTCGCCTTTCAGATGGGCAACCATGGTCTTCACGCCAAGGTACCCCATCTTCACCGGATCCTGCACGACCAGCCCGTCGATATGGCCGTCGCTCAGCCCTTTGACGAGCGTGTCGGAGGCATCGAAGCCGATGAACTTCACTTTGCCGGCCCACGCGTTGTCTTCGAGCACTCGCATCATCGCGTGCGTGACCGACTCGTTCGGCGCGAAGATCCCATCGACTGCGAGCGAACCGTCAGCCGTCTTGTAACGGTTCAGCACAGCTTCACTCTTCTTGTAGGCGCCTTCGACGTCGGCCCCGCCGTACTGGTTTGTGCTGAGCATCAGGAAATTCGATCGCGCCCCGATCGCCTCGAGGAATCCTTCTTCGCGCTCCGTGGTGCTCGCCGATCCTTCCGCATAGCGGATCATCACGATCTTCCCGCCGTTCGGCAGGAGGTTCGCGAGACCCTCTCCGGCGAGCATGCCTCCCCGCTTGTTGTCGGTGGCCACGAAGCTGACGTAGTCGCTGCTCTTCAGGCTGGAATCGATGATGACGACCGGAATCTTCGCGCGCACCGCGTCGGCCACCGGTGCCACCAGCGCCGAATCATCGAGCGGCGCCAGCACGATGCCGGACACGCCACGGGTGATGAAGCCTTCGACCTCGGAAATTTGCGACGCACGTTCGTCTTCGCGTAAGGGTCCGCGCCAGACGATGCGTACGCCGAGTTCCTGAGCGGCCTTCTCCGCCCCGGCGTGGATGCTCTGCCAGAAGACGTGGGAGGTGCCCTTGGGGATGACGGCAATCGTCGTCGTGCCG
Source organism: Vicinamibacterales bacterium (assembly GCA_023717525.1). Lineage (GTDB taxonomy): Bacteria > Acidobacteriota > Vicinamibacteria > Vicinamibacterales > JAMQPK01 > JAMQPK01. The sequence continues at coordinate 33,552 of JAMQPK010000106.1, read as the reverse complement.
TCGCCCGCAGGCGCTCGATTGCACGCGCTCACGGCCGTCGCGACCATGGCCAGCGAGATAAGAATGTTTTTCACACGAGCTCCCTTGCCGCGAAACGCCAGAATCGTTGCGCGTTGCCGCCCAGCACGGCGTCGCGCTCTTCGCCTGGCCTGTCCCGAAGGTAATCGTCCACGACGGCCCACGTCCGGCTGTGATCCGCCGCAAGCGTGCAGACGGGCCAGTCGGATCCCGCCATCAGGCGGTACGCCCCAAAACACTCGAACGCCGTGTCGAGATACGGTCGAAGTTCCCCGGGAGTCCACTCTCCCCAGTCGGCCTCGGTCACCAGCCCAGACAATTTACAGTAGACGTTCGGAAACTCCGCGAGGCGCCGCAGGCCCTTCGCCCAGTTGCGAATCTCGCCCGAGCGAACCTCGGGTTTGGCGAGATGGTCGAGCACAAACCGCTGGCACGGGAACCGCGATACAAACTCGGCCGCGACGGCCAGCTGTTTCGGATAAATAAGGATGTCATACGCGAGGTCGAGATCCTCCAGCATCGCGATGCCCCGGCAAAAGGCCGGCCTCAGGAGAAATCGATCGTCTGGCTCGGTCTGAACGATGTGCCGGAAGCCGACGAGCCTTGGATGCCGGCATACCTGCTCGAACTCGGCCGCAACCTCATCGGACTGCAGATCGACCCAGCCGACAACGCCTGCAATGAACGGATGGGCGTCGGCGAGATCGAGCAGCCATCGCGTTTCCTCGGCCGATTGGCGTGCCTGAACGGCGATACACGCACCGACGCCCGCTCGATCCAGTTCCGACGCCAGATCGGCCGGAAGAAAATCGCGCCGCAACACCCCCATCGACGGATCGATCCATCCGTACTGCGCCGGATCGTATCGCCAGAAATGCACGTGGGCGTCAACCTTCAAGGTTCTAAGGTTCTAAGGTTCTAGGGTTCTAGGGGTCTAGGGTTCTAATGTTCCAATGTTGCAATCTTCAATCTTCAATGCCGGGTATCACCATACCCCCTGCCTCGCTCGACCGATAGCACGCCTCGACGAGCGCCATCGTTTTGATCGAGTCTTCGACCGGCGACACCAGCGCACTGTCTTCACCGGCGACAAAGCGCTGCAGGTTCGACATCGGACCTTCAAAGGCTTCGATGAACCACGATCCGCGCAGCGGCACGTTACGCCATTCGCCGTTCGACGTCACCTCGAGGCGATCGGGTCCACCGTCGGGATACTGAAGGTTGACGCCCATCGTCAGCAGCGCAGAAGCGCTCGTACCTTCGACCTTGAGCATCGAGGATCGGTGCGCCGGTCCGTGCCGATGGGTATGGTTCAGCATGAGCGAGCAACGTAGCGCGTTGCCGTAGTCGAGAATCGTCGTGCTCCGGGTGTCTCGAAACTCCGGAATGCCGGGATGGGCCACGGCCCGGCAGTACGCGCCGAGCGGCTCGCCTGCGATCGATCGAATCGTATCGAGGTAGTGGATCGAGTGATACAGAATCTCGAGGCGCGGCGCACCCTCGAGGAACGCCCACAGCTCCCACGGTTGCCTCACAACGAGCCGCACTTCGATGTCGACAATCTGTCCAAGCACGTTTTGCGCGAGGAGATCGCGGAGCGCGAGGACGTTCGGGCTGAAACGGAGCTGAAAATTCATCGCCGCGACGAGCCTCCGAGCGCGGCAAATCTTCAGAATCCGGCGCGCACCGGCGAGGTCTTCGCCCATTGGCTTCTGAATCAAGACAGCAGCGCCGTGGGGCAGATGCTCCAGCACTCCGGCTATCCGATCGCCCGGCACAGCGACGTCGAAGATTGCGCCCGGCGACGCCACCGCATCGGAGAGGGTCGGAAACACATGGTTCACGCCGAAGCGAGTGGCCGTCTGCCGCGCGGCGTCCGGGTTGATGTCGTACAGACCGGCCACGGGAAACGCCAGCCGCCGATACACAGGAAGGTGCGCTGTACGGACGATGCCGCCTGCGCCGATGATGACGATAGGCCGGGGGCGCGACGGGACGTCCCAGGCCTGTCGCAGCTTGCTCATGGAGGCGGGATCAGGACGTGGCGGATCGCTCAACGACGCGCGCAATGGCCGGCTCCCGATCGTCGAGTCGGAATACCGGCTCCATGACCGTCCACCAATCGCCGGCCGGCGCGAGCGGCGAGGGTTCCTGAAGCGATTTCATGAGGCGTTCCCATTCGGCGACGCGCGGGCTCGACGCCGCGTGTTCGGCGAACACCCGGCGGAAGTCGAGGTCATCGGCGAGCTCGAGGTACATCACGAGCTGGCGGCCGAGCAGATGGATGTCCATGCGTTCCACACCCGCGTCGCGCAGGCTCTGGAGGACTTCCGGCCACACGCGCGCATGATGGCGGCGGTAGGTTTCGATCGTCCGCGGATCGTCCTTCAGGTTCAGCGTCAGCACGTATCGAGTCATTGGTTCAGCACCCCGCCGTCGATGGGGTACGCCTGTCCGGTGACGAACGCCGCCTCGTCCGAGCAGAGATACAGAGCAAGATGCGCCACTTCCTCGGCGGTCCCCATCCGACCCATCGGCTGATATTCGGACAACTGCCGCATCATCTCTTTCTCGTGCCCGGCGTGGTGCCGGGCGACGAACTGATCGACAAACGGCGTGTGCACGCGCGCAGGACAGATGCAATTACAGCGGATGTTCTGCTTCACGTAGTCAACCGCGATCGACTTCGTCATCGCCTGGACAGCGCCTTTCGACATCGAATACGCAAAGCGATCGGCGACGCCCACGAGCGCGGCAATCGACGCGAGATTCAGGATGACGCCGCTGCCGGCACGACGCATGACCGGCAGCGCGGCCTGGCTGCACAGGAACACGCCCTTGACGTTGACCCGGTAGAGCCGGTCGAAATCCTCTTCCGACGTCTCTGCAATATTACCTACGTGCGCGATTCCGGCATTGTTCACCAGAATATCCAACCGATGCCGGGCGACGTCGATGGCCTCGAACGCCGTTCGGACCTGTGCCGCATCGCTGACGTCGCACGCGAGTGCGTCGGCGCGCCCTCCATCGGCGCGAATCGCTTCGACGGTCTCGACGGCCGACCCCTCGTCGACATCCAGGGCGACGACGTGGGCGCCTTGTCGGGCAAACACTGTAGAGATCGCGCGACCGATGCCCGAACCGCTGCCGGTGACGACGGCGACCTTGCCGCTGAGGTTAAACAGTATCTGCACGGGCTGAATTACTATACTTTAACGGTAAAGTCAAAGGAAACCGCGCAGTTAACTGCGGGGACGCCAGGACGTATTAGCTGTCAATGAGACACATTTTCGCATTTTTCGCCGCCGCGCTGCTGTTGACCATCCCGTCGCCTTCGGAGGCGCAACAGCCTGCGCCGCCCCGGCCACAGGCGCCGGCCACGCCGATCCAGATAGACCTGAGCACTCGTAACGCGAACGAAACGCGAGAGCGGCTTCGCGAAGTCCTGAACCAATATCCGCCGTCGGTCCGCGAGGTCCTTCGCATCGACACGTCGCTCCTGACGCGGTCAGATTATCTGGCGACTTACCCGGTGCTGGCGGCCTTCCTGGAACAGCATCCGGAGGTCGCCCACAACCCCGCGTTCTTCGTGGGCGAATCTCAGCGCCGCGAAGAGTACGACAACAACCCGCGCATTCAAGGCTTCCGCACGCTCAGTCAGCTCGGCGAGAGCTTCATGACCTTGTTCATCATCATGACGATCACGTCGGGCATCGTCTTCCTGCTGAAGACCCTCGCCGAACAACTCCGGTGGCAGCGCGCCTGGAGCGCGCAATCGGCGCTGAACAACAAGCTCGTCGACCGTTTTTCATCGAGCGAAGAGTTGCTCGGCTATCTGCAGTCACCTGCGGGCAAGGGGCTGACGGACCTGCCAGCGCTGCCGCAAGCGAGCGCGGTGCGCAGCATGTCCGCGCCGCTCGGCCGCATCTTCTGGTCGATGCAGGCCGGTATCGTGCTCTCGGCTCTCGGCATCGGGACGATTCTCGTCAGCGCCCGGTTCGAAGAGATCGGCGAGGCCATCTTTGCACCGGGCGCCGTTGTCCTCGCCATCGGCATCGGGTTCGTCGCGTCCGCAGCCGTGTCGTTCCTGCTCTCGAAGAGGCTCGGCCTGGTGACGCCGCCGAAGGCCGGCTATAGTGCCGACACTCTGAGCTCATGACACGACGTCTGCTGTCTCTCGCGTTTCCTTTCATGGACAGCTTCGACACGGCCCCCGCCGACATCGCTGCACACGACGAAACGTTGCAGATGGACGAAGAAGCCTTCCGCGGTTTCTACGGCCGCACGTCGGTGATGCTCTGGGCGTATTTGTCGCGCGCCACTGGAGACCCAAGCGCCGCCGACGATCTGCTGCAGGAAACGTACTATCGAATACTCCGTGCACGGGTCGTATTCGAGGGCGAGGATCACCGGCGTCACTACCTGTTTCGAATCGCGACGAATCTCGTGCGCGATCGCTACCGGCGTCCGAGGCTCGATCGGACGCCGCTTGCAGAGGATGGACCGCGCGAACCTGCGGCTCCTGGAGACCTCGAGACGCAGACGCAGCAGCGGGGCGACCTGCAGCGCGCCATGGCGCAGTTGACCCAACGCGAACGCGACCTCGTGTGGCTGGCGTACGGCCAGGGATCGACACACCGTGAGATTGCGGGTGCCCTCGGCTTGCGCACAGGCAGCATCAAGCCGCTGCTGTTCAGGGCACGACGCAAGCTCGTGAAGTTGTTGAGCCGATGACAAAGATGAAGACATGCTCGCTCGAAGCGGACGTCCTGTCGGCGGTTCTCGCCGGACAGGTGCCCAACGAACTCCGCGCGCACGCCGCGAGTTGCGCGGTGTGCGGCGAAGCGGCACGCGTGGCGTCACTTGTCCGCGATGACTGCGCGCGTGCGCAGCGCGAGGCTCAGGTGCCCGCGGCCGGCGTCGTCTGGCTGCGCGCGCAGATCCGCGCGCGCGAAGAGGCGGCCCGCGCGGTGGCGCGCCCGATCGTGTTCACGCAGGCGCTGGCTGTGGCTGCGCTGATCGGCCTGCTGGTCTCGGTCGCGGGCCGGCTCTCATCGGGCGTCCTGCCCTGGCCTCTCCTGACCGACGCGTCTTCGCAAACACTGCTTCGCATCAGCATCGTGCTCGCATGCGGGCTGGTGCTCGCTCCCGTGGCCCTCTACGTCGCGTTCTCTCGCGATTGACACGCCCGGCCCGGCTCGGAGCTATAATCCCGCCATCGAAAACCAGACAACGAGGGAGGTAGGCGATGTCGCGCATCGTACGTCGATCCGTGCTTGCGTTCGTGTTCCTCGGCGCCGTCGCGCTGTCGGTCATCATTCCCCTTTCCGGCCAGGCGCCGGCAACCGGCAAGCCGAGCACGGCCCGCGGCGAGTGGCCGAACTACACCGCCGATAACAACGGCACGCGTTACTCTCCTCTGGATCAGATCAACGCGTCGAACTTCAACACGCTCCGCGTCGCGTGGCGCTTCAAAACCGACAATCTCGGCCCTCGTGCCGAATACAAGCTTGAAGGCACGCCGATCATGATCGGCGGCAATCTCTATACGACCGGCGGCGTTCGCCGATCGATCATCTCGCTGGATGCCGCGACAGGCGAACTGAACTGGGCACACAGCCTTCGCGAAGGCAAGCGCGCGGCCGTCTCGCCACGGCAGTTGTCGGGGCGCGGCGTGTCGTTCTGGACCGACGGGAAGGGCGATGACCGCGTCGTGTACGTCACGACCGGCTACCGGCTCGTCGAGCTGCACGCGAAGGACGGTTCCCTCGTGACGTCGTTCGCCAATGGCGGCATTCTCGATCTGAAAGTCGGCGTGGTGAAAGGCATCAACACCCAGATCGATCTCGAAACGGGAGAGATTGGCGTGCACTCGACGCCGACGATCGCGGGTGATGTCGTCATCAGCGGCTCGTCGTTCCGTGAAGGCGCGACGGTTTCCACCCACAACAACACCAAGGGACTTGTGCGCGCGTTCGACATCCGGACGGGCAAACAGCTCTGGCGATTCAACACGATTCCCGGGCCAGGCGAATTCGGGAGTGAAACGTGGGAGAACGACTCCTGGGCCGTCAACGGCAACGTCGGTGTCTGGACACAGATTACGGTCGACGAGGAACTCGGCCTCGTGTATCTGCCGGTTGAAACACCAACGTCCGATCACTACGGCGGTCACCGTCCTGGCGACAACCTGTTCGCCGAATCGCTCGTGGCGGTGGACTTGAAGACCGGCGTGCGGAAATGGCACTTCCAGTTCGTGCACCATCCCCTGTGGAATCTCGACATTTCGTCGACGCCGCTGCTGGGTGACATTGTGGTGGACGGCAAACCCATCAAGGCGGTGGCGGTACCGAGCAAGCAGAACCTGCTCTACGTGTTCGATCGCGTCACGGGCAGGCCGGTGTGGCCGATCGAAGAGCGTCCGGTGCCCCAGGGCGACGTGCCGGGCGAAAAATACTCCCGAACCCAGCCGTATCCGACCAAGCCGCCGGTGTATGCCCGGAATTTCGTGAACATTCCCGACGACATCATCGACTTCACGCCGGAAATGCGCGCACAAGCGCTCGAGCAGTTGAAGCGCTATAAGCCGGGACCGTTGTTCAACCCGCCAATTCTCGGCAGCGTCGACGGTCTTCTCGGATCGCTGAACATCGGCAATGCCGGCGGTGGTACGAACTGGCCGGGTGGCGCGTACGATCCGGAAACTCACATCGTCTTTGCGCCGGCCTCGAACGCCGGCGTCGGCGCCTATTCACTCGTGCCGCCTCCTGCCAGCTTCTCCGACATCCGTTATGTTCGTGGCGTCGCAGGCCAGCCGTTCCAGGAAGTGTTCGGGCCAGGCGACTGTTGCGCTGCGGATTCTCCACGCGCGGCTGCGCAGACCGCGGCGATCGAAGCGACCGGCAACACTCCGCCGACTCCCTCTGCGCTGACCGCTGCGCCCGCCGGCCGTGGGGGCGGGGCGGGCGGCGGCGGATTGACTGTCAACGGCTTGCCGATCGTCAAGCCGCCCTATGGTGTGCTGTCGGCAATCAATCTGGATCGCGGCGAGCTGATGTGGAGCGTGGCGCACGGCGACACACCGGACAGCGTCAGAAACAACCCGGCGCTCAAGGGACTGAATATTCCCAAGACGGGTCAGACGGGCGCGGTTGGCCTGATGGTGACGAAGACGCTCGCCGTCATGGGCGACCCGCTCTATGCCACTTACAACGGGCGCCGCGGCGCGATGTTGCGCGCGTACGACAAGATGACCGGAAAGGAAGTGGGCGCCGTCTACATTCCGGCGCCGCAGAGCGGCTCGCCGATGACGTACAGCGTCGATGGACGCCAGTACATCGTCGTGGCCGTCAGCGGAGGAAATTACTCGGGCGAATACATCGCCTTCCGGCTCCCATAGGCGACAGGTATTGCAGATTGGAACATTGACGCATTGAGAGATTGTTGGGGCATCGGTGCATTGATGAATGATCCAATGCACCAATCTTCAATCTTCAATGTCCAGGTTCAGTTCTCGCGCAGACCGAAGACGAACATCGAGTTTCCGGCGTTCACGGCGATGTACTGCTTTCCATCGACCGCGTAGGTCATCGGACCAGACGAAATCGGTCCGCCGAGGCTCGTCTTCCACAGCAGTTGCCCGGCTCGCGCGTCGAGCACATGGAAGTGCCCTTCGCGGCCGCCCGTGATCACGAGATCGGAATCGGTCGTAAGAATCCCGCTGTCCGTCACGTCGGTCATCGGGTAGCGCCATTCGTGATTGCCGGTTTTCGGATCGATCGCAATGACGACGCCGGTCCCCTGCGCTTCAGTCCAGGTGTTGATCGGCCCGCGCCGTAACGTCGGGATGTTCGGCGCGGTCGGAATCGGGTTGCCTCCGCGCCCTGCCGTGTACTGACGACCCGCTTGATATTCCTGCTGCGTTTTCTCAAAGACGTTCCGATAATTTTCCCACGCCGACACGTAGAACAGTCCCGTGCGCGGGTTATACGAAGGCGAGAACCAGTTCGTGCCGCCGGCCAAACCCGGGAAGGTCTCCGCACCCGGCGGTTGCGGAGTCTGGATCGGGCGGCCGTTGGCGTCGAGCCCGCTGGCCCAGTTCAGCTTCACGAACGGCTTCCCAAACAGGAATTTCCCATCGGCTCTGTCGAGCACGTAGAAGAAGCCGTTGCGGTTCGCCCAGTACATCAGTTTTCTCGGCTTGCCCTCCCAATTGCCATCGACGAGCACAGGCACCTGCACCGAGTCGTAGTCGTACGCGTCGTTCGGCGTGAACTGGAAGTGCCACTTCAACTGGCCAGTGTCGGCATCGAGCGCGATGACGCTGTCGCTGTAGAGGTTGTCACCCTTGCGAAGATCCGGGTTCCAGTCCGGCCCGGGATTTCCCGTACCCCAGTACGTCAGGTTCAACGTGGGATCGTACGCTCCTGTCACCCACACCGATCCCCCGCCGTGTTCCCAGCTGTTGCCCGCCCAGGTGTCGTTGCCCTTCTCGCCGGGCTCCGGAATGATTTTGAATCGCCAGACTTCCTTCCCGGTCTTCGCATCGAACGCCGCCATGAAGCCGCGGATGCCGTACTCGCCACCCGCCACGCCGACGATGATTTTGTCTTTCACGACGAGCGGCGCCACCGTGAGCGCGTAGCCGAGTGCATTGTCGGCGACTTTCGTTTTCCAGATCGGCTTGCCGTTCTTGGCGTCGAGCGCCAGCAGGTTCGCGTCGATCGTGCCCATGTAGAGGGTGTCGCCGAGTATCGCAAGGCCCCGATTTACCTGACCGCAGCAGATGCGGATTTCAGCCGGCAGCGGATACCGGTAGATCCAGAACACGCGTCCCGTTCGCGCGTCGAGCGCGACCACATCGTTCGGTGCCTGCGTCGTATAGATGATGCCGTCGACGACGAGCGGCGTCGCCTGGAACGTCCCGAGGTTCTGTGCCTGAAACACCCATTTCAACTCGAGGTTCTTCGCGTTGGCTGCGGTAATCTGCTTCAGCGCGCTGTGTCGCTGTCCGTTGTACGCACCGTTGTAGGTAAGCCAGTTCTGGGGCTCCGCCGCAGCATTCACGATGCGGTCCGAAGACACCTGCGCGCTCAGTGACATCGGCGCGAGGATGAGGAGCGCGATGAGAAATCGCCGCGACATCTAGTTTTCGCCTTTCAGAGAAACCAGGAAGCTGACCAGATCGGCAAGCTCCTGCCCCGCCAGCCGATCCTTGAATGACGGCATCGGCGACGTCTTCAGGATGCTGAATTCCTTGACGTCCGACTTCATCACCGAGATCAACCGCTCTTGATTGTCGATGAGCTGGATGGAATATGTGTCTTCGTTCAGTCGCCGGCCGTCAATGGCGCGGCCGCTCTTCAGGACGATGTGAACGGGCCGGTTCAGCGGAATCATCGTCGCAGACGGATCCTGAATCTTGCGCCACAGAAAATCGGCGCCGCGATTGGCACCGACGTCGCTGAGATCGGGTGCGACGTGCGATCCGCTTGCGTTCACTCGATGACACGTCGTGCAGGTGCCCTTCCCTTCAAAGAGCCCGCGCCCTCTCGTCGAGTTTCCTGCCATCACCGCAGGCGAGTTGAAATCGCGCATCGTCCGCAGATACGCGACAAGGGAATCGGCTTCGCCTGGCGACAGGCGCGTGGCGGGCATCGCCGTGCCGGGAATACCCGTCGTCAGCAGGCGCGCCAGATCCTGGTCGGTTGGCGCCCTTTTGAACGTGCCGGTCTTCAGCGCAACACCCGGGACAGTGTCGCCGCCTATGCCGTGGCATTGGGCGCAGTTCGCGCCGTAGAGCAGCGCACCGTTCTCTATTGCAATCGGCGGGTAGTTGCCGGAGTGATCCTGCGCGTGAGCGTGCGAGACCGGGCCGATCGCCGCCAGCAGGGTCAGGAACAGAATACGGTGCAGTCGGGGCATGGATGCGAAGTTTTTACTCCGTCGCCCCGACTTTGTCTACAGGCTAATCGTCAGCACGTCGCCGGCCAGTTGCGTGTTGAATCGCCGCAGGGACGATGGTGCAGGCCCTTTCGTCACGCCGCCGTTCGTGTTGTATTCCGATCCGTGGCACGGACACTGGAAAGTGCCCGACGCGAAGCGCGTGACCGTGCAGGCTTCGTGCGTGCAGACGGCCGTCATCGCATTGAAGGTGTCCTGCGCCACTCGCGCCACGAGAACATTCGTGTTGGATGCCTGGACAAGAGCAGCGCTTCCGACTGAAGCCAGCGGCGAACCGGCAGCCACGTTCAGCGTGATGGCGTTGTTGGCAAGCGTCGCGTTGATGACCGGCATGGTCGGGGCTGTCGAGCTGGGAGAGGTCGGCGATCCCCCGCAACTTTCGAGAAGCGACGCAGTGGTCACAAGCGTAAGAGCATGAGTGCAGAATTCGCGGCGTGAAGACTTATGTGATTCCATGCGGGCGGCACAGTGCAATGGGTGTGCCGCCGGGAAACGGCCGGGATTTCAAAATCCTCCGGGCGTAGGCTGGCCTCGCCTGTCCTCTGGCGGTGACGAGTTGCGTAAGGCGCTTACAATCTGTTGTAGGTAATGATGCAGCGTCGCCGCCTCTTACTTCGCTGGGCAGCGCCCCTTCTGGCGGTGTTCCTCTTTGCGCGCGTCGACGCCCGACAAACATCCCAACCGTTCACGGTCAACTTCCTGCCATCGGCAATCTACCCGGGCGATGTAGTTCGCGTCGAAGTCCCGGGCATAGATACATTTGACGTCGGCGTATTCGGGAAGCACACCAAAGATGGACTCGTTGGCATCGATCTCGAGGTGGCACCTGGTACGTACCCGATCCGCGTGGAGGCGCCCGACGGCCGTGTGGCGATGCGTTCACTCCGGGTCTTGCCGAAGGCTTTCGCCGTGCGCCGGCTTCAGGTTGCGCCAGGCTTCGTCAATCCCACGCCCGAAGAGGTTGACCGGATCGCCAAGGAGCTGCACAAGACCGAAGGCATCTTTCACACGACGACCCTGCGCAAATGGAGTGGCGCCTTTCAGCTGCCCGTTGCCGGCACGCCCACGAGCAATTTCGGCACCCGCAGCTACTACAACGGACAGCGGCGGTCGCCTCACACAGGTGTCGATTTCGTTGGACAGACTGGCACACCTGTTCACGCAGCCAACAATGGAGTTGTTGTGCTCGCCGAGCCGTTGTACTTCACGGGTAACACCGTGATTGTCGACTACGGCGGCGGGCTCTACTCACTATTCGCGCATCTCTCGGAAATTGACGTCAAGATCGGAGCAACGGTCGCACCCGACACCGTCGTCGGACTCGTCGGTGCAACGGGACGCGTCACGGGCCCTCATCTTCACTGGAGTGTTCGCCTGCAAGGGGCTCGCGTCGATCCGTTGTCGCTCGCAGCGGCGACGAAGCCGCAGACCAGGTAGCAGCGTCCGATGTATCTCGTTCAGATTCTTCTTCCGCTCTACGACAACCAGGGACACGCCTTCGACGCAGCGGAATACACCCGGCTGCGCGTCGAGCTCGCAGACAGGTTTGGCGGCGTGACGGCTTACATGCGCGCGCCCGCCCGCGGCGTGTGGAGGGACGAAGCAGGCGAAACCACGCGGGACGACATCGTCATTTTCGAGGTCATGACACCGGACCTCGATCGGGAGTGGTGGACGCTGTTCAGGAAAGAGATGGAAACGCACTTCCGCCAGGAGAGCGTGATCGTTCGGGCCCTCACGAGCACTGTTCTGTAAATCTGCAAGTTCAGGCTTTCGCGACTGCGGTTACCTTGCTCAGAAAGGCCGCGATCTTCGTACCGTTCAGTGCGAGCCGCTTCTTCCTCGTGTTGAGCGCGTCAATCACCGCGTAGGCTTCGTCGCAGTACTTCTTGAAGAACGCCCACGACATCTGCTGCTTCCGTCCCCACGTGACGCACATGGGTCCAAGCGTGGTGTAACCGCAGACGTATACGTAGTGACCACCCCAGCTATTACGCGTGGAGCCGGACCCTGTCGTCTTGTTCCACGCCTTGCCGGCCGCGAACTCGCGCTGCGCGGTCAGCGGGAGAGACAAGCCCAGGCCGGCGCCGAGGTCCGTGAAGACGGTCCGTTTCACTTCGCTCGCCGATTTCCGATCGATCTCCGCAAACGCCGTGATGAAGTATTTGTCTCCGGCGGCCTTCCATCCTTGTTTGCGCCATCGCTTCAGCGAATCGAGGACGACCAGGCCATCGTCAGCGCCGCCGGTCTCCCTGAAGTACTCCTGGACGACGTCGGTGTCGGTGATCCGGATGATCTTCTTCTGCTCGAGGAGCTCGAAACGCAACGTCTGATGCGCACGGCCGGCGATCACGCAATCGCCAAAGCGATCGTTGGCAAACACGGGCGTCGGCACGCCCGCATGAGACGTGTCGAAGTCGTACTCTTTCGGCACTTCAACAGGCACGCGAAGGATTGCCTTCAGCTTCAGATTGCGCGAGTCGCGCCGGGCCTTCGCCTTGCCCAACTTGAAGATGGGATACCGCTGAATGCCTTTTGATGGAGCCATCGTCGGATTCTAGGGGTGTGCAAGGGAGGGGTTTGCACAGTTACGACATTGACGATTGGGTGATGGGTGATTGGGTGATGGATGGCAGAATTGGCAATCTTCGAGGTCGACAAGAACAAAACCGGCGCGAGTTCTCTCGGCATTCGTTATGCAGCGAGGACGATGCTACGATGGGCTGTCATGCCCCGGAAATGGGAAGGGCCGATGCCGACGCTCGATGAACGAGTTGCGTACTTGGAAGGTCGGACTGAGGATCTCGGCGGAACGGTCACCGAGATTCGGAACGACATTCGCGATCTACGAACTGAGATCGGGACGCTTCGGGACGACATGAACCGGCGCTTCGAGCACGTCGACCGACGGTTCGAACACATGGACGGCCGTTTTACCTGGGTTATTGGAATCCAGGTTGCGAGCGTTGTCGCGGTGGTTGCGGCAATCCTCGGCCGCTAGCGTCCCGCGAAGTACGAAGGCAGCGGCAGACTCCGCATCGATTGCAGTCCTGGCGCCGAAGCGAGGACCTTGGGAATCGAGTTCAGCACCACGGACACAGTCGCGATGTCCCCGGGCATGCCTCCAACGATCTTCATATCAATCTTGGGCACGCCTTCGATATGAACCGAGTCGTACGACTCGGGTGCGCCGAGGTACGCCTCCATGTGAAGCGTGATGATGGGCGTTCCATGACGGTACCCGACACCGTCCTGGATGATGCCCGCCACGAATCCAGGATCGACGGCGAGATATTCACTGGCCACTGCCGTCGCTGAAATCTTCGGCTTGACGTCGTCGGTAATGCGATCGAGCTGCCAACCCAGGGCGTCGGCAATCATCGTGATCGACTCGGCAAAGCCGACGTGCCGGATCGTGCCGCGAGACGCTTCGCGAGCGAACTGTTCCGGCGTAAGGCCGGCGCCGATCTTCTGTTGAAACGGAAGGCGTCGCGATCGTGCGTCCTGCACGCGATGCACGGTCACCGACTCGACACGCTCCGATGCGGCGGTCAGGGCGATCGGCAACGCGTCCATCACGAATCCAGGGTTGACGCCGGTCGACAGCACGGCGACCTTTGCCCTTTTCGCCATCCCGTCGATTCTCTTGGCAAGCGCGGCGTGCTTGCGAACCGGATAGCTGAGCTCCTCGGTCGTCGTCACGAGCGGCACGCGCGCCTTCAGCACGTCCTCGATCTGCGGCATCACCGCGTTGATAGATGACGAGGTGCAGAGCACGACGATGTCCGGCTTGGTCTGCTTCAGAGTGTTCCGAGCATCTGGCGACACCTTCACATGAAGCGGCCGCGGTAAGCCCACGAGCGCGCCGACGTCCCGGCCAACCTTTGCCGGATCGACGTCAACCGCGCCCACCACACGGAACCCGTCGCGCGCGGCAAGCTGCCGGGCCATCATCACCCCGATAGGCCCCAGACCGTAGAGAAGGACGCGAATCATCTGAAAATTATAGGGTAGGATTTCGAGCGTGATTCGAGGCAATCTGGCAACGCTCGCGTTTCTGCTGACTTTAGCGCCTGCTTACGGTCAGGAGCGGACTCCGGGTTCGGTTCCAAAGCCGCTCTCTCCGCGAAACGCCAGCTATTCGATCGACGCCACCCTGGATCCGCAACGTCGCGCGCTGACGGGGCGCGAGACGATCACCTGGACCAACGTCAGCACGTCTTCGGTCGCCGACCTGCAGTTTCACCTGTACTTCAATGCCTGGCGAAACGCCGATTCAACGTGGATGCGCGAAGCCAAGCTGTCGGACTGGTGGCTCGGCACAAGCGGCCGCCGGACGGCCGATTCCGGCTCGATCGACATTTCCAGTCTCAAGGTCTCTGGCGCCTCGTTCGCTTCAGTGGACCTGACGAGCGCGGTGAGATTCATCGCACCGGACGACGAGAACACGAGCGACCGCACGGTAATCTCGGTAGCTCTGCCACTGCCGGTTGGACCAGGACAGACCATTGCGATCGACATCAGCTGGACCTCGAAGATTCCACGGCCGTTCGCCCGCACGGGCGCCATAGGGAACTATTTCTTTCTTGGCCAGTGGTTTCCAAAAATCGGAGTCGTCGACAGAGGCGGCAATTGGAACTGCCACCAGTTTCATGTGCTGACCGAGTTCTTTTCCGACTACGGCGTCTACGATGTGCGAATGACGATCCCGAGCGGTTGGCCCGTCGCTGCGACCGGCCAGCAGCGTGAACGGCGCGACAACCCGGACGGGACGACGATGCATCGTTACTACCAGGAAGACGTGCACGACTTCGCATGGACGACGAGTCCTGATTTTATCGAGCGCCGTGAGAGATTCGAGCAGCCGGGGTTGCCACCGGTCGACATGCGCCTGATGCTCCTGCCCGAGAACGCCGCGAAGGCCGAGCGGCATTTCGCGGCGGCGCGCACGGCACTTCGCTACTACGGCGAGTGGTTCGGCGCCTATCCCTACGGCCACATCACCATCATCGATCCGGCGTGGCAGAGCGAGAGCGACGGGATGGAGTATCCGACATTGTTCACCGTCGGCTTTCCCTGGTGGAGCCCGCGCGAGGATCTCTACCTCGAAGACACCGTGGTGCACGAAGCCGGCCACCAATGGTGGTATGGCATCGTGGGCACCAACGAAGTCGAAGATGCCTGGATGGACGAAGGCATCAACCAGTATGCCAACGCGCGTGTCGACGCTGAGGCCTGGTCCCATGGCCGGGAGGTGCGGCGGTTCTTCGGGGGATTCGTACCATGGGTGATGAACGACGTGCCGTGGGATCGCGTCGTCGATGGCGAATCGCTGCTCAGCTATCGCGCCGAGCTCACCACCGATGTTCAGGCGACGCCCAGTTACCAGTGGTGGCCCCGCACGTCGACTCCTCTTGCGTACGCGAAGCCGGCGCTCTGGCTCCACACGCTCGAGCGCGCGCTTGGCTGGACGACCATGCAGCGCATTCTCGCCGCCTTCTTCGAAAAGTGGCGGTTCAAGCATCCGCGGCCAGGCGATTTCTTTCAGGTCGCGAATGAAGTGAGCGGCAAAGACCTCGGACCATTCTTCGATCAGGTGTATCGCGCGTCGGTGGTCTTCGACTACGGCGTCGAGAGCGTTTCCAGCGATGAGAAGGCCGACGACATGTTTCTCAGCGACATCGTCGTGCGGCGCTACGGAGATGGTATCTTTCCCGTCACCGTGCTGATCACGTTCGCCGACGGGTCTACTCGACGCGAGGCATGGGACGGCGGCGGCCGGTGGACACGCATCACGGTCGAGAACCACAGCCGCGCCGTGTCGGCACAAGTCGATCCGGACCGCGTTCTGCTGCTCGACACCAACTTCACGAACAACAGCTTTACAACCGAACCGCACGCCACACGAGCGGCCGTCAAGCTGGCGTCGAAGTGGATGGTGTGGCTGCAGGATCAGCTCGTCACCTGGGCGTTCTTCGTATGAACGCGGTCCCGTCCTTGATCGACGGCGTGAAGAGGGTTGGCAGAGCGCCTGTTGTTCTGGCGTGCGTGTTCGTGGTGACGCTCCTCACCGCAATGCCGTTCTCTCTCCTCATGCGCGATGCCATCGCGAGTCATCTCGGCAGCAGCCTCGCCGCCGAAGAAGCCGCACGAGGCTTCAATTACCAATGGCTCGGCGAGTACCGCGCTCAGGCCAGCGACCTTGGAAAGACCCTTCGGACGGCGATCATCGGGTTCGCCGCCGCCCTCGACAACATCAGCGCGCTGCTCGATCGGGATGCTCGTCCCGCGTCGATTCTGTGGCTGGGAGCCGCCTACCTTCTGCTCTGGCTGTTCCTGGCCGGCGGCATCATCGATAGATACGCGCGAAACCGGCCAACACACTCATACGAATTTTTCAGCGCCTGCGGCATGTACTTCGTGCGATTTCTCCGTCTCGCGCCGATCATCGCGCTGACCTACTATGTGCTGTTCGCGATTGTGCATCCGATCTTCTTCGACGACATTTACGGGAGCCTCACGGCAGATGTAACGAGCGAGCGCACTGCCTTCGTCTATCGCGTTGGGCTCTACCTCGTGTTCGGGATGCTGCTCGTGGCCGCAAACGTGGTCTTCGACTACGCGAAGGTCCGGGCCGTCGTCGAAGATCGCCGCAGCATGATCGGTGCGATTGCGGCCAGCCTGCGATTCATCAGGCGCAACTTCTCTACCGTTGCCGTGCTGTATCTCATCAACGGGCTGATCTTCGTGGCTGTACTCCTCGCCTACGCGGTAGTGGCACCCGGCGTTGGTGGAACGGTGCTGCGTATCGGGCTGGGGTTTGGCGTGAGTCAACTGTATCTGCTGGCACGCCTCTGGGTAAGGCTCGTCTTTGTCGCGTCTGAAACAGCGCTCTTCCAGGTCCGGCTCGCATACACCGGTTACGTTGCAAATCCGCCCCTGCCCTTGCCCGAGCCTCCGATCGTCGAACAGGTCGTGGGGTGACGCAGCGGGCTCTCGACACCGCGATCGTCCTGTTCGCCGCCTCGCTGTTGCTGATTCTGGCGTTCGGAGGCATCGACGCCGACCTGGGTCCGGTTCGCCTCCGCCTTCACGATTGGATGCGGCCCGCCGTTCTTCTCGGGCTCGCGCTTGCGGTCCGCTTTTGGTTTGCCCCGTCCGCCTTCGCGCTGCGCCCTTCGATGAACACGCTCGCCCTGCTCGCGCTGCTTTTCGCGATTGCCGGCGGCTACCTGGAGCATCATGTTCGCGTGGCTGGCGGCCTCGACAGCTACGGATATGTCAGCGCGGCGTCCCTCCTCGCTTCCGGCAGGCTGACAGAACCTCAACAACTTACCGCGCTGCTGCCGTTCGAAGAGGCATCGGCCGCAGCCGCGCCGCTCGGTTACGTGCCCGGTCCAGACGGCCACACAAACGTCCCGCGATTTCCGCTCGGCCTGCCGCTCGTGATGGCTCTGTTCAAGATCTTCGGACCGGGCGGCCCGTTCTACGTACCGCTGCTGATGGCCTTCGGAACAATGGCGCTCGCGTACGCCATGGGACGAGAGCAGGGAATACCGGAGGCCGGCTTATTTGCTGCAGCGATCGTCGGCGTCGATCCGCTGTTGGCCCACTACGGGATGCAACCCATGAGCGATGTACCGGCGACGTTCTGGTTGATCGCAGCTGTCTGGCTGCGACTCGAGCGACCGCGGGCAGCCATCGCGGCAGGGTTCTGTGCGGGAATGGCGATTCTCACTCGCCCGGCGCTACTGCCCGCGGTCATTGTGCTCGGCGCGGTCACGGCGGGCCGGCGATCGGCTCGCGACGTGGCATTCGCGGCAGTGGTCATCGCGTTCGTCGCGGCTCAG
This sequence comes from Vicinamibacterales bacterium, assembly GCA_023717525.1. Lineage (GTDB taxonomy): Bacteria > Acidobacteriota > Vicinamibacteria > Vicinamibacterales > JAMQPK01 > JAMQPK01. The sequence continues at coordinate 15,721 of JAMQPK010000106.1, read as the reverse complement.
ATGATGGTGAACCGCGTGCTTTACGGAAGTTTCCTTGCATCAGGCTACGGTCCGGCGTCGCACATGTTCGAAATCTCTGTGACTCGACTCGCCGCCAACGTCGCGAACTTCGGGAAGTGGCTTGCGCACTCGCACACTCCTGTCGTATGGCTTCTGTGGCCGATGGCTCTCGTGATCCTTCGCGGCCGGCCGTGGGCGTGGCAAGTGTCGGCGGTCGCAGCGGCCGCCGCGGTCCCGTATCTTTTCTATCTCGTCTTCGACGACTGGGAATCGAGCCGCTTCCTGCTTCCAACCATCGTCCTGGTCCTGATTCTCTTCGCGCGCGCTCTTTCAGTCGCGCTCTCGCACCTCCCGCACCCCTCGCACCTCCCGCACCTCCCGCACCTTCTCTTCCCCCTCCTCGCCTTTCTCTGTGCATTTGCTTCGCACAGGTTTCTCGAACGCGAAGGCGTGTATCGATTCGGCAGCGTCGAGGCGAAGTACGCGTTGGTCGGCGAGTGGTTCAAGACTCACACCTCAGGCCGGACGGTGGTCCTGGCTGGCCTTCATAGCGGCAGCATCAGGCTCTACGGCGAGCGCGAGACCCTTCGGTGGGATCAGATTCCAGCGGACCAGCTTCGGGCGACTCTTCAAAGTCTCGAGGGGGCCGGCTATGAGCCTTACCTTGCGCTCGACAATCCGAGCGAGCCGCCTCTTTTCGACTCGCGGTTCCGATCGGATGCCGGTGTGACGCTCGAGCCAGTCGCGCGAGTTCGCGTCGTGAACATCTATCGACTGCGCTAGTCCCTGTCCAGGTACCAATCCACTTTCGTCAGCGCCAGACTGGCGGGTGGACGGCGACCGATCACTTCACGGATCGCCAGCGCGTAGGGCGCGCCGAAGAGCTCCCTCTTCCGGTATTCTGAAGCCAGCGCACCAAGAATAGCGACCGCACGATCGTGAAGTGTTGCATCGCCGGTCAATGACGCCAGCCGATCCAGAACGCACGCTGCCTCACAGTTGAGCTGAAACGGGTGTACTGGATCGACGGGGTTCGTGCGATCGCGAAAGGCGTTGGCCGTGTCGTCCCACATGGTGCGAATCGAGAACTGGACCAGCTCGGCGGCCAGCATGGAGTACGGAAGCTGCTCCGTGACGGCGTGGGCCCAGATCGCCGCGTCCGCCACCTGAATCTGATCGGTCAACAGGCCACGAACCTCCGGCGCATGTGCAACACCACCGCCCGGCGAATACCCCGGGAGGACGACCGTCTCGAACGTCTGGAGCGCCAGGTCGCGAAGCCACGGATCCTCGAACAGCGCCGCAGCCCTCAGCAAGGCTCCCACCATCCGCGCGTTCCGATCGACATACAGGGAGCGGTCGACCGAGTCTCCCGACCGTGCGTTGAAAAACCCGCCTTCCTTTCCGTCTGCGAGGCTCGTCCTCACCCACCGCGCGATCTCCCCGGCACGAGACCGGAAGTCTTCAGATCCGCGGCGGATTGCCGCCTCGATATACAAGTGCAGCAGCGCCGCCTGGTCATCGAGCGTCTTCTCGATACCCGGGCCGCTCCAGTCGGCAGCGTCGGCGTACCGGTAGAAACCGCCGGCACCGCGATCCCACAGTGCCGACATCCGGTCGAGCGTCACCTCGACGATCGTCGCGAGCTCGGCATCGGCTGTCCCCTCTTCCTCCGATGTCAGAGACAGCGCAAGCAGCAGCGCCGGTACATGAGGCAGCTTCGGCGCAACGCCAAAACCTCCGTTGACGGGATCGAAGCCGCTCACCATGAGCGCCCGGACATACGCCGGCGCGGAGACGTCCGGCCCGGCGTGCGGGCCAATCACCGGGACGTTCGCGGCACGCTTGTCGGCCGCTCGCGAGCGGATTTCGTCCGAACGATCCCGCCACGCGTCTGCCACCTCCCGCAGCATCGTGATCAGCTGATCGGCGCTCAGATACGTGCCGCCGCTCAACAACTCTCCGTCGCTCGTCAAAAATGCCGTCGTCGGCCAACCGCCCAGGTTGTAGCGCTCGTTCACATCGGGGCGTCGATCGGCATCGACACGAATGGCGGTAAACCGTGACGAAACCGAGGCAATGACATCGGGGTGCGAGAATGTCGTGCAATCCATCACGCGGCATTCCTCCGACCACGCCGTCACGAGCGAGAGGAGGATCGGCGTATTGGCGGCCTCGGCCTTCTCAAACGCGGGAGCGGCCCAGTCGAGCCATCGAATCGGTTCGGACATGACGTTGCTGCTCAAATTATAATGACGGGGTGGTTGCGTTGCGGTACGTGTACGTTATCGCCCTTTCCCTCTGGTTTGGCGGAACGATCGTGGTCGGGATCCTGGCGCCGCCTGTTTCCAGTGTCATGCTCGAGAGGTTCTTCCGCATGTCATATGTCTCGGGCGGGTTGCTCATCGGCAGTCTGTCCGCCATGGCTCTGCTCGGCCCCCGCCCCTCTGGTTTCTTCGCGCGCATGGCGGTCGCCGTCGTGATGTATGCGGTCACGATCTACGCCGGTCGCGAATTGCATGCCCTCTCGGCGATTGTCATCGCACCGATAGCTGCTGCCGGCCTGGCCCTGCTCTTCTGGGAGGCGCGAGACGGCACGCGCGCGGCATGACGCACACCGTCACCTTAGTCCCCGGAGACGGCATCGGGCCCGAAGTTTCTGACGCCGTCGTCCGAATCATCGAAACGGCCGGCGTCAGCGTGAAGTGGGAACGGTTTGATGCCGGCATGGCGGCGCTCGAAGCCCAGGGCACGCCCCTGCCGCAGGCACTGCTCGACTCTATTCGTCGCAATAAGGTTGCGCTGAAGGGGCCGATCACGACCCCTATCGGCGAGGGCTTTGCGAGCGTCAACGTCGGGCTCCGCAAGGCGCTCGACCTGTACGCCAGCCTCCGGCCGATCTCGAAGCTTCCGCACGTGCGCTCGCGGTTCGACAACGTCGATCTCGTGATCGTCCGCGAGAACACCGAAGACCTTTATGCGGGCCTCGAACACGAAGTCGTGCCTGGGGTCGTCGAAAGCCTCAAGATCATCACCGAGCGGGCATCGACGCGCATCGCCCGGTTTGCGTTCGAGTACGCCAGAAAGATGGGCCGGCGGCGCATTACCGCAGTCCACAAGGCCAACATCATGAAGATGAGCGACGGCCTGTTCATCAAGAGCGCCAGGATCGTCGCGGCCGAGTTCCCGACGATCGCGTACGACGAGCAAATCGTCGACGCCCTGTGCATGAAGCTGGTGATGAAGCCCGAACAATTCGACATGCTGCTGCTGACCAACCTGTATGGCGACATCGTCTCCGACCTCGCCGCAGGGCTCGTTGGAGGCCTCGGCGTCGTTGGCGCGGCCAACCTTGGCGCAGACACGGGAGTCTTTGAGGCCGTCCATGGCAGCGCGCCAGACATCGCCGGGCAGAACGTGGCGAACCCTACGGCGCTGCTGCGTTCGGCCCTGTTGATGCTGCACCATCTCGGTGAGTCAGAAGCGGCCACGCGTATCGAGTCGGCGCTGATCCGCGTCCTGGCGATGCCCGGGCGGGCGACGCGGGACCTGGGTGGCACGGCGACTACCACCGAGTTCGCCGGCTTCATCTGCAGCGAGCTCGGAACTGCGGTGGGACAATGACAATAATGTCCGTGTTATAGTTCAAAAACTTGAATGCTGCGTGACGACCTGACCCAAGCTGTCCTCGCCCGAGAAGACGTCGCGCGCTACCTGCGCAGCGACCGTGGAGGGGCCGACGGTCGCGAGCGGGTGTTCGCCTACCTGGAAGAGCTTCGGACAACGCAGCGGTATCCGTTCTACCGCGCCCTGAAGCACCCTTTGTATCCGATTCTGAGAAAGATCGAGCGCCACGACGAGAACATTCAGGTCGTCGCTGCAGCCACACGGGCCGGCCGGGTGATCTACGCCTCGAACCATCGGAGCCATACCGACTATCTCGTCGAACCTCTAGTGCTCGACGACAGCGGCGTCCGGCCGCCGATCATCGCGGCGGGCATCAATCTGTTCGGCGGTCCGCTCGGCCTCATCCACAAGCACGTGACGGGCGCAATCCCCATCAGGCGAAACACGAAGGATCCGGCGTATCTCATCACGCTGAAGGCGTATGTGGCGGAGCTGCTTCGCAGCCATGACCTCCTCTTCTATCTCGAGGGCGGGCGCAGCTACAGCGGCGAGCTGAAGGCACCAAAGACCGGGCTCCTGCACGCGGCGCTGCAGTCGGGACTGGGTGGGCTGACGATTGTCCCCATGGCCATCTCGTACGATCTCGTCCTCGAAGATCACATCCTCGCGCGCCAACGCATCAAGCGCGCGCAGCGCCCGTTCACCCGAGAGCTCGCGGAAATGGTCCGCTACGCCGTGGGGTATCGGTCGCGCGCGTTCGTCACGTTCGGCCGGCCGATTCCACTGGACGGATGGGACTCGGAAGCGCGGCGCGACGTGCTCGAACTTGGCCGGTTGACCCGCACATCGATTGGCAAGCTCGTGAAGGTGCTCCCAACCGCGGTCGTGTCAGCGGCCATGCGCCCGTCGATCGCGAGGAAGGATCTGGAGTCGCGGTGTGACGCGATCATCGAGACGCTGCGCGCGGTCGGTGCCAATCTCGGCGTCAACAACGGACGGCAGGCGGTTGAAGAGGCTGCCGAACTTCTCGAAACCCGGGGCATCATCGTCGCCGAGCGCGGCCGGTTCCGCGTGCGCGATCGCAACGTGCTCCGGTATTACGCCCGCACGATCGACCACCTGATGGCTTCCGGGTCCAGCCGCACTCACTGATGCTCGGTGTTGCGTCGAAGGCCTTTTTCCAGACACTCTCCCACAGCCGAATATTGAAGACCTTGGCGTCCCGCTACGGGATGTCCGGGAGCCGGTCGTTCGCACGCCGCTTCATCGCCGGCGAGACGATCGCGGATGCGATCGATGCCGTCCGCGAGATCGACGCGCGCGGCATGCACCACACCCTCGACTATCTGGGCGAGAGCGTCGGCACGCTCGCCGCCGCCGAGGCCGCCACGCGGGCGTATCTCGCGCTGATCGAGGCGGTCCATCTGGCCGGCGTGGAGAAGAACCTCTCGCTGAAGCTGACGCAACTCGGCCTCGACGTCGACAAGGCCATCTGCGTGGACAATCTGCGCCGCATTCTCGCCGCCGGCGACAGATGCGGGTTTTTCGTGCGCATCGACATGGAGAGCTCGAAGCACGCGGAGGTGACGATCGAGATCTTCGAGACCGTGTGGCGCCACGGCAATCAGAACGTGGGGGTCGTCCTGCAGTCCGCCCTCTACCGAAGCGAACAGGACTTTGAGCGGATTAACAAGCTCGGCGCGCGAATCCGCCTCGTCAAGGGCGCGTATCGCGAACCGAAGGCGGTTGCCTATCAAGACAAGTCGGACGTCGACGCCGCGTACCTCCGGCTGGCGAAGCGTCTTGTGAGTGAAGGGACGTATCCGGCCATCGCCACGCACGACGAGGCGATTCTCGACGGCGTGAAGCGCTTTGCGGCCGGCCAGGGTGTGACGCCAGAGCGCTTCGAGTTCCAGATGCTCTACGGCATCCGCCGCGACCTTCAGACCTCACTGGTCGCAGAGGGCTATCGCATGCGCGTGTATGTGCCGTTCGGCCAGGAATGGTTTCCTTACTTCATGCGCCGGCTCGGAGAGAGACCGGCGAACGTGGCGTTCGTCCTGCGCTCGCTCCTGGCTGAACGATAGGCTTTGGGCTTTAGGCTGTTGGCCAGTCCCAGAGTCCTAAGCCCAGAGCCAAGAGCCTACTCAGTGTCCGCCGTCGGCCCGTAGATGCTGGGAAGCGTCACGTCGCACTGTCGCAGGTAGACCGTCAGCTGGCCGCGGTGGTGGACGGCGTGGTTCATGATGAACGTGCGAAACACGCCTGCGCGCGGCATGCTGAACAGCGTGTGCCCCGACCTCTTCAATGTCCACGGCACCATGAACTCGCCATCGGTCGTGGCCGTCAGCAGGGCACGCGCCGCCACGACTCCCGAGTCGTAGGTGCTCAACATATGCTCGAGTGATTCGAACGCTGGAGGACCATAGGCGCGTCCACCTGGAGGGTTGGTATCGAACTCGGTCTGCGTGAGCGTGACGGGCGTCCACTGAGGGATGGTCGCGATGTGCATGGCGAGCTGGCCGAGCGACCTCGACTTGTCGTGAGGCTTCCAGCTCGTCTTGCTCTCGGGCACCCGCTCGAGCAGCAGCCGCGTCGTCGCTGTCTCGTGATCGAACTCGGGAAGCAGGCTTTCAGCAATCGACATCTTTGTTAACCATCATCTCGATGAACCGTTTCCATCGAGAACGCCGGCAGACACACCGCGATGTATTCCGCTCCTTCCGGTTCAGGCGAACTGTAGCGCACCCACTCGCCGCGGTGGGTCACCACGGCCTGGCCGGCGTGAACGTCGATCACTCCACCGCGGTGCTCGACTCTGATCATGCCGCGGAGCACAACCGTGATCTCTTCGAACTCGGGGGCCTGCCCCGGCTCGCTCCAGCCGCCGGGAGACGTCATTTTGGCAACGCTGACCGAGGTGTGACCGGAATTCACCCGACCGGCAAACTCTTCGATCCGCTTGGGTGGATGTCCCGCCGCTTGAATTACTGACGGCGCGGAGATGACTGTCGGCATAGGCCGTCTATTGTAATCGCGTATCCTTAACCTATGTCCTTCCGCTCGATCGTCACGGCCAAGCGCAAGCGCATCGCATTGATCGCGCACGACAACATGAAGCGCGACATTCTCGAGTGGGCGCGCTTCAACAAGGGAACGCTGTCGAAGCACGAGCTCTACGGCACCGGAACAACTGGCGGCATGATCGAAAAGGAGCTCGGCCTTCCCGTGACGCGTTTTCGCAGCGGCCCGCTCGGGGGCGATCAACAGGTTGGCGCCGGCGTCGCCGAGGGACGCATCGACTTCATCATCTTCTTCTGGGATCCGCTTGCCCCGCACCCGCATGATGTCGACGTCAAGGCGCTGCTGCGCGTTGCCGTCGTCTACAACGTGCCGATTGCCTGCAACCGGGCGACGGCCGATTTTCTGCTGTCGAGCCACCTCATGGACGAAGAGTACGAGCGGAGACTGCCCGATCTGGATGGGATGGGTTCAGAAAGCCCGACAACGGGAGACCAGAAACTGGAAACTGGAAAGTAGAAACTAGAAAGTAGAAACTAGAAAGTAGGTTGAAAGTAGGCAGGACCAACGACTAACGACTGGAACTAACGACTGGGACCAACGACCAACGACGAACGACCAACGACTACATTTACATTGAGCGAATGGCCTGAACGATCAGCGGAATGGCGCCGATTGCCCAGATGAGCGCCGCCGCGATCGCCGACCGGCCGCGTGGAATACCGCCAGTCACCGATAGCCCGATTGCCAGCAAGATCGTGATCCAGATCGTGAACAGATCCATGCGGCCGACGATGGCCAGCAGGATGGGCGAGGCCGTATCAGGATCGATGAAGCGGCCGGGACCGAGCGAGAGGCGGAAGCGGCCGTTCAGCCCCGCGGGATCGAGCACGAGCGCCTGCACTCCATTCAAGACAGCTTCAACAACCCGAGGCACGTAGGCGTACGCCGAGACCACCAGTGCGGCCTTCAGCGTCTGCTTCGCTTCGAAGAGCTTCCCGATCAGCCAGAGACAGACGCCAATTGTGCCGATCACGACCGGCGTGAAGACAAAAACGAACACCTGGGCGATGCGCGTGCCGATCTGACGGAACCGTTCGACGGCTTCGGCGTTCATCTGCGGGTTGTTCCGCATGGCGACGGCCATCCCACGATTGAACTCGGCGTCCATTATCGGCTGCATTGCGCCGCTGTTCAGGAAGAACAACGTGCCAAGCAGAATCGTGACCGTGAACAATGGGATCCAGAAAGATCCGGTCTGGCGACGCGCGAAGACACTCGCGGGCGCGTAGAAGATGTCGATGAAGTCTTCCCAGATTCCGGCAACGGGATCGCTCATGCGTGACTCCTGTGCTGATCGGCCCAGTGCGCCCATACGAGAATCAACAACCCGAGACCGAAGGCGGTCGCCCACAGCGCCGTGACGGACGGCGGTGGAGCCGAGCTCGCCAGAAACCCGACGAAGAGAAATGCGGCGAGTGCAAGCAATCCCCAACGCCCTGCTGCGTCGCGCGCGCTGGTCGCGCCAAGATACACCCAGACGCCGGCCGCGTACATGCCAGCCTCGATAGCTTTCTCAATCGCCGGATAATTCCATAGCCCCAATCCAAGCTTCGGTCCGCCGAAGAAGAGCGGCATGTCTGGACGGTGCGTCACAACGTCGAGGACCCAATGGCTGAGGACCAGCGCGAACACAATGCCGAACACACGCCGACCTGGGGTTGCACGAGCGCAGATCCAGCCGAGCAATGCGCCCCACACGGCCAACATGACGAGAGAATGTGAATAGGGATAGCTGACGAAATCGAGCGGCGTGGAGGCTGTGTTACCGGGATCGATCCGCACCTGTTCGATGCCGGCCGCAACGAGCACGGGCCAGATCAAATCCGCGAGCTGTGCAGCTCCGAAGAGCACAGCCAGCGACACCTGCGGCACCGCGCGCTTGGCGGCGAAGCCCAGGGCGAAGTGTCCAATGAACATGGTTGCGCCAGAAAAAAAAGGCGACGGCAGTTCCGCCGTCGCCCTCAGTGTCTTGAGCCTGCCCGCGTCGCTATTTGAGGTGCTTGCTGACGAGCTTCGTCATCTCGAACATGCTGACCGTGCCTTTGCCGCTGAACACCGGCTTCAGCTTGGCGTCGGCATTGATGTTCCGCCTGTTCTTCGCATCCTGCAGGCCATTCTTCTTGATGTAGGCCCAGAGTTTCTTGGTGACTTCCGTGCGCGGCATCGGCTTGTCGCCAATGACCTCGGCGAGCGCGGCGCTCGGCGTCATCGGCTTCATGAACGCGGCGTTGGCTTTCCTGGCTGTCTTCTTCTTCGCTGTCTTGGCCATCAAATCTCCTTTAACAAATACGCTCGAGGCGTCGGGCCATAGTGTCGCATAGCGAGTGTGGACTGCGAAGCACAATTCGTCGAGCGCAGGCAGCGGGGCGCCCATCCCGCCGTACACGCGACACCTCGCCCGCCGTCCGATCCGTTCTGGTTTCAAGCATTTGGGAGGCTTCCACCCCTGGCGTTCAGGTAGCGCCGGCGGAGCGGCTCTGGAAACCGCTCGATGGCATAACGCAGCATCGTCCGCGGCATTCGCGCCGCATATCTTCGGAGAAACCGCTCTTCCACCGCACGATCTCGCTTGCCGATTTCGCGCAGCATCCAGCCAACCGCCTTCTGAATGAGGTCGTGATCGTCCCTCAGGAGGAGCTCCGCGATCGTCAGCGCGTCTTCGAACTCGCCCTTCTTGATGTAGCAGAACGACGCGAGCATGGCGATGCGCCGCTCCCACACCGAACGCGACAGCGCGAGCTTGCGCAGCACCGCGCGGTCTCCGTCATAAAGATGCGCGCCGACGATGCGATCGGCCGAAGCATCGACGAGATCCCAGTTGTTAATGTGGCGGGTATTCGCGAGATACAGCTTGTAGATCGCGTTCCGTGTCGACTGATCGCCGCGTGCGTACTGCCTGACGAGCACCAGCAGAGCCAGCAGCCGTTCCTCGTGCCATGGAGACCTCAGCAGGGCTGCCAGATCCTCCAGAGACAGGTCCTGATACTTCACGCTGAGCGCGCGGATAGCTGGGACGGTCGTACCCAGAAAGCGATCGCCCTCGCCGTACTCGCCCGGAGCTGTCTTGAAGAAGCGCCGATTGGTCTTGGCGCGCGCCTGTGTCGAGACCTTGCGAATATCGCGGTGGATCTGCGCCTTCATCAGGATGAGTGGTTACCGAAGTGCCCCGAGCTCATAGCCGAGGTACACCGCCAGGAGGCCGAGACCGGTCTGCCCAACGACGTTGGAAAACGCCAGCGCGCGATCGCCGCTGTGGGCGAGCGTCAGGGTGTCGAGCATGAAGCTGGAAAATGTCGTGAAGCCCCCGAGGATGCCGACGAGGACGAACGCGCGTCCCAGTTGGCCCATGACCAGCCGCCCGGACGCTATCTGCCCCGCAAGTACACCAATCGCAAGCGAACCCGCCAGATTCACGGCTGCGGTGGCATACGGAACCGGGCGCTCAAACATCAGCGCAACGAGCACGTTTGCGCCGTGACGCGCAAGCGAGCCAAGTGCTCCTCCAACGGCAACAGCAAGCCAGATCATGGTCCTTGGTCCTTCGTCCTTGGTCCTTGGTCCGGGTTCTCTGCCCTTGGTCACTGGCTCGGACCAAGGACGAAGGACCAAGGACTAAGGACCTAGGTAGGCGTCGGCCTCAATCTCCACGAGCATCTGCGGATCGATCAACCTCGGCACTTCGACCATCGCGGTTGCGGGCCGGATGTCACCGAAAAACTTTCCGTGGGCTTCGCCCACCTTCTCCCAATTGCGCGCGATGTCGACCACGTAGATGCGCGTGCGCACGACGTTCTTCAGCGTCGCGCCCGCCTTTCCGAGCGCCGACTCGATGTTCCTCAACGTCTGCATCGTTTGCTCGTGGGGATCGCCCACGCCGACGATGTCGCCGCTGGCGCCGGTCGCTGTGGTACCGGATACCCAGATGTGTTCGCCGATCCTGACAGCGCGGGAATACCCGATGATCGGCTCCCACTTGGAGCCAGTGGAAATATTCTGCCTCGTCATACGTAGTGCCCGAGCGCCATCGTCGCGAGAGCGATGAACAGAAGTCCGAGCACGATCTTACCGGTCGAAGTCATTCGCCCCTTGAGCGCCGACATTTCGTTCACCATTCCACTTTGTTGAGCCTCTGGCGCCGAGGACATCTGCTCACCCAGCGCGACGATCCGCTTGGCACTCCGGCCCATCACACTGCCGCCGAGAATCAGCGCAATCAGGCCCGCGAGCGCCCCGATGCTGTACGCCATGCCCGCCCGGCTCGCACTGACGGCCGGATCGAACCCGCCGGTGAATCGCCAGAAAAGATACACGCCGGTGACGATCGTCATGCCGCCAACCGACGCCATGAAGGCGACCATGCCCTTGCGTACGAGCGCCGTCATCACCTGGCCCCCGGCAGGCCCAGTCTGCATCACGACAGGTGCCAGGAACAATGTGTTGAAGAACACGGCGCCAAACCAGATCGCGGCGAGCACGACGTGCAGTACTCGCATGGAAAGAAATAGCAACACTTCAGCTTTCATGTTTGTCCTCTCATCGATGATCAACGGAAATAGTAGATCGCTGCAATCGCCGGCCTGACAATCATCGTCGAGCCGCCGCCGTTGCCGCGAAGGTCCACGGCGACGGCCAGGCGGCGGTAAACCGGTGCCTGCACGCCGACGCCCACCTGAACCTGCATCTCGTTCGAATGCGCATGAAGCATCGTGATGCCTCCGAGCGCATACGGCTGAAGGCCTTCGCGCGCGTAGAGCCGGACGAAGCTGAGGCTGACGAGCATTTCGCGCCCGTCGGCGCAGCAATCAGGATTCGACGAACGAACCCATCCCTCGAGTTCCACGGCCCACCTGGGCGACAAGAACGTGCCAACCGACGCGCCAACACCCGGTACGGCCCGCGTTTCCTGTACCCGGTAGGTATTCCCGACCAGATTCACTCCGGCGCGCACAATCACGAAGGGTTGTCCCGCACTGTGTCCCTGCGCTTTCGCGTCCACGGCGTGAAGAACGATCAGCAGCAGGGTGGCCCAGCGCACGTGCGCGCTAAGCATATAATCATCGTCCATGATCCGATTCATGACGACGGCTTCGTTGATGCTGCTGGCGGGCCTTGTCGTCGCCGGCCAGGATGGCGGCGGCTCCCAGCGGCAAAGCGCCGGCGCGGGCATCCCTGCAAACCGGACCTTCAGACCAGTGACCGACGCCATGCTGGAAAAGCCGGATGAGGGCGACTGGATCAACTGGCGGCGGACGTACGACGGCACCGGCTATAGCCCGCTGAACCAGATCAACAAAAACAATGTGGGCCAGCTGCAGCTTGTCTGGTCGTGGGGACTTCAGCCTGGTCAGAGTCAGCCGACGCCGCTCGTGCACGACGGCATCATGTTCATTCCGAGCCCCGGAGGAGGCGTGCAGGCGGTGGATGCCGTTACGGGCGATTCGCTGTGGGACTTCAGAGCGCCGACGCCGAAGCCGGGCAACGGCCAGGTGCGCAACACGCCGACGCGAAATATCGCCATCTACGGCGGCAACATTTACGTGGCGACCGGGGACGCCCGACTTATCGCGTTGGACGCACGAACGGGCCGGACCGTGTGGGATGAACAAGTTTTTGACGCAAAGCTCGGCTACACGTTCACATCCGGACCGCTCGCGGTGAAAGGCGTCCTCATCAACGGCGTCACAGGGTGCCAGCAGTACAAGAATGACGCGTGCTTCATCACGGGCTACGATGCCCGAACCGGCAAGGAGCTGTGGCGCACCTCGACTGTCGCGCGGCCTGGCGAAAAAGGCGGCGAGACCTGGGAAGATCTCCCGCTGATGTTTCGCGCGGGCGGCGACGCGTGGATCACCGGCAGCTACGATCCCGGAACGGGACTCGTGTATTGGGGAACGGCGCAGGCCAAGCCGTGGGCGCAATTCCAGAGAGGAACGGTCGGCGACGCGCTCTACACCAACAGCACGCTCGCGCTCGATCCGCTCACTGGCAAGATGGCGTGGTACTTCCAGCACCTCCCCGGCGAAACGCACGACATGGATGAGACATTCGAGCGTGTGCTCGTCGACATCAACGGCCGTTCGGCGGTCTACACGATGGGCAAGCTCGGCATCTTGTGGGAGCTCGATCGGAAGAGCGGCAGGTTCGTCGCCGCGCACGATCTCGGGTACCAGACGCTGGTCGATGTCGATCCGAAGACGGGACGGGCGAGCTATCGGAAGGACGTCATTCCCGTGAACGGCAAGGAATTTCACTTCTGCCCAAGCACATCGGGCATGAAGAGCCTGCGCGCCATGGCCTATCACCCCGAGACGCAGGCGTTTTACATTCCGCTGAACCTCACATGCGAGCGCGGCACGTTCGGCCCCGTTCAACGCGTCGAAGGCGGTGGCGGCAGCGGCCCGGTGAAGCGAATCAACCTGATGCACCCCGAAAGCCCGGACGGGCTTGGTGAATTTCTTGCGATGAACGCGAACACCGGGAAGATCATGTGGCGCCATCGCACGCGGACGCCGCCGAACACCGGCGCGCTGACGACTGCCGGCGGTCTGGTGTTCGAGGGCAACTGGAACCGCTTCTTCTACGCGTACGACGTGGCAACCGGGAAGATTCTCTATACGAGCCCGCGGATGCCGACGTCGGTTCAAGGGTTCCCCATCACCTACGCCGTGAACGGCAAGCAATATCTCGCGATGCCTGTCGGCTCTGGTGGCGGAGCGTGGGCAGGCGCCATCGTCAGCGATCTGTTACCCGAGGCGAGGCTCGGAGTGGCGACGAACTCTATATTTGTTTTTGCCCTCCCTGATAAGAAATGACTTTGGGCTTCAGGCTCTGGGCTTTGGGCCTTGTCCTCGCACTCGGTTGGTCAGCCGCCGCGCGCGGACAGGAACCGCCCAAGACCACGGTATGGGACAGGGTCTATACAGAAGAGCAGGCGAAACGCGGTGAAGCGGTGTACGCCAAGTCGTGCGCCGCGTGTCATGGCGACGCTCTGATCGGCGGGAATGCACCGCCGTTGAAGGGCGATGAATTTGCGTTCCTCTGGGGCGACAAACCGATCGGCGAACTGTTCGAGCGGATGAAGACGCTGATGCCGCCGGAGAGTCCCGACAGCCTGCCGAACGAAACCTACCGCGACCTCGTCGCTTTCGTGATGAAGGCCAACCGCTATCCCTCCGGCGACAAGGAACTACCCGCCGATCAAGCCTTGCTGAGCACGATTTTCATCACAGCAAAACCATAAGTTTGGATTCCTGAAAAAGCCTTGACATCCAAGATTCTCAAGGCATCATAGCGAGTAAATCCATACAGTTTCTCGCGCGCATTCATCCTCGCACCCAGGGTCGTCGGTCGTAACCATCGGCTGAACTGAGGAGGGACAGATGCGTAGATTAGCGCTGTGCGTAATCTTGGGCCTACTGGTGTGCCTGCCGACACGGCTGCTCGCCCAACAGGGAACATCGCAGCTTGGCGGCAAAGTGGCGGACGCGCAGGGGGCGGTGCTGCCCGGCGTGACCGTCGTCATCACGAACGAAGATACCGGTGGAACGCGGGAGACCGTGACTGGCACAGAGGGCAGTTACTTCGCCTCGCAGATGATTCCTGGACCTTATCGCATCACCGCGAAGCTCGAGGGGTTCAAGACGCTCGACCGGCGCGGAATCGTGCTGACCGTTGGACAGACAACGACGCTCGATCTCGCACTTGAAGTCGGCGGGCTAGCTGAAACGATTACGGTTTCCGGTGAGGCACCGCTCGTCGACGTCGCGTCGGCGGCTGTCGGCGGCCACATCACAGCCAACGAACTGAACGACCTGCCGGCCGCCAACCGGAACTACATGGCGTTTGTCGGCAACGTACCCGGCACGGTCTTCGTACCCAGCGCCGAGTTCCTGAACGACAGCTTCCAGGCCAACGGCCAGCCGACCGCGGCGAACAACATCGTGTTCGACGGCGCGAACAACACCGACGAGCAGCGGGGCTCGAACGTCGGCGGTCAGACTCGCGCTGCCAACGAATCGATTCAGGAAGTGCAGGTCCTTACCAACCAGTTCGACGCCGAATGGGGCCGCGCGTCCGGCGCCGTCATCAACGCCGTCACCAAATCGGGCACGAATCAGCTGACCGGCTCTGCCTTCGACTTCTACACAAGCAAGGCGATGACGAACAAGGACTACTTCACGAAGGTTCTTGGCGCCGAAAAACCGGACGTCGGCAAGCAGGAATGGGGTTTCACGATTGGCGGTCCGATCATCCAGAACAAGCTGCACTTCTTCGTCAGCCTCGAACGGCTGTTCGTCAATCGCAATTTCAGCAACTACTTCATCAATCGCCCGGAGCTCAGTTTCTCCACGGCCAGCGAAGAATCAGCGTGGAACTACCTGTGGCGCATCGACCATCAGATCAACAGCAAGCACAGCTGGGCGTTCCGGTGGCTGAAGGAAACCGCGCCCCAATTCAATCGTCTCGACGGCGCACAGGAAACACTTACAAGCTACGGCGATGAAACCGACAGTGATCAGACGATTGTCGGGACGCTGACTTCGGTGCTGACCGATACGAAGGTCAACACGCTTCGTTACGGCCTTGTCCTCGAGGACACCGTGCACGCCAACCCCGCATGGCGCGCTCAGAAACCAGAGTACGCGCGCTGCGTGCCCTGTCCCGCAGGTGCAGGCGCCAGCATCGTCGACTCGGGGCCGATCCTCGACTACGAGCAGTTCGACATCCAGTCGGCCGGCACCATGGATTATTCGATTCAGCGGTCGCATTCGATCGACGACACCTTCTCCTACTTCATTCCCGAGGCGAAGGGACGACACGATCTGAAGTTTGGCGCGCGCTACACGCAGACGTGGCTCAGCAACCCACAGTGGGGCAACATGCAGGGGACGTATGCGTTCGTGCGTGGCATCGGCGATCCCGTCTTCAATGCCGCCGATCCGCGGACGTATCCGGAGCGATTTACGATTCGCGTGCCCGGAGCGCTCGACTATTCCATGACGATTCACGT
>JAMQPK010000091.1 GCA_023717525.1 Vicinamibacterales bacterium | reverse complement strand
GACGAGGGTCCGGTCCGCATCGCCGTTCCAGGCGTGCCTGGACAGGCTCCAAGCGTCGTCCGACGCGGGTTGCTGAATGTGATGTTCGTGCCACTCCTCGACGCCGAGGACGGCTATGGACTGGCCTACGGCGGACTTTTTGCCATTAGCGGATACCGGAATCCGACGCAACGTGTCACGACCACCTTGACCTGGGGCGGCGACAAGCGCGCCGCCGCGGAATTTCAGAAGGAGTTTTCGTCGAGGCTGGCTCCACAGGTTCGAGCCGGAGGCCTCGTGCAGCGCCGCACGCATCCGTTTTATGAGAGTGACGCAGACCGGCAGCGCCTGTGGGGCAGGGCCGAATGGCAACTCGCGCACCCTGTTCGTGTGGGCAGCGAAATCGCCTGGCAGACGTCGACATTGCAGGGCGACACGGAGAAAACGAAGTCGATTGGGGCTGATCTGACGCTCGACACACGGGTTGATCCGCTTCTGCCGCACAACGCCGTCTATGCGAAAGCAGCCATCACCCAGCTGAAATTTTCCGGAGACTCAGTGCTCGCCACGGAGCTCGAGGGAAATGGCTACGTCGGCATTTATCAGGGTACGGTGCTCGCTCTACGTGCGCTGCGCGAGGACGCGAGTCGTCCGGTTCCGCCGTATTTCAAGTCGATTCTCGGCGGATCGAGCAATCTGCGGGGCTTTCGCGCGGGAGACAGCATCGGCGATACCCTGGTGGCGGCCTCGGCCGAGCTCCGCATTCCCCTGACCTCGCCTCTGCGCCTCGCCAGGTTCGGCACGAGCGTCTTCATGGACGTTGGAACCACCTACGACAAGGGGCAGAAGTTCCGCGACCAGAAGTTGAAGAGAGGCGTGGGCGCCGGCGTCTGGGCGATGGCGCCGCTCTTCCATATCAGCCTCATGATTGCCCACGGCATCGGCGCCGATACGCGCGTGCACTTCGGCGCAGGCTTGACGTTCTAGAATATCCGCTGATGCTGCCCACTATCCCGATTGATCTGCGATCTGACACGGTCACCAGGCCTTCCCCCGACATGCGCCGGGCGATGGCTGACGCGGTCGTTGGCGACGACGTGTTCATGGAGGATCCGACGTTAAACGCTCTTCAGAGGCGGGCGGCGGAGGTGTTTGACCGAGAGGCGGCGCTCTTCGTCCCGTCGGGGTCGATGGGGAATCTGACCTGTGTGCTGGCGCAGACACGGCCAGGACAGGAAGTGATCTGCGAGACGAATGGCCACGTTTACAACTACGAAATGGGAGCATTGTCGGCCGTTGGCGGTGTGCTGCCTCGCGTCGTCGATGGTGAGAATGGGCTGCTGTCGTGGGAGGTGATTGCCAAGGCAATTCGACCGAAGGTCTACTACCGCCCGCAAACCGCGTTGATTTGCCTGGAGAACACCGTGAACATGGCGGGCGGCACGGTACTGCCGACGTCGCGCGCGAAGGATATCTGCGACCGCGCGCATGCTCAGGGCATTCACGTGCACCTCGATGGCGCCCGCGTGTTCAACGCCGCGACCTACCTGAACGAGCGCGTCGCCGACATGACGAGGCCCTTCGACTCCGTGCAGTTCTGCCTCAGCAAAGGCCTGGGGGCGCCGGTGGGGTCGATGATCGTTGGCACGCGCGATTTCATCGAGCACTGCCGGTCGATTCGCAAGATGCTCGGAGGAGGGATGCGCCAGGCCGGCGTTCTCGCGGCTGCCGGGCTCGTGGCGTTGGAGCATGGGCCGAAGAGACTTCAGGACGATCACGACAACGCGAAAGTGCTCGCCAACCGCCTCGCGGACATCGAGGGTGTCACGCTGGATCCGCAGAGCGTGCAGACCAATATCATCATTTTCAGCCTGAAGGATAGCGGTGTCTCATCCGCGGAGTTGCTGCAGAGGCTTGCCGAGCGAAAGGTGCTTGCCGTGCCTGTAGACGGCGAACGCATTCGTATGGTGACGCACCTCGACGTCACGCGACAGGATGTCGAAGCCGCGGCCGACGTGGTTCGATCTGCCATGATGCGATGAGCTGCCGGTTCTGCGGAGGCCGCGTCGAGGACGCGTTCGTCGCTCTGGAGATGATGCTGGGCCTGCGCACCGAACATCGCTACACGGAGTGCCGCGAGTGCGGTTCGCTTCAGATCGCCGCGATTCCCGAGGACATTCGCCGCTACTACGATCAGGGTGCCTACTATTCGCTGCAGGGCGAAGGGGAGCAGGATGCCCGCGATGCGCTGCGTGCCTGGATCGGCAACCGGCTCGACCGCGCACAGATTTTTTCTGAGCGAGGGTTCTTCGGCCGTCTCGCGCGGCGCCGCGCCAGCCCGGTGGCTGAGCGATTGAAGTCGTACATCGGCGAGTCGCCGGTGCATTCGTTCAACGCGAGGATTCTCGATGTGGGTTGTGGATCCGGTGCGTTGGTGCGCGAGCTTGCGATGCATGGGTTCCGCCATGCAGAAGGTATCGACCCGTTCATGGCGAGCGAATCCGGAGGCACGGAGGCGTCGCCCAGGCTGCGTCGCGCCGCCATTTCGGATATTGCGGGCGAACGATTCGATCTGGTGCTGTTGACGCACGTTATGGAGCATGTCGAGAATCCGCCCGAGACGATGACGACAATCGCATCCGTGCTGGGGCCGCGCAGTGTCTGCCGTATCGAGGTGCCCGTGGCCGACTCTGAAGCGCGTCGCGTCTACGGGAAGGACTGGGTCGAGTTGGATCCCCCGCGTCACCTCAACATCCCGACACGCCATGCAATGAGGAGGCTGGCCGAAAAGGCCGGACTCGAGATTTATCGAAGCGAGCCGGCGGGCACGGGGTTCGAGTTTTGGGGCAGCGAGATGTACCGCCGCGGCGTGACGCTCTTCGATCGCGACAGAGGCCAGTATCGGGAAGCGCGGGATCTCTTCACCGACGCGGCGTTGCGCGGGTTCGACGAGCGAGCCGCCGCTGCCGCGGCACGCGGGGAATCCGGGCGGGAGCGTTTCTATCTGCGCCGCGTGGCGCTTCCGCGCGCGGCCGTATAATCGCTGCGTGGTCCTCCGTGTGGCGCTCGTGCTCTCGGCGCTTCTCTGCGCGGGCACCGGGCGTGCCCAGACATCTGTGCCGTCCGGTTCTGATCTCTCCGCAGTTCTGCGCGGGATCGCCGACCGCACGCAGCAGTACTACGACCGATTCGTCAGCATCATCTGCACCGAGACAGTGCGCTCGCAGGATCTGAAGTTCAATCTCCAGCCGATCGGAAAGCCGCGAGTGACGGTGTTCGAGTTGAGCGTCTCGCGAAATTCCGAGCCCGGGAATGAAGACGATTTCCGCATTGGGCGCACGCTGCTGTCGGTGAATGGAAGGCCGGCCAGGAAGAATCAGGAGCCGGGGTGTACCGATCCGAAGACCGGCTCACCGGAACCGCTGGGATTTCTCCTTGCGAAAAATCAGCCGCGCTATCGGTTCGCGCTCGACGGGCAGGCCGCCGGCGGTCCGGACGGCGCGCGCGCGCTGCTCTTCGTGCAGTCGCCGCCTGAAGGCGTCGACGTCAAGTGGCGCGACAATTGCTTTTCTGCGGAGGGCGGCGGTCAGGAGGGCCGCGTGTGGTTCGACCCCGATACTTTCGACATCCTCCAGATGAACGTGAAGCTCTCGAAGCCGTTCGTGGTCCCGCTTCGCGCCGGATTGTCCGGCATGCAGGGCACAATTCGAGTAGAACGATGGGAGATGACCGTGCATTTCTCGCGCGTCACATTCGAGAACCCCGTCGAGGTCGTCCTGCTGCCAGATTCCATTGACACCCTGTCGGTGATACGCGGCGTCACCAGCCTGAGGACGCGTCAGGAACTGACCGGCTTCCGCCGGTTTCTGTCCGAGTCCAGGATGCGTTCTGTGGACTTTTAGCCATTGGCCCTGACCTTGTCTCGAGTCCTCCCGCGGGTTGCGCTGTGGGCCGGGGGTATCCTGGCCGTGATCCTGATCACGTCCGGATGGTGGATCCGCCATGCGCTCAGCACAGTCGCGCTGAAAGAGAAAATCGAAATCTATCTGAGTGAAGAGCTGCAGAGCGATGTGACCGTCGGTACGCTCGAGGGCAGGTTATTCCCGCGTATCGCGCTCAGCGGCAGCAGTGTCATTGTCCGGCAACGCGGCCGCCCTGGCGTGCCGCCGTTGCTGACGCTCGACACGTTCACTGTCGCCGGTTCCCTCAGCGATCTGATCACGCGAGCGCGACCGCGCCATGTTGCCGAGGTGCGACTGCGGGGCCTGCTCGTGCAGATTTCGCCGGATCAGGATCCTGGTGGCCAATACGGGTCCGCTGGGCGGAAGCTCGATCGGATCATCATCGACAGATTTGAGGCGCCTGACACGGTGCTGAAACTGTACTCCCGCAATCCGCTCAAGCCCCCGAGAGAGTTTCTGATTCACCACCTTGTCATGGATTCAGTCGGCGTAAATCAGACGATGCCTTATATCGCGACACTGACGAATCCGCTTCCGAAAGGCGAAATTGAAGCGTCGGGCACTCTTGGCCCCTGGAACGCCGCACACCCGGCGCAAACGCCCGTGAAAGGCACGTATCTGCTCTCCGGCGCCAACCTCGACACGATCGCAGGGCTGGCGGGAGTCCTGTCGTCGGCCGGAAAATTCGCAGGCCCGCTCGATCGCATCGAGGTCCAGGGCACCACAGAAACTCCGAACTTCCAGGTCGATGCTGGAGGGAAAGCGGTGCCCCTGAGCACGACGTTCAGTGCTGTCGTAGACGGATCCGACGGGGACACCTATTTGAATCGCGTGGACGGCACGTTCCTGAACACACAACTGGTTGCGACAGGAAAGATTGTCGGCGCTGCGGACGTTCGCGGGCGAGATATTCAGATCGACGTCACGATTGACGCGGGGCGGATCGAAGACCTTCTCCAGCTCGCGGTCGATACGGAGAAGCCTCTTCTGGTCGGGCCGGCGCAACTGCGCGCGAACATTCTCATTCCGGCTGACAAGAGCAGGAAGGTGATCGACAAAATGACGCTTCGCGGCGAATTCGGGCTTACTCGCGCGACGTTTACCGATCCCGCGGTTCAGGGCAAGCTGACTGGTCTGAGCCGGCACGGCCAGGGGAAGGGCAGCGACGAGGCGATGGGCGATGTGGTCTCAGACCTTCGCGGGCAGCTCAGCCTCGACCGCGCCGTTGTCCGCTTCACGCAGCTGACATTTGAAGTACCAGGCGCCGTCGTCAGGATCTCCGGCACTTACGGCCTGCGCAGTGAGCTGCTGGATTTCAAGGGCGAGCTACGCCTGCGGGCGCCATTGTCGGAAGCGGCTGGCGGTGGCGTGAGAGGCTTCTTTCTGAAAGCGTTCGATCCGATCTTCAGGAAGCGCGGCGCTGGAACGGTGCTGCCGATCAAGATTACCGGAACGAGGAAAGATCCGAAGGTAGGGCTGGACCTCTTCAACTAGGTAGAGTTCTAGGGTTCTAGAGTTCTAGGGTTCGAGCTACGGATCAAGAATCAGAACCTGGAACCGTAGCACCATAGAACCGTAGAACCCCGATCTATTTCGTCTGTTTCG
>JAMQPK010000027.1 GCA_023717525.1 Vicinamibacterales bacterium | reverse complement strand
CCATTCCGGCAACACGATTCGCTACAACGTGAGCGAGAACGACGGGCGGCGGAACGCAACGGGCGCCCTCGTGATTTTTGGGCGAACGATTGGCGCCGAGATTTACAACAATTCTGTGTATCTCAAGTCGTCGCTGTCCGGCGCTTCACGAGCCGTCAACGTATTCAACGCCACGATTCCAGCGCAGGACGTGCAGCGCGTGCATTTCCGCAACAATGCGTTCTTTGCCGACAGCGGCTCGATCGTATTGTCTGTCTCGGCCGACCAGCTCAACGGCGCCGTCGATCTCCGATTTGAGGGGAATGGTTGGTTCAGCCGCACTACGGCGCCGAGGTTTCTCTGGGGTAATTCGACATACTGGGGGATCGGGGCGTGGCGAACCAGCACCACGCAAGAAACGTTAGGCGGTGCGCCCGTCGGCTATCAGGGGGATCCGCAGTTCACGGCCGCCGGTGCCGGAGGGACGATTGGAAACGCCGACTTACTGACCAGTCTTGGCGCCTACAAACTGAAATCGACGTCACCGCTCATAAACAAAGGGTTGAACCTGCTTGCGCGGTTTGGCGTGAACCCAGGTTCAATCGACTACTATGCTGGGACCACGCCGTTCGGAGCGAGCTACGACGTCGGCGCGCACGAGTGGAGATAGCCTAAGCGCGCACCAGCTTTTTGTACTTGATTCGGTGCGGCTGGTCTGCGTCAGGACCTTTGCGCCGTTTGAGGTCTTCGATGTAGGCGGCGTAGTTGCCTTCGTACCAGACCACTTCCGATTCGCCCTCGAAGGCGAGGATGTGCGTCGCGACGCGATCCAGGAACCAGCGGTCGTGTGTGATGATCACCGCACAGCCGGCGAAATCGAGCAACGCTTCTTCGAGCGCGCGCAGCGTGTCGACGTCGAGATCGTTCGTGGGCTCGTCCAGCATCAGCAAGTTGCCACCGGCCATGAGCGTCTTTGCGAGATGCAGCCGATTGCGCTCACCGCCTGACAAGTTCGCAACGAGCTTCTGCTGATCCGCGCCTTTGAAGCCGAAGCTGGAGGCGTACGCGCGCGAGTTGATCTCGCGCTTGCCGACGGCGATTGACTCGTTGCCGCCGGAGATCTCTTCCCACACGGTGCGTTTGCCGTCGAGCGTGCGCGACTGATCGGCGTACGCGATCTGGACGGTTTCGCCGAGTTTGAGGGTGCCGCCGTCGGGTTGCTCGGTGCCGTTGATGATGCGAAAGAGCGTCGTCTTCCCCGCCCCGTTAGGCCCTATGATGCCAACGAGACCGCCGCGCGGAAGCGAGAAGCTCATTCCATCGAAGAGCAGCCTGTCGCCGTAGCCTTTCTTGAGCTTAGTCGATATGACGACGTCGTTGCCTAACCGTGGCGCGGGAGGAATGATGATCTCGTTCTGCACGATTTTCTCGACTTGCCCTTCACTCGCCAACTCCTCGTACTTCTGGATGCGCGCCCGGCTCTTCGTTTGCCGCGCGCGTGGCGACATGCGCACCCAGTCGAGCTCTCGCTCGAGTGTGCGTTGGCGCGCTGACGCCTGCTTCTCCTCTGTCTCCATCCGCTTTTTCTTCTGTTCGAGCCAGCGGGTGTAGTTCCCTGCGTATGGGAAGCCTGAGCCGCGGTCCAGCTCCAGGATCCACTTGGCGACGTTGTCCAGGAAATAGCGATCGTGCGTAATCGCAACGACGGTCCCGGGATAATCGGCGAGATGGTGCTCGAGCCACGCCACGCTTTCGGCATCCAGGTGGTTCGTCGGTTCGTCGAGGAGCAAGAGGTCGGGCTGCTCGAGGAGGATCCTGCATAACGCGACGCGGCGTTTCTCGCCGCCGGACAGAATCGCAACATCGGCGTCGCCGGGCGGAAGACGCAGCGCGTCCATCGCCACTTCGATCTTGTTGTCGAGGTTCCAGAGATCCAACGCTTCGATGCGTTCTTGCACGCGCGCTTGCTCATCGAGAAGCTTCTGCATCGCGGCGTCGTCCATCGGCTCGGCGAACGCGAGGTTGATTTCCTCGAAGCGCTTGAGAAGATCGCGCTGCGGTTTGACCGCCAGCTCCACGTTGCCGCGAACGTCGAGCGAGGCGTCGAGCTGCGGTTCTTGCGGGAGGAAGCCGATTTTCGTTCCGTCCGCGGACCAGGCTTCGCCGTTGAAGTCTTTGTCGATGCCGGCCATGATGCGCAGCAGCGACGATTTCCCTGCCCCGTTAGGCCCAACGACGCCGATCTTCGCGCCGTGGTAGAACGAGAGCCAGATGTCGTTGAGAATGACGCGAGAAGGCGGGACAACCTTCGTCAGCGCCTTCATTACATGAATGAAAGTGGGCAACTGCTTCCTTCTGTGGTCTTAGGTCTTAACGGGCCTTGGCTCGACGCGTCGTATCGGCGCGGACACGGCCGCGCTCGTCGAGCTTGGCGTAGTTCAACTCGATGCGCCGAACGTAATCGAGGGTCTCGGAGTGGCGCCACCGTCTGAGGCGCGGAGCTACGGTCTCGATGCTCTTCCAGGTGCGATGATCGAGCGCGTGGGTGCGCGCCGTGTCCTGGGCGCGGAGGATCGTCAACCGGCCGGCGTTGTAGCTCGCGAATGTGAACGGGAGCCGATCGGCGCTCACGGAGTCGCTCTCCCAGAGACGCCAGAGTTGCCG
>JAMQPK010000024.1 GCA_023717525.1 Vicinamibacterales bacterium | reverse complement strand
ACGACCCGGGCGCCTTTGCGAGGCACGCCCTGCTCGGATACCACCCAGAGTTGGCCCGATTTATCGCCGATCCGGTAGACTCCGCGGCCCGCGAACGAATAGCTCTCCACGACCGAGCCAGACACACGAACCTCGCGGTTCGAGTACCGAGACGGGTCGACGAGGATCTGATTGATCGATCTCGTCGCGCAGGCCCAGGATACCGTCGCACTCAGAACGATTGCCATCAACACCGTCGATCGCGGCCATGTCATGTTTTTCATACGCCTTCACCTTACTAGCGCGACCTCGACCGCGGTATCCACTAGTGAACATCGGGGCATGCCCGCCGCCCGCTAAGCTGAGAACATGATGAATAGACTTTCAACGCTCGCCTTCGCTTCGGTTATTGCTGCTGTCGGCTGCGCTCGTCCTGCCGATGTCGAGAAGGTGCCCGTCGGCTCTGAAGTAGAAGTCATCCGGCAGGATGGCGGCGTAGTACACGGCACGCTCGCCGAGCGCGATGAACAAGGTGTGAAGGTAGCCGTGGGATCGACCAGCCGTTCGGTTCCACGCGACGAAATCGCTGCGGTGCGCGTGGTCGACGACGCGAAGCCAACCCCGCTCCCCGCGATCGCCAAGTTCCGCGAGTTCACATTGCCGGAGGGCACGAAGCTCGTCGTGCGTCTTGATTCCGCCGTCGGTTCCGATACGAGCCGCGTCGAGGATCCCGTCGAGGCGACCCTCTCCAATGCCGTGGTTGTCGATGGCATAGACGTCCTCCCTGCCGGGAGCGTCGTCAAGGGCGAGATAGCCGCGGCTCAGGCCGCTGGGAAGGTGAAAGGGCGCGCAGGTCTGGCATTGCGGTTTACGTCAGTTTCTGTCGCTGGACGCGACGAGCGGTCTGCGATCATGGCGCGCACCAGCCTGCAGGCACCAGCCACGAAAGGTAAAGACGCCGCCAAGATCGGGATTCCGGCCGCCGGAGGAGCGATCATCGGCGGCATCGTCGGTGGAAAAAAAGGCGCCGCGATCGGTACCGCCGTGGGCGGAGGTGGGGGCGCTGCGGTCGTGCTGTCAACCTCCGGCGAAGAGATCCGGCTGGCGCGCGGCGCCGTGCTGACGCTTTCCCTCGACCAGGATACCGACGTCCGGGTTCCAATTACAGATCCCCGCTGAGTTGGGATTTCGATCGTCTCACTGGCCGAGCCACGCGGGCTGAACACCCGCGTCAGTCGCTTCATCGCCGCAAAGCACGGCATTCGACGGCACCTCGAGGAACGGCGGCTGGCAGTATCAAGGCGAGCAGGTGAAGCTCGTGCGCGCGGGTAAGTTGAACCTCGACGGGTTGGTGACGCACACGTTCCCTCTCACACAGATCAACGACGCCATCGCCCTCGTGCGCTCAGGCACTGCAGGGCGGGTGGTACTGGGGTGTCAATCATGAAACAACTTCTGCTTCTCGTAGCTCTCGCGGTGTCTGGGTGCTCGGCGAATCCGATCCAGCCCACCGTTACCGCGGCCTCGAGCATGGCCCGTGTGCCGCCGGTGCGGTCACTGGATCGTGTCGTGGCGGTGAGTGATATTCCGTTGCCGCCGGCTGCGCCCACGCCGGAGCCTCCGGCGCCGCCTCCTCCTGTGCCACCCGATGAACCATTCGTGCCCTTCTGCAAGGATGTGAACCTCCCGCGCGCGGTATTCGACGGGTGGGTGGACATGGATGGCACGCCCGTGATGGCCACGGTTACTCTGGCGAATGAAGGTATCTGGGAGGTCTCCATCTGGGGGGATGCGGTCCTCGTGCAGCAGAAGACGTTCGAGGTGTCATGCGGCCAGACGATCACACGGTCAGTCTGGGCAGACACCTGGACGCGGAACCCCTTGGAATGGTGGCACATCGAGGTGCGCCGCAATGGCGTGCTGGTGCTGACGTCACCGTCCAAGCAGAACACCTACGATCCTGTTCGCAGCAGGGGGCTGCACACGCGTTGACGCCACTCAGCAGCATCTCCTGATGTGGATGTTGTCGATGGGTGCCGCGATCATGGTCACGGCTCCCTATGCCAGGACGGTTCTGGCGACACCGGCCAACGGGTTTCTCGGCACCACGATCGCCGTGGGCAGATTCGACGAAATCAACGCCTTCAACAGCCTGATTCCACCGGATTTCTGGAAGTCGCGGCACAAGAGCGACATCCGGCTCTCGATCCAGAAGACCAAAGGGTCGTCAGACGTGTACGTGCAAAGCAACGTGTGAGCGCCTGGAGGGAGTACCGGCTGGCACACGCATCCTGGCCATAGCCTGATCATCGTGACCGCCGGGGCCGTCACCGCCTATGAAGGCGGCGATCAGGCCGATTCGACGCAGCTTGTAGGGCTCCGCATCGTGCGGAGCCCTACGCGTACATCGGCCGCTGATCGTTGAGAGCCACCCATCCACGAGCGATCCGGTACACGAACCAGAGTCCGACGATCCCCATCGGCAGCCACGCGATGATGAGGCCGATCCCGAGCGTCATGACGATGAAACAGATGCAGAGAAAGATCCAGAGCGACCCAAACCAGAACGTGCGGATCTGCCACCGGAAGTGCGACTCGAGCCAGGTGCCGCGCGCTTCGCTCCTCTTCACGTAGTTCAGAATCACCGCGATAATCGACGGCCAGCCGGTGAGAAAGGCACCAACGACCGTTGCAGCGCCGAGGATTCCCGTCAGCAGGCTGAACGCATGCAGGGCATAGACGACGTGTACCCAGGTTACGACGGAGCTCGTTGAACGTTCCGTATTTTCCATACTCAACTCACCAGAAAATCCCAGCCAAAGCCAGGTAGATCGGACGGACGAACGTAGATGCCCTCCGGTCCCCGCGTGATCATGTTGTCTTCCTCGAACCGCTCGTAGACTTCGCGCGGGCCGCCAGGCGCCGGCATGAACAATTCGGCCCAGGGGCAGTTGGTCGTCGCCATGATGAAGTGCACGCTGTCCCTGCCCCCGCCGCTGTGCGGAATCACCGAGACGTCGTAGGCTGCCGCCAGCGCCGCGATGCGCCGAAGCTCCGTGAGGCCGCCGCACCAGTGGATGTCGGGCTGCCAGATCGTCCTCACGCCATGCTCGAGGAGCTGCCGGAACCCGTACCGCGTGTATTCGTGCTCCCCCGTCACGATTCGGGTGCTCTTGATCTGAGC
>JAMQPK010000004.1 GCA_023717525.1 Vicinamibacterales bacterium | reverse complement strand
AAGTTACCAAGTCGCGGCGCCTGGGGGTGGAGACGGAACCTGTTTTCTTGGACAGGCCCCGATTCTAGTTCCAATCGATGCCGTTCGGCTGTGCTGGTCGCTGGGGTTTTACCGTGGCGTGTCCGGCGTGGAGGCCGCGATCGATATCAACGTGACGAACATCGTGATGTACCTCGCGTCCGCCCCGGTTATGCACCTGGCGGACGTGACGACGCCAAGCCCGAATAAAGAAAATGGCCGGCTGTTCTTGCCCAGCTTCATCAGCGGTCCGTATTCTAGCAACACCGTTGTTGCAGTCGGTGGCTCCGCCGGTACGCCGATCCCATACTGCTACACAAAGGTTCAGAGTGAGACGTGGACAAACTTCGCTCCGCGTGGTCTCCAGAATATTAATGCCAGAAATACCGAGCCTAATGCCTTTCTGATCGTGACCGCTGATATCACGAATGGCATCACGGGCAATACCGTGCGGCTCGGCGAGCTGTCGGTATGGGGGCAGTACGAATGAAAACCACCCTCTTCGACGACGCCGCCCGTGGCCCCGCTTCAAACGAGAAGCCCGCGCTTGCCCAGGTTGCGAAGCGCTTGTGGGCGGCTGCCAACGATTTCAATGCCCGCCCGCGTCCGGTTGCGTCCTGGGTGGGTGGGAACTCAAACTACGCCGAGGACAACGCCACCCCGCAGGTGAGGCGCTTGTGGTATCCGGCCAGTGTCGGCGCCCCCGCTCTCGGTGGCGTGGCCTTGGTCGTCCCCATTGCAGACGCCGCGGCGGTTCCGTTGACGGGGCTGACGCTGAATCAAGCCGATGCCGATCAGACGGTATCGACACTGGTGCCGCAGTCGCCCGGACGACGTGAGGACGTGAACGACAACGCGAATCTTTGGTATCCGAAATACGCCACATCAACTCCGTTGATGGCCAAGCAGGTGTCGGACTACAGCTTGCCGGTGACAGCACGTGAGATCAAGATCCAGGCGGGTGAGCTTGGCGTCACCAGCGGCCCGCAGGTTCGGGCAGGCGTGATCTACGAGCGCCAAATCGAAACCAAGAACGACTCTGCCGGCGTCGCCCACCCCGTCGTCGGCGTCGAGGCCATGCCGCTCGATCACGTTTCGCAGGGCTCGGAGATCATCGGAGCTGGGCTGAACGGTCGATCGCTTGCGGACCTTCGAACATTTATCAATCGGCTGACATTGGAGAAGGGGATCCAGTTCTCGTTCAACTTCTGCAAGATCCCATCGGTGGCGCTGGGGGTCTCGATCGGGAACAACTACTGCTATTTCCACAACGGCGCGTACGGTGCGGTAGGCACGCCGCCGTCGGTGACCGGACCCGGCATCGACGTTCCACTGCGCTACACCAGCCGCGGACGCTTGCAGACCGTGCGCGTGTACGTGCGCGTGCTCGCCGCGATGTCAGGCACGACCGACACCGGGAGCCTGGCGGTCTACAACCGCGACAACTCTGGCGGCATGACCGGACCTACGACGTTGACCCATCCAGAGACAATCACAGGCACGACGTTCGCGTGGTACCCGTCGGGGAATTTCAACGCCGCGACCGATCCATATTTCCTCGGCAACGCGAACCCGGCGTATCTGACCGATCACATTTTGCCGTGCGGAAGATCCAACGGCTCAACAAACCAGATCATCATCGCCGCGTACACGATGTTCGTGTGCGCCTCGAACGCGTGAAACATGGCTGCCTCTCCATCACGTAAAGCTGACGTCGGCGGAACCTCCCCGGCTGACGATCCGGCTGCCGAGCTTCAGACCTGGACGGCGGGGGACTATCGCCGCAACGACGACGAGGTCACACTCGCTACGGGACTGGGCGGATGGTTCTGCTCGGTCTCGGGGCATCCGGGGACTTGGATTGCGCTCTACGTCGGCGCTGGG
>JAMQPK010000002.1 GCA_023717525.1 Vicinamibacterales bacterium | reverse complement strand
CGAGACCGGCTGGTCCACCCACGCCCGCGAGAACCGGGGGCGATGATGCCGTGGTAAAGACCGTCCGTCGCGATGAGCCCAAGCTCGGCCGCAACGACCCGTGCTGGTGCGGCAGCGGAAAGAAATTCAAGAAGTGTCACGGATAAGGCCGTCACTTCTCGCGGAGTGAATGACAGTGCCCTTGAATGCCGCTTCACAAGTTGCCGCCGGTCTCCCCGAAGCCCTGACGTTCGACGACATTCTGCTGGTGCCGCAACACTCCCAGATCTTGCCGAGTGGCGTGGACATCGGCTCGAAGTTGACCGCACGAATTCGATTGAACGTGCCGATTCTCAGCGCGGCGATGGACACGGTCACTGAAAGCCGCCTGGCGATCGCGATGGCCCAGCAAGGCGGCCTGGGCGTCATCCACAAGAACCTGACCGTGGAAGAGCAAGCCGCCGAGGTCGATCAGGTCAAACGATCGGAAAGCGGCATGATCGTCAATCCGATCACCCTCTCTCCGAACCACAGGATTTACGAAGCGCTCGAGTTGATGAAGAAGTACCGGATCTCAGGCGTACCGATTACAGAGCGCGGCCACAAGGAAGGGCGACTGGTCGGGATTCTCACGAACCGCGACCTGCGGTTCGAGACTAACGTCGATCGTCCGATTTCCGCCGTGATGACCCGCGAGAACCTCATCACCGTGCCGGTTGGCACGACCCTCGATGCAGCCCGTGAGATTCTGCATCGCCACAAAGTCGAGAAGCTCCTTGTCGTGGACCGCGACTTCAAGCTGAAAGGCTTGATCACGGTGAAGGACATTCAGAAACAGATCAAGTATCCGGCCGCCTCGAAGGACAACCTCGGCCGGCTGCGTGTTGGGGCCGCCGTGGGCATCGCGCGCGACACGCCCGAACGGGCAGCCGCGCTCGTGAATGCGCATGTCGATGTGCTGGTCGTCGATACCGCGCACGGTCACTCGCAGAGCGTGCTCGACATGGTGGCTCGCCTTCGACGCGAGCACCCGGGAATCGATCTCATCGCCGGCAACGTCGCGACGGCCGAGGCCACCGAAGCGCTCATCGAGCGGGGTGTCGATGCGGTGAAAGTCGGTATCGGTGCGGGGTCGATTTGCACGACGCGCGTCATTGCCGGCATCGGCGTGCCGATGATTACGGCAGTCATCGAATGTGCGCGTGCCGCGGCAGCCCGTGGCGTGCCCATCATCGCCGATGGCGGCATCAGGTTTTCCGGCGATATCACCAAGGCGATTGCCGTGGGCGCAAGCTCAGTGATGATCGGCAACCTCTTCGCCGGCACCGACGAGAGTCCGGGTGAGCTGATTCTGTATCAGGGGCGCAGCTTCAAGGAGTACCGCGGCATGGGGTCCCTGGGGGCCATGCGCCGTGGGAGCCGCGATCGGTATTTCCAGGACGAGTTCGACCTCGAAACCGACACGTCGGCGCAGGAGAAGCTGGTGCCGGAAGGCATCGAGGGGCGCGTCGCGCACAAGGGCAGCGTCGCCACGATGGTCCATCAGCTCGTGGGAGGCCTGCGTGCCGGCATGGGCTATTGCGGGTGCGCCACGATCGGCGCGCTTCAGAAGGAAGCGCGGCTCATCAAGATTACCGCGGCGGGCTTCCGCGAAAGCCATGTTCACGATGTGACGATTACGAAGGAAGCGCCGAACTACCGGTCAGAGTAGCGGACGACAATCGTGCGTGCATCGCCTCCGGCGTCCTCAATCGTGACGCTGAGGTTTTGGTCGGGAATCCGCGGAAGCTTGCCGGCCCACTCGATCGCAAGCACTCCCCCTGCGGCCAGTTCTTCCAGTCCGAGATCGTCGACCTCGGCAGCGCTGTCGAGCCGATACAAATCCACATGCGTGAGCGGCACGCGACCTTTGTAGTGCTGCATGATGACGAACGTCGGGCTCGAGACTTCTTCAGGATCGGCGCCGAGTCCCGCCGCAAGGCCTCGAACGAACGCGGTCTTCCCTGCTCCGAGCTCTCCGTAGAGCAAGACGAACGTGCCCGGCATCAGTGACCCGGCGAGCGTCTTGCCCAGCGCGAAGGTCTCCTGCTCGGAATTCGTCTGAACGGTGTCGGGCATCGGATCGGCGCTACGAGGAGTCCCGCGCGTTCCCGTTGCCTGCGATGCGCCGGCGCGCCGTCAGTTCGAGCACCGCGTCGCCGAGGTGTGCGGCGAGGTCGCCGGCGGTCATACTCACTTCCCCTTCGTCCGCTTCGGTGAGATCTCCCGCGAGAGCGTGCAGGTAGACGGCAATCTTGCACGCGGCTTCCGCATCGAGCAATTGCGCCAGCCACGCCGCAAGCACTCCGGTCAGGACATCTCCGGTTCCGCCTGTCGCCATCCCGGGGTTTCCCAGCGGATTGATGAAGACCTTCCCGTCTGGGGTCGCAATCAGCGTGCGATAGCCCTTCAGCACGACGTACACGTGATGTGCGCCGGCAAAATC
>JAMQPK010000234.1 GCA_023717525.1 Vicinamibacterales bacterium | reverse complement strand
TCGACGACAATCTCTTCCACGGCGAGTACATCTCGATGGCGCCAGGCGCGAAAACGCCACGGCGATTCCATCAGGACAACCGCGCGTTCTGGTTTGTGCAGGACGGGCAGATTCGCTTCACGATTGAAGGGCAGGAGCCATGTGTCGCGACCAAGGGCTTCCTCGTGCAGGTGCCGAAGCGGCTGGTCTACAGCATGGAGACCGTCGGCGACAGGCCGTCGCTGCGGTTCGAAGTGCTGATGGCGAATTCTCAGACGATGTATCCGGCCGACGAGACGCCGCCGCCTACCCCTGGAATCAGGTTCGAGAAAACGAAAGTCGCCAACAGCAAAGGGTCGTACGACGAAGCCAACGTGCCCTATATCGACTACAACCTGACGATCGCCGGCAAGCAGAAGCCGAAGAAGAACCCCACGCAGTTGGTCGGCGATGCGCACGACGGCGGCTATGTAAATGTCGGCATCGTGAATATTCTTCGCGGCGATCCCAGAACTCAGAAGCCCGCAGTGCCAGGCGACAAGGGCCACCTTCACGTGACCGGCCCAGAGTTCTGGTTCGTTCTCGAAGGGAAGATGGAATTTTCGATTGGCTCGGTGCCGACCTTCGTCGCCGATCAAGGCGACATCGCCTACGCGCCTGCGACGGTGTGGCATCAGGTGCGGTTCGCGGGCACCGAGATGGCGACGAGACTGGCCGTCGTGGGTTACGCGTTTTCGCACGTGTTTCCCGGAGGCGGAGGCGCCGACAGCGCGTTGCCGACAGCTATCGCGCCGGCGAAGCGCTAGGGGCAAGGCGAGAGGGCGGAGCGGGTCGTCAAGACCCGCTCCTTTTCTTTAATAACCATCCCTATAGTAGAACCCGAGAGTCCTTCCACTTTTTGGTCCGCCTGCAATTGTGAATGTTAGCGTCCGATGCGGGCTGCCAAGGTAAAGCGTTCCGGCCAGAACAATGCTCGAGTCGGCAAACACCAGTTTGATGTCGCGCTCACCGCTCAACGTGCCTGTAAAGAGATGACCGAAACAGCAGGAGGTGTCACCAAATACGCCCTGCGAGTAAAGCCTACCTGCGATGTTCTGGCCGCTCTGAGAATCGACAAGGAGGACTGAGCCAGAGCCAAAGTCGCCCACAACCTGTCCGTCCCATTCGACGTAGTAACCCTTGGTAATGAGTGAAACGACCTGAAACGGGGCAGTCTCGAAGTCCGATCGACCGAACCTGTCTACGACAGTGAGACGCGCAGTGTAGGTGCCCTCGTTGGCGATCGGATGGACGGCGTTCGATGCGATCGAGGTTTCACCATCGCCAAACTCGATGAAGTACGTCAATCCATCTCCTCGAGAAGTCGAGCCGTCGAAGAGAACCGGGCTAAAGCCCTTTACGGCAAACGGCGCGCCGAAACTGAAGAACCGCATTTTCAGCACCGCGTCAGGTGGTGGGCTCGAGGCCTCGCCAACGCCAGCTCTGAAGGTGAACGTCTCACCGTCTGCGAATCCTCCGCGCGCCGTCAACGCCCAGATCGCATCACCACCAGTCAACACCGACGGCACGGTGCCTTCCAGGGTTTCCGACAACCCATCGACCACCAGGCGGATCTGACGATCTGGTGTCAGCGTTCCGGTGACGATCACGTCGCGTTCGCGCGCTCGTGAGAGAGTGCCCCGCACGGTGGCGCCCTGCTGATCGGTGAGCCTCAGCGTCCGCACTTCCACAGCGTGTGTCCGCGAGAGGTAGCCGCTGTACAGCCACGCACCCAACGGTGACGCGACGACGAGTTCTCGTACTGACGTTGCGGTTTGGCCCTTGACGTCGGTTAGCGTGACGGTCACTCGATAGGTGCCCGCCGTGTTGTAGACATGGTGTCCGACCGCCTCGTTCACCGTGCTCCCGTCGCCGAAGTCCACCAGATACCGCAGGGCGGATCCAGTGGACGCGGTCGCATCCACGGTGACCTCAGATAGTCCGATCAGAGCTTCCTGCGATCCGCGGCTGTCCACAACGAGCGTAAAGGCGGCGGCCGGCGCAGTGGCTCCGGTCGTTGTCGGCGCAGTGGGCGTGGGTGGCAGCGGCGATGAGTGTGAGCAACTCGCCGCTGCGAGCAGGGATGCCAGGAGTAAGAGGCGCGCCCAGAGCCTTCTCACCATAGGCTCAATTTTACCACTCGCGCTTGCACACTAAACGATGAGGAAGACCCGCGGACCGCGCCATCCTCAGCGATTCTGGAACTAGAATCGGCCCTCGCACACACAGATTTCGAGGGGGTGTTCTCATGCCCTGTATCGGCGACGGTTCCTTCGGAGGTCGTGCCTTCTTCCCGATTCTGCGAAACTGGGCGCGGACTCGCACCCTCATTCCTCCGAACCTCCTGACACCGACCTCGGTTACGCAGATTGCCGCGGCCGTTCGTGCAGTGGAAACGGGCGGTGGAGTGGTTCGCGCGGTCGGCAGCAACTGGTCCTACACCGAAGTTGCGCTCACCAGCCAGGTCACGCATGTCATCGACATCTCGGCCCTCTCGAACATCCTGAACGGAGACGACGTCACGTCGCCGGCGAGCACGCTGTTGCCCTTCGCGCTCACCGACACTGCTCGGGCCAATGCGGCGAACCTCATTCACGTAGAGGCCGGCATCAAGATCCACGCGCTCAACTGCGCGCTCGATGCGCGCGGCAAGGCGATGAACACGCTTGGTGGCAGTAACGGGCAGTCGGTCGCGGGTGTGCTCGGCACGGCCACGCATGGGTCGGATATCGATTTGGCGCCTATCGCAGATCAGGTTCGGGCCGTGCATCTCGTCGGCCCCGGCGGGCTGGAGTGGTGGATCGAACCGGACGAGGGCGAGGGCAACATCACTTTGCGTGCGCGGCTCGAGGCAGCGAGAGATGCGGGCCGTCTTTGCAGCGACATTCGTATCGAATACAACTCGGGGTTGTTTGATGCGGTGCTCGTATCGGCTGGCCGCATGGGCGTCATCTACGCCGTGGTGGTGGAAGTGCGCAACGCGTTCCGCCTTCGCGAAGATCGCGAGCGCATGACGTGGAACCAGGCGCGCGCGCGAATTCAGCGCGAAATCATCGATGGCCTGCCGCCCGCG
>JAMQPK010000232.1 GCA_023717525.1 Vicinamibacterales bacterium | reverse complement strand
GGATGGACCTGTCGGATATTACGCAGAGCAAGCTCAATGCCATCGCTCGACGACTGAACGAACGCCCCCGGCAGACGCTCGCCTTCGAGACACCGGCAGAACGCTTTGGCCAATGTGTTGCGTCGATCGGTTGAATCCGCAGCCGATTGCAGACATGCGTTGCGGTGCAATATTACGACCTCGGCTAGACTACCTCCAGGGGTCTGCTAACGGCCAGATGCGGTCTGTCACCGACAGACCCGTAAGCGGACGCCGTAAGCCCGCAGGCAACTGAAGACGTTCCGCTCGCGATCCGATAGTGGACGTTCGTGTTTCGCAGATACCGTCACCGACTGTCGATGCCAGAACGGGCGAGTGGGCGGGCCAGGAAACTGCTAGGATCGCCAAGACTTCCTGCGATCTGCAGGACCAGGTGATGGCGCTTGCCTCGGACCGGCCATTTGCGCCGCGTCAATCGGCTGCTGCTCGCGCTTGTGGTGGCACGCCAATAAACCGACAGGAACTGCAATCATGAAAGCTGCAACCATCCCGACCGTCACGGGGCTCGCGCTCGGCGCGCTGTTCTCGTCGATGGCGACCGCTCAGGAGACGCAGGCGGTCGGGCCATACACGGATTTCAAGGGCACGATCAAGCTTGACGTGCGCGATTCGGTCCCCGACTGGGGCCCCTTCACGCCGAAGAAAGCACCCGCCGGTTCGCCGAATATCCTGTTCGTCCTATACGACGACACGGGCCTCGCGGCCTGGTCACCGTACGGCGGCCGGATCAACATGCCGACGCTACAGCGTCTGGCCGATCAGGGTCTGCGGTACACGCAGTGGCACACCACGGCGCTCTGTTCGCCGACGCGTTCCACGATCCTCACCGGGCGCAATCATCACTTGAATGCAAACGCGGCAATCACGGAAGCGGCCAACGGCTTCCCCGGTTCGAGCGGCCGCATTCCGGCCCAAGCCGCCACCGTTGCACAGATTCTGCGGGACAATGGCTACAGCACGTTCTGGCTCGGCAAGAACCACAATGTCCCCGAGCCAGACGTCTCGTCGGGCGGCAACCGTTCGTCATGGCCCCTCGGCATGGGATTCGACCGGTTCTACGGCTTCCTGGGCGGCGAGACGAACCAGTGGTATCCGGACCTCGTGGAGGACAACAAGTTCGTCGAGCAGCCGTACGGTCCCGAGCAGGGCTACCACCTCTCGAAAGATCTCGCCGACCACGCGATCGCGATGATCCGTGATCAGAAGGCGAGCAACCCGTCGAAGCCTTGGTTCATGTGGTACAACCCAGGCGCCAACCACGCGCCACACCATGCGCCGCAGGAATACATCGACAAGTACAAGGGCAAGTTCGACGACGGCTACGAAGCCTACCGGACATGGGTGCTGGCACGGATGATCGAGAAGGGCGTGGTGCCGAAGGGCACCCAGCTGACGCCGCTCAACCCGCTGCCGGAGTCGGTGGCTAATCCCGCCGACTATGTCCGGCCTTGGGAATCGCTGAGCGCCGACGAGAAGAAACTGTTCTCGCGTCTCGCGGAAGTCTATGCCGCGTTCTCCGAGTACACGGATGTCCAGGTCGGCCGCATCATCGATTACCTCGAGAAATCCGGCCAGCTCGAGAATACTGTGATCTTCTACGGTGCCGACAACGGCGCGTCGGGTGAGGGCACGCCGAACGGCTCAGTGAACGAGAACAAGTTCTTCAACGGTTACCCGGACGAACTGTCCGAGAACATGAAGTTGATCAACGATCTCGGCGGGCCGAACACCTACGAGCACTTCCCGACGGGCTGGGCCGTGGCGTTCTCGACGCCGTTCCAGATGTTCAAGCGATACTCGCAGTACTCGGGCGGCACCGACGATCCGCTCGTGATCTCCTGGCCCAAGGGCATCAAGGCGCGCGGCGAGATCCGTAACCAGTACCACCACTCGACGGACTTCGTGCCGACCGTCCTCGACATCGTCGGCATCGAGATGCCGACGGTGTATCGCGGCGTGGAGCAGTTCCCGCTTTCGGGCGTCTCGATGAAGTACACGTTCGATGCGGCCGCGGACGCGCCGACGAAGAAGCACCGCCAGTACTACGCGATGCTCGGCACTCGCGGCATCTGGGAGGACGGCTGGTTGGCGACGGCTGTGCACGCGCCGCTGACGGGCAAGGGCCATTTCGACCAGGACCAGTGGCAGCTCTACCATGTGGACGTGGACCGCTCGGAGTCGGTCGACCTCGCGACGAAGTACCCCGAGAAGCTCAAGGCGCTGATCGCGGCCTGGAACGAGGAGGCCCGGACCAACCTTGTGCTTCCGCTCGACGACCGCGGTGCGGTTGAAATATTGGGAATCGAGCGCCCTTCCGAAGAGGCCGCTCGAGACCGGTACGTCTATTACCCGGGCACGGCTCCCGTTCCGGAAGGCGTGGCAGTCAACGTGCGCAACCGCTCGTTCAAGATCCTCGCAAACGTCGAGATCACCGACCCGAACGCCTCCGGCGTCATCTTCGCGCACGGCTCGCGATTCGGCGGTCACTCGCTGTTCATCAAGGACCACAGGCTGTATTACGTGTACAACTTCCTCGGCATCAAGCCGGAACAGAAGTTCGTTTCGTCGGTGGAGCTAAAGCCCGGCAAGTACACGCTCGGTATGGAGTTCACGCGAACCGGCGCGGGCCCGCACAACGAGTCCCTGGGCACAATGAAGCTCTATGTGAACGACCAGGTTGTCGCCGAGGGCGCGATGAAGACCCAGGCTGGCAAGTTCACGCTGTCAGGGGATGGCCTCTGCATCGGTTACGACAGTGGCGACGCCGTCAGCCATGAATACAAGTCGCCCGGCGAGTTCCATGGCGGGACGATCCTCGGAGTCGCAGTCACCGTTGAAAAGGCCGAATACGCCGACCTGGAGCAGGAAGCCCAGAGAGCGATGTCGCGCGACTAGCGGCGGTGCATTCACCGGCACTTCGCCATGTGTCGAGTGCCGGTGAACGTCCGTTCTTGTCGCGGTAACGAGACCAATGACCTTGGTCTCCCCGAGAGACTGGCGGAGGTCCGCTTTACGTAGCGACGATCTTCTGCGTCGGGTCGAAAGCGGTCGTCTGTTAGCGGGTCAGTTAACGTAGCCTGATGCCGCCTTCGAGTGATGGAATGCCGATCCAATGAGTCTGCTAACAATTACCGCGTTACTGACCGCATCTGCGACTGCACAATTTGTCGACGCAGCGCATCGGTTCCTCCCGGACGTTCAGTGGCGATCGGGCTCGCTTGTATCGGCGGATTTCACCTGCCAAGGACACGAAGAGGTTGCCGTGCTTGGGACGACGGCGGACGCAATCGTAGTAGCCGTGTTCCTCAATGGACCGTCGAAAGAACCCAAGGTGCTTCGCTACTCGGCTAAGGCACGCAACGCTGCCACGGCGGAGTTGAGTCTGGAAAGTGGCGGTCAGGATGCGGACGCGTCTCTGTTGCCCGAAGGGTTCTTATCAGGGAAGTGTCGCGGTCTACGCATGGACGACGGAGAGATCGACGCCGCTCACATCTACTGGGACCCCGAAACGCAAGAATTCTTGGATTGGGTCCGGTAGGGCCGGATTGGGTTGCGGATTCAACCGATCGACGCAACACATTGGCCAAAGCGTTCTGCCGGTGTCTCGAAGGCGAGCGTCTGCCGGGGGCGTTCGTTCAGTCGTCGAGCGATGGCATTGAGCTTGCTCTGCGTAATATCCGACAGGTCCATCC
>JAMQPK010000156.1 GCA_023717525.1 Vicinamibacterales bacterium | reverse complement strand
TATCGTAACCGAGTCGCGATCGAAGCCGATTTTATGGCTCCGACTTGTAGCCGGACAGCCTTCGCCTCCGAATTCGAATGGAATTGACACCTTTCTCAAGATGCAGCGGGTGGGCGGCGTAGAGACTCTGTTGGTTCGCTCCATCAGAAGTAGCTAAACACAGCGCGACCCCTCGTCACCGAGCACGTGGTGTGGGCGAAGCGGAAGCTTGCAGACGCTCGCGGATCAGGTAAGCCTGATCCGGCGTAAAGGTCAACAGCCGTTGGCGGCGGCTCGCACCTGCGCTCGATCCCATTCCGGCCGCATCAGACCGGCAACCGAATGGGCGCTGTATGGCAGCAACAGGTGACCCAACTCGTGGGCCATCACATGGCCCAGCAGCTGTGATGCATCCATGGCGAGGTCGACGCTATACGCCCTGATGCGAGGATAGAAGATCCACAGATTTATTCCGCGCGCCTCTTTCGCGCCGGATGCAACACCGAGCACCTGCGGATTGCGGCTCTTCGCGCTAAGAGACTGGGTGACGATGTGGACCGTAAGACAGCCAGCCTGATATGTCCCGGCGTCTACCCAGACCAGGGTGATACCTGAGCGGTGAAACACGCGGGTGGCGACATCCTGCGCGCGTTGTCGAGTGTCGGGCGGCAGCTCGGCCTGGTCCAATAGCCTCACGTGGATAAGAGGCTGGCCGGCGGCGGTCTGCCGATCGGTTAATCCTGCGCAGAGCACCAATCCAGGTGAGACGGCCCATCGCGACTCCCTCCTCGCGCCCGGCGAATGCCGGCCGTGGACAGGGAGGCGGGAACGGCGATGGAAAAGGGCCATGTTGTCATTCACGTGCAATACGCGAAACGCAAGCGGATAGACGATCTCGTATCAGCGCCGCCTCGGCCGTTGCAAAAGTTAAAAGCCCCAGGGTTGCCTGGTTCGCTTGGGTGCCATCCCACGCCCCGCGCATCACGCCCGTAAGGGAATGCCCCCCATATGGAAGCAGCAGATGACCGAGCTCGTGTGCCATCACGTGGCCGAGCAGCTGAGAGTCATTGAGTCCGAGGTCCGCGGCGTAGTAGTGAATTCGTTCGTAGAAAGCGAAGGCGATTATTGCTCGTGCTTCTCGGGTTCCCGGCGCCATGCCCAGGACCAAGCGATTACGGCTAATGGTGCCGATTGGCGCCGCCATGATCCTTACGGTCAGAGAGCAGGGCTGATAGGGCCCGTGTCCGATCCACCGCAGGTCGATGTTTGAGAGCGCAAACACGCGGGTGGCTGCGTCTTTGGCCTGTTCGAGCGCGTCGGCTGGCACTCCCGCGTCGTCCTGAAGGAAGACCTGCACGGCGAGACGCGCTGGAGTCTGGGCTGCAGCCGGCTCCCAGCCTGTCACTCCCACCCAGAGCGTCAATCCCGCAATCCAGCATTTCCAGCCCATTTCGTGCCTCTCATCACGGCGGGCGAATGCCGGCCGTGGACAGGGAGGCGGGAACGGGGATGGAAAAGGGCCATCGGGATCGTTGGCGCAGGTACAATGCCCCCGGCTGGGGCCCCGATTGCCTCTTCCTTCAACTGCTCAAGTCACGAACCTCCTTGTTGCCTGGGGGCAAGGGGATGAAGCTGCGTTCGAGCGGCTCATCCCGGTGGTCCACGCGGAGCTACGCCGCATCGCCCGGCGCCACATGGGGCACGAACGTGACGGCCACACGCTTCAGCCAACCGCGCTCGTCAACGAGGCGTACCTGAAGCTCATCGATATCCGTCATGTGCAGTGGCAGGATCGCGAGCATTTCTTTGCGATGTCGTCCCGCCTCATGCGGCGGGTTCTCGTGGACGCCGCTCGAGCTCGCGGCTATCAGAAGCGGGGCGCCGGCGCGCACCAGGTGACGCTCGATGAAGGACGCGTTGGCGCGAAGGAGCCGCCGGCCGACGTTGTTGCGCTTGACGACGCGCTGACGACGCTTGCCGTGATCGACGAACGCAAAAGCCAAGTCGTGGAAATGCGCTACTTCGGCGGACTCAGTATCGAGGAAACCGCTGAGGCCCTTGGCGTGTCGATAAGGACCGTCAAGCGCGACTGGACGATGGCGAAGTTGTGGCTGGTCCGGGAACTCAAGAAGAGCAGGGATTAGGGATTTGGGGTTAGATGAGTGATCAGCGCTGGCGGCGCATCGAAGAGATTTGTCACGAGGCCCTCGAGCAGCTGCCGGATCATCGCGCCGCGTTTGTGCGCGAGGCCTGCGCCGGCGATGACGTGCTTCGCAGGGAAGTGGAATCGCTGCTCGCCAACCAGAGTCGCGCCGACGCACTCGGATCCGGACTAGGGATTCGGGATTCGGGATTGGGGATGAGCACGGAAGAGCTGATCGGTAAACAGATCGGCGTCTACCGAATCGACTCGCTACTCGGTGCGGGCGGGATGGGCGAGGTCTATCGCGCGCGCGACTCGAAGCTCGGTCGCGAGGTGGCGATCAAGATCCTGCCAAGGCTCTTCATTAACGATCCTGATCGGCTGGCGCGGTTCGAACGCGAAGCGCGCATGCTCGCGTCGCTCAATCATCCCCACATAGGCGCGATCTACGGACTCGAAGAAGCGGATGGCGTCCGCGCGCTCGTGTTGGAACTGGTCGAGGGCGAGACGCTCGCCGACCGCAACGCGCGCGGGCCCATTCCTCTGGCGGATACCCTGACCATCGCGCGAGAGATCGCCGATGCCCTTGACGCGGCACATGAGAAGGGGATCATTCACCGCGATCTCAAGCCTGCCAACATCAAGATCACGCCGGAGGGTGTCGTGAAGGTGCTCGACTTTGGCCTGGCCAAGGTGTTTGCCGGCGACGCGTCTGGACCGGATCTGACGCAGTCGCCGACGGTCACCGTCGGTGGCACGCGCGGAGGTGCGATCCTCGGGACACCCGCCTACATGAGTCCGGAGCAGGCACGCGGTCGGGTCGTTGACAAGCGCGCGGACATCTGGGCCTTCGGCTGCGTGTTGTACGAGATGCTCACCGGCCGCTTGGCGTTTCCGGGCCAGACTGTCTCCGATGTCATTGCAGCCATCCTCGAGCGCGAGCCCGACTGGTCCGTGCTGCCCGATTCGACTCCGCCCGCCATCAGGAAACTTCTCGCGCGCTGTTTCGACAAGAGCACCAGGACGCGCCTTCGAGATATTGGCGATGCGCGCCTCGAGCTCGAAGACGCACTGAGCCGCACCAACGTTACGACGGCTGGCCCCGTCGCCGGCCCACGTAGAGGATTGCCGCTCGGGTGGACACTGACAATCATGGTCATAGCGGCGGCGGGAGCCATTGCGATTGGCAGCGGAGTGTTTTCGGGCGCCGCGCCGGTCGCAGCGCCAACGTTCTCGCGAATCGTACGTCTGACCTCATCGGCCGCACGTGAAATGGCTCCTGCGATTTCTCCTGACGGCAAATGGGTCGCCTATCTCTCCGACGCGCGCGGGACAACCGACGTGTGGGTGCAGTTCATCGGCGGTGGTAATCAACCGATCAACCTGACAGCCAACAGAAACATCGTACTCAGCAGCCGCTCCGTCGTCGGAGGTCTCGAGATTTCGCCGGATGGTTCGAGAATCCTCTTCGCAGGTGGACCGACGGAAGCCAGCAACAACTCCACGTACAGCGTGCCGGCCCCGCTAGGCGGCGTGCCGAGCCTCTTCCTCGGAACTGGCAGGCACGGTGTCAGGTGGTCGCCTGACGGTTTGCGGATTGCCTACGTCCTCGCGGGAGGCTCAGCGGGGGACGCCATCTGGATCGCGGATGCGGACGGCAGAAATGAGCGCCCCCTCGTGCAAGCCGAAGGAAACCTGCACAAGCACTGGCCGTCGTGGTCGGCCGATGGTAAGTACATCTACTTCAATCATTCCATGACGGCGTGGAATGCCGCACCGACGGAGGTCTATCGCGTCGCGGCGACCGGTGGATCTCCGGAACTGGTCGTAGCGAGCGCGAGCCGCGCCGCATTCCCTGCACCGACTCCAGACGGCCGCGGCCTGATTTACGCGGCCAATCCCATAGGGGCGGAGCTGGGTCTCTGGTGGCGACCGCTCACGGGCGGCGGGTCTGTGCGGCTGACAACAGGCGTTGGCGAGTACGCACAACCGCGAATCTCATTGAACGGACAGACGATGGTATGCACGCTGTTCGAGACGCGTGACTCGCTCGTGAGAGTCGACCTCGGCTCCGACCTGGGTTCCACAGCCCGAAGCACTCCGCTGACGGACGGATACTCTGGCGATCTCGACCCGAATCTCTCGCGAGACGACCGGCTGGTCTTGAGCTCCACACGATCCGGTCAACGCAATCTCTGGGTCGCTCGCAGCGATGCAACCGATCCGCGGCCGTTGACATCCGGGGCCTCGCTCGACGAGTATCCGCAGTTTTCGCCGGATGGACAGCAGGTCGCGTTCATCTCGAATCGCGGCGGTGAACGTGGCCTCTGGATCGTCTCCGCCGATGGCGGGATTCCCAGCAAATTGCTCGCAGCGGCAGTGCTCCCGTACTTCTCGTGGTCGCCGGACGGGCGCGAGATCGTGTACTCGACGCCTGATGGAGAATTGCCGGGCCTCTGGGTCATCGACGTTGGCGATCGGCGCACTCGGCGTTTGCCAACGAACTCTGGCGCTACGTCGCCAGCATGGTCGCCGACTGCCGACGTGATTACCTACTTGGAGGTGAAGCCGAATGCGCCAGGCCAGCAGGCAGTGGCAAACGTGCGATTCATGACAAGCTCTGGACAACCGGTCCCGCTCGACATCGGCCAGACGGTGCCCATC
Organism: Vicinamibacterales bacterium; assembly: GCA_023717525.1. GTDB lineage: Bacteria > Acidobacteriota > Vicinamibacteria > Vicinamibacterales > JAMQPK01 > JAMQPK01. The sequence goes on along the minus strand of JAMQPK010000156.1, from coordinate 26,793 downwards.
GCGAACGGCTTCCTGGCTTGGTCACGCGACGGACGCAAGCTGGCGGCGGCGCGCGCCCCAGGAACAGCGGCGGCATCTGTTTGGGTCTCTGATCTGGACGCCAGTCGTCCGATTCGCCAGGTGTTCAAGGTTCCGGACGACGCGATCGTCCGGGGGATCGCGTGGTCCGGCGACGGACGTTCGGTGATCATTGGGCAGCAACTCGCCTCGAGCGATATCGTCCTCTTCGACTAAACCGCGGGGAGCCCCTGAGATCAGAGACTGGAAATCGCCGGTGAATGACCAGCGGTGGCGACGCATCGAGGAGATCTGCCACGAGGCGCTCGAGCGCTCGCCGGACGAGCGCGCGCTGTTCGTGCGCGACGCGTGCGCTGGCGACGAAGTGCCGCGCGGAGAGGTGGAATCGCTGCTCGCAAACCAGAGTTGGGGGATGAGCACGGAAGAGCTGATCGGCAAACAGATCGGCGTCTATCGAATCGACTCGCTGCTCGGCACGGGCGGGATGGGCCAGGTCTATCGCGCGCGCGACTCGAAGCTCGGTCGCGCGCGGCGAACTTCGGTTCAGCATTTCGAACGGCAGCCGGCGCTGACTCTACGGATCCTTTAGTTTACGAACCGGAGAGCTATTGGATATGTTACCTAGGGGCAAAGCTGAAGATTCTTGTAAACAAGAAAAAGCCCGCGGCGACTAGCGCGGCGGGCCTTTGTTTACGAAGGTGCGAGGGTCGATTCTAGAACGGAATGTCGTCGTCGGTTAGCTCCACCGAGCCGCCGGGCTCGGCCTGATGCGCTGGGTCGTCCACGGCCCGGCCTCCACCGCCACCACCCTCACCTCGAGCGCCACCACCTCCGCTGAGCAGCACGACGCGATCGCCGCGCACTTCGGTGGTGTACTTGTCGTTCCCGTCTTTGTCTTTCCATTTCCGAGTCTGCAGTTTGCCCTCGACGTAGATCTGCTTGCCCTTCGTCAGGTACTCCTGCAGCGACTCGGCGGTCTTCCCCCACAGAATGACGCGATGCCATTGCGTGTCTTCCTTGCGCTGGCCCTCGCGGTCCTTGAAGACTTCCGTCGTTGCCAGATTCAGCGTTGCGACCGCGGCGCCGCCGGGTGTGTAGCGCAGCTCGGCATCGCGGCCGAGATTTCCAACCAGAATGACTTTATTGACGCTTCCCATTCTGTGAAGTCTATCTGAAAACTATCGCGCCGGTGCGCTCAACGCCACGAGTCTCTGTTTTGCGAGAGTTGTCGAGGCCGCCGTCGGATACTGGCTCACCGCGGCTTCATAAGACTGTCGCGCCCGATCGATCTGGCCGAGCTGCTGGAGCACCATCCCGCGTTTGAAGTACGCAGTGGCCGCCTGCTCGGTCGAGGTGGAATAGTTGGCAATGACGCGATCGTACGCGGTTATCGCATCGTTGAGCTTGTTGTCGGCTTCGTAGGATTGGCCGATGTACAGCTGGCAATCCGCGGCTTTCGCGCCTTTTGGAAAATACCTCAAGTAGCTCTCGAAACCGGGAATCGCGAGCGAGTAATTACCGGTGCTGTAATCGCCGTAGGACGTCGACCAGAGGCGATCCGGAGAGATGCCTGGCGGCGCCGAAGTCGCCGCGGCAGGCGGCGCCGGTACGGTGCCATCTGGCAGCGGCGCCGCATCGCTGGTTGTGGGCGCCGGTGCCTGAACCCCGGGCTGCGGAAGGGCGTCGCGAAGCGACTCCAGTTCCTGCTGCAACGATCCGAGACGAACGTTCGTTTCATCGGCCTTCTCTCGAACGACGCGGATGTCGCTCGAGATGCCGTCGGTCTGCACTTTGCCGTCGGCGAAGGCCTTTCGCTCGAGCGCGGTTTGCTCATCGAGGCGCGTGTTGAGCGCCTTCAGAGCGTCACCCAGCCCGTTCAAGAGGGCCTGCAGCTGCTGCGCCTGTTCCTGCAGCATGCGAATGTCGGCGATGATTTGCAGGTGCTCGCGATCGGCGGCTGCCGGCCGGGCGGGTATCGCCCATATCAACGAAACGACGAGCAGGATCAAGCCAGCCGGTGCGTGGAGCAGTGTCTTCCTCATGGTGAAATCTCCCGCCTACTTGGCCGTAATCACAAAGTGCGCTCGGCGGTTGCGGCTCCAGGCGGTTTCCTGGTGCCCGGGATCGAACGGGAACTCGCTTCCGTAGCTGACCGTTCTGAGCCGGCCGGTGTCGATGCCGAGCGAGAGGAGGTACGCGCGTGCTGCGACAGCGCGGCGTTCACCCAATGCGAGATTATATTCCGGTGTTCCGCGTTCGTCGCAGTGTCCTTCGATCGTCACCGTCCACGCGGGATATTTCTTCAGCACGGCGGCGTTCGCATTCAGCGCCGCCCGTCCCGCATCGTTCAGCTCGTTGCTGTCGTAGTCGAAGAACACCGATTGCAGCGGTGAGTCGCGATTCAGATCGTCGAGCGAACGCGACGCCACGGCATCGGCGGCCAGCGGTTCAGGCGGTACGGGCTCGCGAACGGGTGCCGGCGGAGCCGGCGGCAACGAGACCGTGTCCGACGGTGGAGGAGGCGGCGGCGGCATTGGGCGCGTCACCGGCGGCTGTGTCTTGTGGCACGCGACCGACGTCATCAGGACGAGGAGGAGGAGCGCTAAGGTGTGCTTCATAAGTTATCGTGACCAATTCGGATAAGTGTTGGCACCGGTGCTGGTGATCTTCGTCAACTGCTTGCCGTCGCGCGCCATCGTGTAGATCTGGGCTTCTCCGGCGCGCGTCGACGTGAACGCGATATGACGCCCGTTGGGGGAGAACGCCGGGCTCTCATTGCTCCCGGCGCCGTCGGTGACGACGCGCGTCTGGCCGGTGGCGACGTCGTAAATCTTGATGTCGAAGCCCGGGCCATTCTGACCGGCGTAGGCGATTTCGTTATAGGGAGCCGGCGACCACGTGGCCCGGTCGGCCCAACTGTCGTTGAACGTGATGCGCCTGGGATTCGATCCGTCAGCGTCCATGATCCAGATTTGCGGCCGTCCGGATCGATTCGAGGTGAACGCGACCTGCGTGCCAGTCGGAGACCATGTGGGCGAGCCGTCGTCGGACTGATGGTTCGTGAGTCGCTGCACGTTCGAGCCGTCCCGGCTCATGGTGTAGATCTCAAATTGTCCGTCGCGGTCGGACATGAAACAGACCCTCGATCCGTCTGGCGAGAACACCGGCAGCATGGCCTGGTTTCTGTCGTTCGTCACAATATCCAGCGTGCCCTGATAAATATTGGAAATGAGAATCTGCGGCACGATCTTCATGAACGACGTGTAGGCGATGCTTCGTCCATCGGGTGACCAGCTCGGCGAGAGATTCAGCCTCCCGTTGGTCGTCACCCGTTGCTGGTTCGCGCCGTCGTAGTCGGCTACGTACACTTCCTTGCTGTCGCGCTTCTCAACCGTACCGGTGAGCCGCTCGTTCTGCCGATTCGACACGAATGTCAGCTTGGTGCGCGCCACGCCGCGGAGGCCGCGCTGCGAGTCGTGGATATCATCGGACATCGCATGCGCGCCGGCGCGCGGGTTTCGGAGCGTGATGTTGTCGTACGCTTTGCCCAGGGCCACCGATCGCCCCTTCACATCGTAGAGCCGCATTTCGACGTGAAACGTGTTGCCGGTACGCTGCACAGTGCCGATCACGACTCCGTCCGCCCCCAACTCGCGCCAGCGATCGAACGGCACGTCGTTCGCCGACTGCGGCTGGGGAATCGTGCGGTACGTATCACGCGGAATGAGGTCGAACTCGCGCTCGTACGCCAGGTCGTTCCACAGGACCTCGGCCAGGACCTTGCCGGCAGCCGCCGTTTCCGGATCGGGACTCAGGGCGCGGAACTCGGGTACTGCGTAGTGAAGTGGCGCGCCGATGTCGCCTTTAATCGCAATGCTGACGTCGTTCTGCTGCGGCGCCGGGCCTTCGGGTTGCGGCGCCGGAGCCTGTGCCGCTATCACGCCGATGCCGGCGGCGAATGCTGCTGCAGGAATGAGAATGCGCACTGAGTTCATCATCTGTTTCGCTCGTACTTGAATTCCAGGTGCACGGTCAAATGATCGTCCGGAAACGCTGATGGGAGAGGCGCAAGGCGCGTGAGGGTGAGGGCGCGTTGCGACTCTCTGTCGAGAAGAAGATTGCCGCTTGAACGCTCGACCTGGATATCCGTCAGTGCGCCGGGCTTCTGGATGGTGAACTTCATCAAGACGGTTCCCGTCGACTGCTGCTGCTGCGTCCACACGCGATAGATGCGGTCCCTCATGTCGATCAGATACTCGGGGCAGCAGAAGTTCTCGACGTCGAGACGGCTTCCATCACCTCCGCCTCCGCCGCCGCTCGACAACCCAAACCCCTGTCCTTTGGCGCCCGTATCGACTTTTGCCGTTCCCTGCAGCGTTTCTGCTCCACGCCCGGCCGCCGTGCCTTTCGGATCCTGCGACGTTGCCGCGTTTTTCGGCGTCGGCCGCGGCTTCACCTTCGCGTCCGTGGTGGGGAACACCATCTTCGGTTCGTCTCTCAGTACCGGCAACTGAGGCTTCGCGACCTTCGGATCCACTCCAGGCTGCGCTGCCGTGATCGGCCGTCCGCCGATCTGCTCCAGGCCACCGGTCTTCGGTCCAGCCGAACCGCCAAGGCTGATGTGCATGGACACCCGCGGCGCGGCCGGCTTGGAGCCAAAGACACCGGGCGCTGCAATAATTGCCGCCACGACGACAGCATGCGCGACGAGCGACACCACTGCCGTCTGCGTGAAGCCGCCGGGCTCCTGCATCCGGCTCTTGATGATGTCGCTGACGACGGCTTCCATCAGCGCACGATCTTCGATTGGTCCGTCACCAGGGCTACGTCTTCGACTCCGCCATCCTTCAGCCGGTCGATCACATCCATCATCTCCTGTGTCGTCAAGCCCCCATCCATGCGAAGAAAGACGCTCTTGTCCGCGCGCGCTGCCATCTGCTGGCGCACGCGTTCGGCAAGCACATCGGAACGGACCGCTTGATCGCCGAGCATCACGCGCTTGTCCTTCCGATAGGACATAGGAAGGGTGATGATGGGGCGTTCGTTGCTGATATTTGACGCCGCCCTTCGCGACGTCGGGAGCTTCACCTCCATTCCATGCTGCATCATCGGTGCCGTCACCATGAAGATGATGAGCAGGACCAGCATCACGTCGACGAGCGGCACGACGTTGATTTCGGCAAGGGAGCTGTTCGTCCGCCGGCTTCTGCGCGAATGACCGCCCGTTTCGTGTTCGAAAGACTGAACCTTTGGCATTACGTAAAGTTCCGTTCCACGATGTTCAGGAACTCGAGAGTGAAATCGTCCATCTCGGTGGCGAACGTCTTCACGCGCGATGTCAGCAGATTGTAAAAATACACTGCGGGAATAGCCGCCGCCAGACCTGCCGCAGTGGTGACGAGCGCCTCCGCAATGCCAGGAGCAACCACGTCGAGGCTCGTCGAGCCGGACGCGCCGATTCCCTGAAAGGCGCCGATGATTCCGAACACCGTTCCGAAGAGACCGATGAACGGCGTCACCGCGGCCGTGGTCGCCAGAAATGTGACGCGGCGCTCCAGTTTGATGACCTCCACGTTCGAAGCGCGCATCAGCGCTCGATCAACAGCCGCAAGCGACTTCAGCAGTGGACGAGCCGCCGGTGATGGTGGAGTCGTTGCCCCGCCGCCGGTCTGCCGGAGCTGCAGATTCAACTCCGCATAGCCGGCGAGGAAGATGCCCACGAGTGGACTCTCCGCAAGCGATTGACAGACAGCCTGCACCTCCGAAAATTTTGCGCTGCGCCGGAAGATGTCGAGGAACTTCGATGTCTGATTCTGAATCCGGTTGAACGCCCACAACTTATAAAGAATGATTCCCCACGACACGATGGAAAAAATGACCAGAATCGCGAGGACGATCTTCGCGGTGGGGGATGATTCCTTGATGAGTCCGACGACGCCGCCGCCTAGTGCAGATGGAGCAGTGGCGCCTTCTGCCTGCATCGCAAGCAGCCATAATCCGAGCGTGCGCAAGCAAGCCTCCGGGCGAGTCCAAAATGCGCCGCTGGGACAGCGCGGAAGTCAGAGTCTAGCACGCGTCCAAATCGCCGTCAAACATATGGTAGGATTGGAGTTCCCGTCGTACGATGCTTCGCTTTCTTCGGATTGAACACCTCGCCGTCATCGAGGCCCTCGAGGTCGAATTCTCACCCGGTCTCAACATCCTGACGGGCGAAACCGGCGCTGGGAAGTCCATGCTGGTCGAGGCCGTCGGACTCCTGATGGGCGGACGCACGTCGGCCGACCTCATTCGCACCGGCGAGTCGCAGGCGATCGTGCAGGCCCAATTCGACGTTCCTGGATCGTCCGGCGGCGAGCTCGTTGTCCGGCGTGAAATCACGTCACAGGGACGCAGCCGCGCGTTCGCGAACGACACGCTCGTGACGGCGGCCGCGCTCAAAGACCGCACGGCCCCTCTTGTCGAGTTGCACGGCCAGCACGAGCATCAGACACTGCTCGATCCGCAAAGCCACCTTGCACTGCTTGACGATTTTGCGCGGCTGTCGGCCGAACGCGAGTTGGTCGGCGAAGCGTTTCGTGAATGGAAGCGTCTCCAGGCGGAACTCGATGCACTTCAACTCGACGCACGCGAGAAGGCCGCCCGGATCGATCTGCTGCAGTTTCAACTGAAGGAACTGGACAGCGCGAACGTGAGAGTCGGCGAAGACGAGGACCTCGAGACGTCGCGGCGCGTGCTCGGGAGCGCGGACCGGCTGCAACGCCTTTGCGCGGAAGCGTACGAGGCGCTGTACGACCGCGACACGGCCGCCCTGTCCACGCTTGCGGCGGTCTGGAAACGAGTGGGGGAGCTGGCAGAGGTGGATCCAGGGTTTTCGCCGCATCTGGAGGCTCGCGACGCCATCAAATCTCAGCTCGAGGAGCTGGCGTTTGCGCTGCGATCGTACGGCGGCAGCATCGACGCGTCCCCGAGACGGCTCCAGGAAGTGGAAGATCGGCTGGCGTTGCTCGAGCGCTTGAAACGCAAGTACGGGCCATCGCTCGGGGACGTGGTGGCGACGAGAGCTTCAGCGGTACGCCAACTGGATGTGCTTCAGAACGCTGATGAGCGGCGCGCAGGCCTTGAAGAAGACACCAAGACTGCTGGAGATCTGTTTCTGACGAGGGCTCGTGGCTTGTCGGCAAAGCGCCGTGAGGCCGCGACCCGTTTCAGCAGGAAGCTGCAGGACCTGCTCGGCGACCTCGCGATGGGGAAGACGCGCCTCGAGATGCGATTCGGACCGGATCCGCCGGACTCGGCCTGGACGGAAGATGGCATCGACGTCGCGGAGTGTTTCCTGTCGGCCAATGTCGGCGAGGATTTGCGGCCGTTGGCGCGCATCGCGTCGGGGGGCGAGCTTTCTCGCGTGATGCTGGCGATTCGCACGCTCGCCGCGGCCGGCGCGCCGGGGAAGACGCTGATTTTCGATGAAATCGACGCCGGCATCGGCGGGCGAGTGGCGGATGTGGTGGGGAAGACGCTCGCGCGCCTTGGAGAATCGTTCCAGGTGCTCTGCATCACGCATTTGCCGCAGATTGCGGCATGCGGGCACACGCATTTTCAGATAGTGAAGTCGGTTGCCCAGGGGAGGACGCAGACCCGGCTCGTGCGGCTCAGCGGCGACGAACGTGTCGAGGAGGTCGCGCGTATGATTGGTGGAGCGGTGCCGACCGACGCCTCGCGCGCGGCAGCCCGTGAACTGCTGCGCGGCGGGAGCGAAAGCGAAAGGCCTGGGAAAGGCGAAAGCGAAAGTCCGAGGCGAGCGAAAGCGAAATGAAATACTTCATCGAAACCTACGGCTGCCAGATGAACGTGCACGACTCCGAAAGGATGGCTGGACTCCTCGAGCAGGCGGGTTACGAGCCGGCGCCCGAGGCGGCCACGGCAGACGTGGTCGTCATCAACACCTGCAGCGTTCGCGAGCGAGCCGAGGACAAGCTCTATTCACGATTGGGAGAGATTCGCGATACGAGTCGCGGCACTGGTCACACTCCGATCGTCGCCGTTGCCGGTTGCGTCGCTCAGCAGGAGGGCAGTGCACTATTGAAGCGCTCCCCGCTCATCGACGTCGTCGTCGGCACGCGCAGCCTGAAGCAGCTCCCACAGCTGATTGGGCAGGCACTCGTCGACGATGCACCAAGGATTGACGTCAACGCGTACGAAGATGTGTCGTTCCCGCTGGGTGTCGCGCGCCGTCAGGACCCCGTCAAGGCGTACATCACCATCATCGAGGGGTGTAACGAGTTCTGTTCCTTCTGCGTGGTGCCGTATACGCGGGGACACGAGCGCATGCGGCCGAAACGGGACATCGTCAACGAAGCCATCCAGGCGGCGGCCGAAGGCCACAGCGAGATCCAGCTGCTCGGCCAGATCGTGAATCACTACCAGGCCCCGGATGACCCCACTTGCGATTTCGCGGCGCTGCTCGAGGCCGTGCATGACGTTCCCGGTGTCGAGCGGGTGCGATTTGCCAGCCCGCATCCGCGGCACGTGCCGATGCGGCTGATTGAAGCGGTCCGCGACTTGCCGAAGGTCTGCAAGCATCTGCACCTTCCAGTGCAATCCGGTTCCACGCGCATTCTGGAAGCGATGCGCCGGCGGTACACGCGCGAGGAGTACCTGGAGCTGGTCGACACGGTCCGCGCCATGGTTCCCGGCATCACTCTGACGACGGACATGATTGTTGGATTTCCAGGTGAAACGGACGCCGACTTCGACGCGACAATGACCCTGACCTCGGCTGTGGGTTACGAAAGCATGTACTCCTTCAAATATTCGCCTCGTCCCAACACGCTCGCGTTGAAGCGGTATCCCGACGAAGTGTCCGAGGAAACGAAGACCCAGCGGATTGTGGCCTTGCAGGCGCTTCAAAAGGAGATACAGATCGAGCTTCACGAGCACACCGTCGGAAGCCGGATGGATGTCCTGGTGGACTCGATAAGCCGCCGGCGCGACTGGGAGCTTTCGGGTCGAAGTTTTGGTAACACCGTCGTCAATTTCCCGGGGCCCCGCGAATGGCTGGGCCGGACTGTGCCCGTGCGCGTCACGCGTGCCGGCGCGTACAGTCTGGCGGGTGTGCTTGACAGTCGCGCGACCGAGGCCTAGCGTTAGAAGGAAGGGTTGCCGTGCAAATCGAAATGACCATCAAAGGGCTCATCGTGGATCCGGTCACGAGTTCGCCCATCGTGCTGTTGCGGGATGCTGAGGGGCACAAGGTTCTTCCAATCTGGGTCGGGCCTCACGAGGCCAACGCGATCGCGATTCAGATCGAAAACGTGGGAACGCTCCGGCCGATGACGCACGACCTCTTGAAGAATGTGATCCACGACCTCAAGGCGACCGTTCAGAAAGTCGTCGTGTCCGACTTGAAGGAGAACACGTTCTACGCACTGATCTATCTGGAAGTGCAGGGCGAAACGCTGGCGATTGACTCGCGCCCGAGCGACGCCATCGCACTGGCACTCCGCGCCAGAGTGCCAATCTTCGTAGAAGAATCGGTGATCGACAATGCGAAGCCGTTTGACCTCACCGGAGACAAGCCGGACACTGAGCGGCTGCAGAAATGGCTGGAGAACCTGGATCCGGACGAACTCGGAAAATACAAGATGTAGTAGGCGTTGTAACTCTCCCCTCTGCCCCTAGCTACCTTATTTCTTGCTTTCGCCGCGTACGGCTCCTAGAATGAACGCGCGTTCCCGATGATTGTTGCCATCGCAAATCAGAAGGGCGGTGTTGGCAAGACAACGACCGCCATCAACCTTGCTGCCGGGCTCGCGCTGCGCGGCAAGCCTACCTTGCTCATCGATCTCGATCCGCAAGCCAACAGCACGATGTCGTTTCTCGACATCGCCACGGTGCAGCGCAGCGTGTACGACGCGATCGCCGATCCTGCCGTCAAGATGTCGGACGTGATCGTGCAGTCGCCGGTCGCGAACCTGTTTGTGGCGCCGTCGCGCATCGCGCTGGCAAAGCTCGAGTCCAAGCTGATGGGGGAGATCGACGCGCATTTCCGCCTCAAGGACAAGCTCGAGCCTGTGCGGAAGCAATTCCCGCAGATCGTCATCGACTGTCCACCGACGCTTGGCCTGCTGACCGTGAATGCGCTGGTCGCGGCGACGCACTTATTGATCCCGATTCAGTCGTCGTACTTCGCGCTCGAAGGCACGGACGACTTGCTGGAAACGATTGAGAAGGTCCGGCAGCGTCCGAACCCGTCGTTGCAGATTCTTGGCGTCGTCATCACGATGCACGACAAACGCACGTCCCTTGCCCGCGACATCCGATCGCAAATCAAGAAGGTGTTTGGTGGGAAAGTCTTCAAAACAGTCATCACCAAGAGCGTCAGGCTCGAGGAGAGCCCGGCCTACAAAGAGTCCATCTTCACGTATGCCCCGGAATCGACCGGCGCCAGCGAATATTACAGTCTTTGCGAGGAGGTCATCGACCGTGCCTAGACGAGGGCTTCCTGAAACCGTCCGGATGCGACACGACGAACACTATGTCGAAGCGCTTGCCGCTTCAGCCGGGGCCGCGGTAGGCCGGCTGATTGCCATCGATCGCATCGATCCGAATCCCAATCAGCCACGGCAAGTGATGGGCGACCTGTCCGAGCTCATGGCGTCGGTGGCGGAGAAGGGCATCATCGAGCCGCTGATCGTCAGAACGCGTGGTGACCGTTTCCAGATTATTGCCGGCGAACGCCGCTACCAGGCGGCCGTGCAGGTGGGCCTTCGAGAGCTGCCAGTCGTCATCCGCGATGTCGACGACAATGAGGTTATCGAGCTCGCGCTCGTCGAGAACATCCAGCGGAAGGACCTGACGGCGTTTGAAGAGGCAGAGGCGCTTCATCACCTCGCGCAACGAAGCTCCTATACCCACGAAGCGCTCGCGCGGAAGCTCGGCAAATCTCGAACGTCCATCACGGAATCGCTCGCGCTGAACGCGATGCCCGAGGACGTGAAGAACCTTTGTCGGCTGGCCGACATTTCCTCTAAATCATTGCTACTACAGATAGTTAGGCAACCTACGCAGCAGAAAATGACCGCGCTGGTCGAGAAGATTGCGAGCCAGGGCGGCGCCACGCGGGCCGAGGTCAGGCAGGATCTTGCGAAGCCGAAGCCGGGCCGTCCGAAGGCGTACGTGTTCAGCTACCGGCCCGAGAGCAAGGCCTTCAACCTGAAGCTGAAGTTCCGCAAAGGCAATGTCCCGCGTCAGGAAGTCATTGAAGCTCTGGAAGCTATCATCGAGGAACTGAAGAACGGATGAGCGCCATCCCGATGTCAGCCTTGGTGGGCATGGCGCTGGCGATAGCCATGGCCAGGCTGCTGGCTGCGTCACGGTTCTAGAGGGCGCGATACCAGTTCAACTCGGTCCGGCTTGGGCTGAGTCCGCTTCGTTTAGAAACCCCATACAAACGCAGCAAGCGTGAGGAGTGAGGGGCAGTGGCGACTGTGGCGCCGGCGCCAGGAACAGCTGCGCCTGGCGCGGGGAGCGGAGCCCAGGACGGGCGGTTACCGCAGGCGAAGGGCGAAGCCGCAGTTAGGCGGACTAGTTAGTTAACATAACATCCATTATTAGACTCAGGCTGAATACCTCGAAAAAGGCCCTGTGGAAATCCCGCCAACCGATATTTCGGTGCTACGCCTTCCAGTTTCTCTTTTCGAAATCCGGCCCGGGGACGCTGTTCTCTATGGGCCGGTGCACGGGATGCCGCTCGAGCTCAATACTGCCTGCTTGAACGGAGACAAAGAATCCGAATTGGCTGTTAGCCCCAAGCCCCAGGTCAGAGAACCTCACCGAGGCTTCGAGAATGTCACCGGCCGCCAGTGTGCAGGACGTATCCGGGGCCTCTCGCCAGCTGTCTGCGGCACCTCGGTGGTACAGGGCGGCGCATGGCTGCTGCCCCTGCACGGAGAGCTCCATCCGGCGGTTCGCAGGCGTCGTGAAGTTCACCCTGATCCGAAGGCCCTCAGACAGCGCCACGTCGGCCCGCTTCCCGAAGTCGATTCGCAAGTACAGTCGTTCGAGATCCACGCCGAACAGAAGCGTCCGGACTCGAGGCTCCGTCTTCTCGCCGCTCGTCATCGTGCCCGACGGGGCGACCGTCTCGACCGTGCCAGCGCCGGCCCACTCGAAATAACTCGTCACGCGGCCGTCCATCACCGGCGTCGACAGCCCGAGGGGACCTCGCACGGGCTGCGGGATGCCGCCCGTGCTGATGTTGGTGCCGAAGAGCTCGTCGGGGACAGGCTGGCCCAGCATCTGATAGACGTTTCGAAGATGCCGCCTGAACAGGTCATCGAACTCGAGGTCGTGGTCCGACGAGTGGTCGTCCCCGTACCACCAATACCAGTCGCTGCCCTCGGCAATGAGGATTTCCTGAAACGCCCGCTCGCGCTCGGCCGCCCCGGCGGACGGCGCCACGCGGTCGAACATCTTCCGCGCTTCTCGCAGCTGCCGCCAGGCGCGATGGTCGTCGGCATGCCCGATCCAGATATAGAAATTCCCGTCTATCCAGGACCCCGGAAAGACACCCTCCAGCGGTCTCGGCGAGCGAGCCGCCGCATCGGCCATCGTCACGGGCCGCAGTTCGGAATGTGACGAAAGCCTTCCGTATAGCGCCCTCAGAAACGGGCGTCCACCACCTTCGAAGTGTTCCCACGCATTCTCGCCGTCGAGGATGATGGCGATAGTGGCCTCTTCCCCGCCCGTGGCCGCGGAAAACCGGCGGCCGGAGTCCACGAGCCGATCGACGAAATCTGATGCAGCGCCTTCCGGATCCCAGCCAGCGTAGACAAAGCCAATGAGGTCCGACAGGGCGTGGTCGCGGAACAGGCACCCGATCGCGCGTGACCCGGTCCGAACCTCATATGGGCGGTAGAGCGCGTCGGGCTGCTCGAGACGGCCCTGGCCATCGCGCCGGAACTCTCGCCCAATCGTGCGCCCGAGGATCGCCTCGTCGGTGGCCATCCATCTGAAGCCTGCTGCCGCGGCGAGCGCCGCTGCGGCATCGGACACTGACCCTTCCGAGGGCCAGACACCGGCCGGAGGCTTGCCAAACAGCCGTGTGTGACAGGCGCGCGCTCGTGCGAGCTGTTCAGCCGCGTCTTCGGGGCGCCGAAACGGCGGCCGTGGCACCGGGGCATCCGGATGGGTCTGCAAGTAGACATCGGTGTCGCACAGCAGCGGCAGAATCGGGTGATAGAACGGCGACGTCGACAGCTCGGCCTGGCCGCGCGAGGCGGCTTCGCGGTACTCGGGAATCACCCGCCGGAGAATCTCGAGTTCGACATCGCGCAGAAGGCGCTTGTCGCGCTCATCGAAGTCGCGCTGCTTGGCAATCAGCGCGCGCACGCGCTCATCGTTGTCGAGGTAGAACGGATCGACCCATGCCAGCTTGTGCCACACCTGAAGATCGAGATAGTCGCGATCAGCAAAGCTCCCTCGCGCCTCCCTCTTCTGCAACAGCTCCGCATACCGTGGATAGGGGTCGATCATTCGCCCGCGCGGCGCGTGGAAGAACTCCACCAGCATGGCCGCCTTGTCTCCCTCGCTCAGCGACGTTGCAGGCTTCAGCCCGAGTTCGAGATGGCGATCGCGCGCGCGTTCCTCGGCGAAGGCCTCGAGTTGGACGAGCAGCGACGGGACCAGGTTGAAGGTCAATCGCATGTCGGGAAACTCGCGCAGCAGCGCCGCCATGCCGTAGTAGTCCTTCAGCGCATGCATCCGGACCCACGGGAGGATGTGATCGCCCGTCGCGAGGTCCTCGTAGTACGGCTGATGCATGTGCCAGAGAAGCGCGATGTTGGTCATGTGGTATCTTCGGCGGAGACCTTTACATGCTGCGGATTCTTGACCGCTACGTGCTGCGCGAGGTCGTTACCCCGTTCCTGCTCGCGCTGCTGTTGCTGACGTTCGTTCTGGAGATTCCCCCCATCCTCGATCAGGGAGAACAGCTGATTGCCCAGGGTGCGTCCTGGGGCGTCGTGATTCGTGTGCTGGCCACGCTCCTTCCCCAGTCGCTCGGCGTGACCATTCCGATGGCATTGCTCTGGGGCGTCCTGATTGCACTTGGGCGCCTGGCCGGCGATCGCGAGATCGTGGCCATGGAGGCCTGCGGCGTCAGCCTGCTCCAGCTGCTTCGGCCGCTCGGCGTCCTCGCGCTGCTCGGCACGATGGCCACCACCTACGTCATGATCGTCGCCCTTCCGGCGGCGAATCAGTCGTTCCGCGAGATCACGTTCAAGCTTCTCATGACGGGCGTGGCCACGAAAGTACAACCTCGGGTGTTTTTTACGCAGTTCCCGAACAAGGTCATTTATGTCCGAGAAACCCGGCCGGGCAACGAATGGCTGGGTGTGCTGATTGCCGACAATACTTCACCGGAAGATCCGAAGGCGTATCTGGCCAGACGCGGCCGCTTGCTGCTCGACGAAAAAAACCGCACGGTCCAGGTGCTGCTGGAGGATGGCACGACGCACAGCGTGAAGATGCAGGAGCCCGACAAGTACCAGCTCGTGAGATTCGCGCAATCGGTTCTCTCCATCGACCCGGAAAGCGTGTTTCCCCGCACGGGGCCGACGAAGGGATTTCCGGAGATGACCATCGCCGAGCTGAAGGTCAGCATGGCCGAGTCCCAGAAGCAGCGCCTGTTCCCGCACAACCAGATCATGGCCTGGCAGAAAAAGTACTCAATCCCTGCAGCGTGCATCGTGTTCATGCTCGTTGCCCTGGGGCTCGGCGTGAACAACCAGCGCGAAGGTCGGTTTGCCAGCTTCGTTCTGGGAATCGGGGTGGTGTTCGTGTACTACATCCTCTTGTACTTCGCGGAGGCGATCACGAGAGCGGGTGTTCTACCCGAATGGTTTGCCTGGGCTTCGATGTGGGTGCCGAATATCTTGATCGCGCTCTGGGGAGGGCTGTTGATCTATCGGAAGACCAGCGCACCCGATCGCGCGCTGCAGCTATCGCTGCCGGGGCTTCGGCGTCGCGCGGTCGATCCAGCCACGGCACTGCCGGATGCGAGCGATGGTCAGGTAAAGCGCGGTGGACGGCCGGTCGTGGTCATCAAGATCCCTAATTTCGCCATTCCTCGGCCAAGCATTCTCGACTTGTACGTGTTGAAGCAGTCACTGCGAATCTTCGGGCTGGCGATTGCCGCGCTGCTCGGTCTGTTCTACATCGCGACTTTCATCGACCTCTCATCCCATCTGTTCAAGGGCCGCACGACCGGAGCGATGATCCTGCAGTTCTTCTGGTACTCGACGCCGCAATACACGTACTACATCATCCCCCTGGCCGTGCTGATGGGTGCGCTGGTCACAATCGGATCCCTCACGAAGAACTCCGAGCTCGTCGTCATGAAAGCGTGCGGCATCAGTCTGTATCGCGCGGCCGCCCCGCTCCTTCTCCTCGCCATGATTGGCAGCGCCGTACTGATGGGACTCGAAGAACAACTGCTTGCAGCGGCCAACCGCCGCGCCGCTGCGTTGAACGATCAGATCAGAGGAAGGTTGCCACGCGCTGCAAGCCTGAACCGCCAGTGGGTCGCGGCCGAGAACGGCAACATCTATCAGTACGCCTATTTCGACTCGCGAAGGAACGAGCTGAACGGGTTGTCGATCTTCGAGTTTGCGAACGATCCTGCAACCCTCGCCCGGCGGACATACCTCTCGCTCGCCCGCTTCAACGGCGACCGCGAGGCAAAAGGTAAGGTGCAATGGCAGGGCGCAGCAGGATGGCAGCGTGAATTTCAGCCGGCAGATCGCTTCATCTCCTTCGCGGCGCAGCCTATCGTGATGGAGGGGCCAGGCTACTTCGGGTCCGAGCGCCCTGACGCCGAGCACATGTCCTACCTTCAGCTTCGCGAACACGTCCGCGCGCTCAGCGCGAGCGGCATCAACGTTGTGCCCTATGTCGTCGCATTGCACCGGAAAATGTCTTTCCCGTTCGTCACGCTGATCATGGCGCTGATCGCCGTACCGTTCGCCGTGACGACGGGCAAACATGGTGCGATGTACGGCATCGGCGCCGGCATCGTGCTGGCGATTCTCTACTGGACAGCGATCAGCGTCTTCGCCGCTATCGGCGCCGCCGGTTTAATGGCACCTGCTCTTGCGGCTTGGGCGCCGAACATTGTCTTTGGCTGCATGGCGCTGTACTTGTTGCTGACGGTGAGGACGTAGCGTGAAAGTAGGAAGTAAGACGTAAGAAGTAAGAAGTAGGTGAGAGGAGGTTCGCGAAGGCCTTACTTCTCACTTCTTACTTCTTACTTCTTACTTCCCACTTCCAGCGCTCCTCCTCAGTGTTCGACCCTTAGTTCGCTTATCACAAAGCTCCCCGCCGACCCCGGCGCCGTGTTGGTCGTGTCGACGACAAAGAGCACCGTGTCGATGGCCGCCGGATCGAACGTCGCGGCCGGTGTCGGCGCGACCGGTGTCATCTCGGTGAACGGGATGCTGATATCGCGCGGCGTTCCGTCGAGATAGACGGAGCGCTGCCATCGCTCGCCACGCGAGGGATGGCGGGCCTGGACGGAGATGCGCATCGGTCGTGCGGCTTGCCCCTGGAATGCGAGACGCGCGTGCCCCCGAAGCGCGTTACCCGTCGAAAGCACCAGGGCCGCATACTGTCCCGCTTTCGCGCCGCCCGAGAGTTGATAGCTGAGCTCGACGGGATCCTCAGGCGAGCCCGACACGACGTTCGCGGTCGAGCTCGCGTCCTTCTCGATGTGCCAGGGTCCGCCTTGGATGGGCCAACGGTCCGTGGCTTCATCGACTGGCGTAAGGACAGCACGCCCCCAGTCGGCTGGTTCAACGTAAATCGGGTTGGTTATCAGCCAGGGTACCGGGGGTTGGCCGGGAGAGCTGGAGAGATAGATTTCTGCGCGATACGCGCCTCGACCGTCCGCCGATGCGTACTTCAGTTCTGGGGCGGCATGCTCGGCGAGGATGCGCCCGTTCCTCCGCAGCACGATTGTGCCGTCCGACGGTGCGTTCGTTCGCACCACGAGCGAGGCGGTCCCGTCGACATAAGGCAGGTGGTCCCCTGCCCTTGCGGATTCGTTTCCACTGGACGCAGAAAAATCTACGAACGCGGGCGTCGCGAGCGCGTCAATGCTCGACGAAACGTGTCCCTGCCTGATGGCTGAGATCAGCTGTGCGGCGTCGGGCCGCGCATCGCCGGCGAACGGACGATCGAGGGCAACACGAAGCGAGAATGTCCGGAACGAGACGTCGTAGGACGGAATGCGCACGAACCACCCGCTTCGGAAGCCGATCGCTTCGTTCTCCTGGCGCCCGAGGCGTGCGTGTGCATCGGCGCCAGCGAGGGCGAAGACGCGACGGTCCTGCGTCAGCCGATCCCAACGCTCGAGCGTTTCCTCCGGTCGATCGAGGAGGGATCCCAGCGTCTCCACTGCGCGGAATGGATATTCGACGAGCGCCCGGCCGAGGCGCTGCGTCGTTTCATTCCTCCACTCGCTGTCGGCGTTGAGCCATTCGATGCCGTCGAAGGGAACCGTCCAGTCGTACCACTGCAGCGCGGGTTTTGTCGAATCCGGATGCGCCACGACGCCAACGCCGCCGAAGCGTCGCACATCCTCGACAACGTCCCGTGGCTCGCCCGCAAGCGGATATGGTGTTTGCTGCATGCCAATGGCGATGTAGTGTCCTGCGGCGGTGCTGATTTCCGCGGCGTCGATGCAGAGTACGCCGGACCGATACTGCGGTTCTTCCGGCGGGCGCGTGCCGTCGCCATGGTCCGTGAAGATGAGGAATTGCAGGCCGGCGCGCGATGCGGCGGCAGCAATCTCGTCGAGCGCTCCCGATCCATCAGATCGGACCGTATGAATATGAAAAGCGCCCAAGGCCGTGGCAGGACCTCCCCAGGAAGGCTTAGCCAGCTCGAGGCGACGCGCGGGGAGTTGCGAGAAGACAAAAAGAAAAGCGGCGGCCAGAACGGCCGCCGCAATGACGAACAGAGTGCGGCGTCTAGAGACCGGCGGCTTTGCGAAGCGCGTCGGCACGGTCCGTCCGCTCCCAGGAAAAGCCGTCTTCCGTGCGCCCGAAGTGCCCAAAGGCAGCCGTCTTCTTGTAAATCGGGCGGCGCAGGTCCAGGTCTTCGATGATCCCTTTGGGCGTCAACTTGAAGTGCGCGCGGACGAGCTCGGTGATTTTCGAATCCGCAATCTTGCCCGTGCCATACGTGTCGACCATCACCGAAACGGGATCTGCCACGCCAATAGCATAGGCAAGCTGCACCTGCAGCTTTTCCGCCAAACCCGCCGCCACGCAATTCTTGGCGATGTATCGCGCCATGTAGCAGGCCGAACGATCGACTTTCGTCGGATCTTTTCCGGAGAATGCTCCGCCGCCGTGCGGCGCTGCACCTCCGTATGTGTCGACGATGATCTTCCGTCCGGTGAGGCCAGCATCGCCATGAGGGCCGCCGACGACGAACCGGCCGGTCGGGTTGACGTAAATCTTCGTGTCCTTGTCCATCAGCGCCGCCGGCACGACGCGGTTGATGATCTTGTCGGTGAACTCCGCGCGCATCTTGTCGTTCGAGACATCTTCCCGATGCTGGCTCGAGATGACGACCGCATCGACGCGAACCGGTTTGCGTCCTTCGTATTCGACCGTAACCTGCGACTTTCCGTCCGGGCGCAGGTAGTCGAGCACGCCGTCGCGCCTGGCGCACGAGAGGCCTTTGCAGAGCTTGTGCGCCAGCATGATCGGCAGCGGCATCAGCTCCTCGGTTTCGGTACAGGCGTAGCCGAACATGAGGCCCTGATCACCGGCGCCCCCTGTGTCGACACCCATGCTGATATCCGGCGACTGTTTGTGCAGCGACGAGAGCACCGCGCAGGTATCAGCATCGAAGCCGTACTTGGCGCGCGTATAGCCGACGTCCCTGATCGTTTCGCGCGCGACCTCTTGAAAATCGACGATGGCGTTCGTGGTGATTTCGCCCGCCAGGACGACAAGTCCTGTCGTGACGAGTGTCTCGCACGCGACGCGGCTCTTGGGGTCCTGAGCCAGAATGGCGTCGAGGATGGAGTCTGAAATCTGATCGGCAATCTTGTCGGGATGCCCTTCGGTAACCGATTCCGACGTAAACAAATGGCGGCCGTCACGGCTCATTACAACGCGCTCCTTAAGGATGTGTTCAGACGTGCTGAAAGATCCGTGAATTCTATCATGCCCGCGGGTGGAAACGGTCGTACACGGCCCGTAGTCGGGCCTCGAGCACGTGCGTATAGATCTGAGTCGTCGAGAGATCGGCGTGGCCGAGCATCATCTGAATGGCGCGGAGATCTGCCCCGTGTTCGAGCAGGTGGGTTGCAAAGGAATGACGGAGCACATGGGGGCTCAACGAGCGCGACAACCCGGCCTTGCGTCCGTAACCCTTCAGGATCTTCCAGAATCCGACGCGGCTCAGCATCGTGCCGCGTCTGGCGTTGACGAACAGCCACGGCGACGTCCGTTTGCCCACGAGCTGCGGGCGCGCGTCCCGGATGTAGCGTGTCACCCACTGTGCGGCCTCGTCACCGATCGGCACGAGCCGCTGCTTGTTACCCTTTCCCGTGCACGTGAGATACCCGCCTTCGAGATTCAGGTCGCTTGCCCGCAGGTGGATCAACTCTGATACCCGCATCCCGGTGGCGTAGAGGACTTCGATGAGCGCCCGATCGCGCAGGCCTCCCGGCGTCGCGGGGTCCGGCTGCTTGATGAGCGTCTCCACTTCTTCGAGCGCAAGAAACTTCGGCAACGCGGGCCAGGCCCGAGGCGCCTCCAGATCGTCCGCGGGATTGCTATCGACGTGCCCGGCGAGCGCCGCGAAACGGTAAAAGCCCCGGACGGCTGCGACGCTACGCGCGACCGAGCGAGGCGAGAGACCGCCGTCCATCATGCCGGTCACAAACCCCTCCAGGTCGCGGCGGCCGAGACGCTGGATCGGTCGCTCGGCACCCGCGGCGAAAGCTGCCAGCCGCTGGAGATCGCGTCCGTAGCTCTCGAGGGTGTTTGCGGCCAGTCGCCGCTCCACCTGAAGGTGCGTCAGATATGCGTCGATAAGATGGTCGGTGGTTGACACTCTCGAGACCTGAGAGTAGCATCCGCCCTCGCTTTGATCTAAGGTTTCTTAAAGGCCAGATGCCCCATCGTTCGAAATATCAGCAGCTCCCTACCGAAGCCATCAATCCCGCGACGCTCGGCATCGATAAGGCCTCAGCGGCCGACATTATCGAGTTGATGTTGAATGACGACCGCAAAGTGCTTGCGGCGGTTCAGCGCGAGAAACCGCGGATCGCAACCGGTGTCGAGATTATCGTGGAGTCTGTCCGCAGGGGCGGCCGGGTGATCTTCGTGGGCGCCGGCACCAGCGGACGGCTTGGGATCGTGGAATCGGCGGAGATGCCGACGACGTTCGGCACCGATCCCAATCTGGTGCACGCGGTCATGGCCGGCGGCAAAAACGCCTTCCTGCATACCAAGGAAGGCGCTGAAGACAGCTACGAGGACGGAGCGCGGGCACTCACGCGGCTGAAGCCCAGCAAGAAAGATGTCGTCGTCGGTGTGTCGGCGAGCGGAATGACGCCGTACGTTCGTGGCGGCCTGACTCGGGCGCGTAAGGCAGGAGCCAAGATTATCTTTGTCACGTGCGATCCCCGAACAGAACTGCAGACTTTCGTCGATCTGACGATTGCGCCCGCCGTCGGCCCCGAAGTGATTGCCGGCTCGACAAGGCTGAAAGCGGGCACCGCGACCAAGCTGGTCCTCAACATGCTGACCACCGCGGCGATGGTGCGCATCGGCAAGACGTACGGCAACCTGATGGTTGACCTTCATACCGGATCCGAGAAGGCTCGCGATCGCGCCCGGCGCATTATCGCGATGGTCACCGGACTTGACGATACGCAGTCCGACAAGCTTCTCGTAAAAGCGCGGTGGAATGTGAAGGCCGCGATCGTCATGCAGAAGACCAAGGGGGGCTATACACAGGCCACCGCGCGCCTGAGAAAGGCGCACGATTCGGTCCGCGAGGCGATTGGCGAAGACATCGAGCCGCGATTGCGCGAATTGCTGCATCTCGATCCTTCGGATTCAGGCTCGACGTAATCCCGCAATCTTCAATGCTCCAATTTTCAATTCGAGCGGTTCTCGTACTTCTTGCCGTTTCCTCCTCGTTTCTACCTGCGCAGCAGCCTGCGACCGAAGTTCGGGCGTTGTGGGTTCAGCGGGGCACCCTGACATCGCCAGGCGCGATCCGGACGTTGGTTCAGTCGGCGAAGGCTGCCGGATTCAACACGCTGCTTGTACAAGTGCGGGGTCGCGGCGACGCGTACTATCAGTCGCGCCTCGAGCCGCGAGCCGCGTTGCTGGCGGGCCAGCCGGTGTCGTTCGATCCCCTTGAGTCGGTGCTGACCGACGCGCATGCGGCTGGCCTCCGCGTTCACGCCTGGATGAACGCGAATCTCGTGTCGGAGGCGGAGCCCTCTGCCCTGCCGGCGCACATCGTGCAAGCACATCCCGAGTGGTTGATGGTACCAAAGGAGATCGCTACCGACTTGTGGGATGTCGACCCGGACAGCCGGGAATATCTCGCGGAGCTTTCTCGCTACACCCGAGCGCATAGCGATCGGATCGAAGGCTTGTACGCCTCACCGCTTCACCCGGATGCCGCCAATCACGCGGTGAAAGTCATTGCAGATGTGGCGGCGCGCTATCCGGTCGACGGCATTCATCTGGACTACATTCGATTTCCCAGCGCGGAGTTCGACTACTCGCATGAAGCGATCACTCAGTTCAGGCGGTATCTGCAGCCCTACTTGAGCGATAGCGAGCGACGCCAGCACGACGCACGCGCAAAACGAGAGCCGTTGTTCTATACACAGATGTTTCCTCAGCGATGGGTGGAGTTTCGTCAGGAGCGATTAACCGAGCTTGTGACGCGCATCCGGGCGGCCGTGAAAGCCAGACGGGCTGAGGCGACACTCAGCGCCGCCGTGTTCCCCGATGCAGAGGAGGCGTCTGCGCGGCGTCTGCAGACCTGGGACGACTGGCTGAATCGCGGACTGCTCGACGTGATTTGTCCCATGGCCTACACGACCGATGCCGGCGTGTTTCGATCGCAAGTCGCAAACGTGCGGCGCCTGGCGGGCGCCAGGCCTGTCTGGGCCGGCATTGGAGCGTTTCAACTATCAGCGCTCGAAACGATCCTGAACATTCGTGCCGCAAGGCAGATTGGTACCCAGGGGGTCGCGCTGTTCTCGTACGACAACTTCCAGAATGCCAACCGCGACTACCTTGCGGTTGTTGGCCGGGATGCATTTGGCGAGTAACCGTTTCGCGCGTCCCGCAGATATCGTGCGACAGGGACACGAGGACGGCGCATTTCCAGCGGCGGTCGTCGAAGTCGGCTCCGTCGAGGGCGTGCTCTGGCGTCAGGCGTTTGGGCGGCTCGACTACGATGCGGCCGCGCCGTCGACCCAGGACGACACGATCTTCGACCTTGCGTCGCTGACAAAAGTGATCGCGACGACGAGCCTGGCTCTGCGCCTCGTCGAGCAAGGGGCAATCAGCCTTTCGGACCGCGTGGGCCGCTGGATCCCCGAGTGGCGGGGGCGCGATCGCGACGACGTTCCGCTGCGAGCGCTCCTCACCCACAGCTCCGGCCTCACCGCGACGCTCCCCTTCTACCGTGACTACACGGGGCGCCAGGAATTTCAGCATGCAATTTGCGCGTTGCCGCTCGAGTACGCTCCTGACGCACAGTCAACCTACAGCGACCTCGGGTTCATCCTGCTCGGCTTCATTCTCGAGGATGCCTCGGGGACGCCTTTCGAAACGCTCGTACGTGATTTTCTTCGGCCGATTACTTCCCTTCCCCTTCTCTTCAGACCGCCGGCATCGATGCGACCATCAATCGCGCCAACCGAGCTCGATTCCTGGCGCGGGCGGCAGTTGATTGGAGAGGTGCATGATGAAAATGGCTGGGCCCTCGGTGGGGTTGCCGGGCATACGGGCTTGTTCGGAAGCGCAGGGGCGGTCGGCGATTTTTCGCGGTCGATGTTACGCGCACTTGCCTCGGGAGACGATCGGATTGGGAAGCAGGAGGCCGTGCGACGGTTCGTCACTCGCGCCCCAGAGGTTGCGGGCTCGCGCGCACTCGGATGGGACACGATGCTGCCCACGTCTTCGTGCGGCACGAAGCTCTCGCCTGCATCGTTTGGTCACACGGGATTCACCGGTACATCGCTGTGGATCGATCCAGTGCGGGAGCTCTATGTGGTGTTTTTGACGAATCGCGTAAATCCGACGCGAGACAACATCAGGATTCAGCGCGTTCGTCCCGCTCTGCACGATGCAGTCATCGAGGCGGTGGGTTAGCGCCGCGCCGCCCACCTTGTTGACCGCCCGGCGGTGTCACAGTCGCACCGCCTCTGGTTGTGAATGTCGTGCTGCCGTCCGGAGTCGTGACTGACCTGCCTCCCCTGCCTGTGCCCTGGCGCCCAGCCCCTGGACCACCCATACCCGGAATACCCGTACCACCGGCCCCGGCCCCAGCCTGTGCGGACTGCTGCATTCCGACGAACTGCCACTCGTTGTAGTGCTTCTTTCCGTCGAGTATGCGAATCGACTCGCTCTTGTTCGTGCTGGTGACGCCGGCGATTAGGCCGTTCGGAGTCGTGCTGAGTACTGCGCCAACACTGCCGGCCTGTCCGGTATTGCCTTGTTGTCCGGTATTACCTCGACCGGAGTTGCCTTGTCCCGCACCGCCCTGCCGTTGCTGTCCCGCGTTGCCCTCTCGCCCCGACGGCGCGGAATTACTCAGATATAAGAGCTGAAATTCCCCACTTTTTTCGGTCGACATCGGATCCTTGAATTTCTTCCGCAGCATCCGCTGCTCGACGAGCACGTCGAGATTGGCAGGTGACGCGTTGGCGAACTTGCGCTGATACAGGTTGAGGGCCCGCGCGTACTGGTTGCCGCGGAAAACGAGCTCCTCTTCCTTTTCGCGCCGCACCATCTGGTTCCAGGTCGGCATCGCGACGGAGAGCAGGACAGCCATCACGGCCATGCCGACGAGCAAGGCTGCCATCGCGTATCCCCTGTCGCTTGCGCTAGCCGCTAAATTCATGGGACTATGGTAGTTAGTCACTGCCGGATGCCCTTTATTCTAACAGGACGCCGCTCGCTCGGCCCACTATCGGCCTCAATGGCCGTCGCACTGACGCTCCTACTGGCGGTCTCGTGCGACAAGATGCCATTGCTCGCGCCAAGCGGGACGACGATCACGATGTCGACGAGCACGAACATCGTCCAGGCGAACGGGTCGGTGCAGGTCAGCGCCATGTTGCTCGAAAGCGCTGGTACTCCAGTTCAAAACGGCACGACGGTCACGTTTTCTACGACTCTGGGACGCCTGGCTCCGTCCGAAGCGCGCACCATGAACGGTGTGGCGACGGTGCAGTTTCAGCCCGCGGGCACCTCTGGCGTTGCCGAGATTCGTGCGACGTCCGGTGGGGCGAAGCCGGCCGATACGGCGAACCCGGGCGTGAAGATCACGGTCGGCGCGGCGGCTGCCGGCCGGATTACTGTGACGGCCTCCCCTTCCTCGGTCGCTGCGAGCGGCGGGGCGAGCACAATTACTGCTGTGGTGGTCGATACGGCAGGAAACCCCCTGAGAGATATCGCGGTGACGTTTTCGACGAACGCCGGCACCTTGAGCACGGCGGTCGCGTCCACTGACGCTGGCGGAAACGCTACGGCAACCCTTAACACGACCAGAGAAGCCATCGTCACGGTTAGCGTCGGCGGCGGTGCGACATCGGCAACTAACACGGCGACGGTTACTGTGCGAGTGGCAATCAAGCCCACCGTCGGGATCACGGTTGTCGGTGTTCCAAGCGCCGGCGTTGCCATGACCTTCAACGTGACGGCCAATCCGGGTGCGCCCCCCAGTGCGGGCGCAAGCGGCGGTGCGCCACTGAAGAACGTGCGCGTGGTTTACGGCGATGGCGGAGCCGATGACCTTGGGGCGATTAGCGGGACGACACCAGTCCAGCATCTGTACTCGCGCTCAGGTACCTTTACCGTCTCGGCGACAGCGGAAGACACGGCTGGTGAGACGGCCGTCGCATCCACGGTCGTTGTAGTGCCGTTCACCATTTCGCTGGGCGTCTCCACAAGTCCTGGTACGCTCACCGGTATTTTCACGGCGAACGTGAATCCGGCCAACACGACGATTGTGCGCTTCGTCTGGGCATTTCACGATGGCTTAAGCGTCGACACAGGGTCGAGCAACACGACCAGCCGCATATATGGGGCGCCAGGCAACTATCAGGTGTCGGTGAACGCAACCTCGTCGACCGGACAGACGGCTACGACCAGTATCACCGCCACTATTCCACCGTAACTGCGACCGGGCGGTTACCAGTCCGAGTAGTTCGTTCCGTCAATCGCCGTGCCGGGAGCACCGCTCTTTATGGTGCGGATTCCAGGAGGCGCGTCTGGGTTCGCGGCGTCGGGCTCCGACATCTCTGTCTGCCAGGTGTCGGCCGAGTCAGTGAAGGGGTCTTTGGGAATTTGCCGGACGTATCCAGCAGTCACGAGGGCCGACATGTCGGGCGGCCAATTGCCTTTGTCGGCGTTGTACTGATCGAGCGCGTCGTTCAGCCGGAAGAGATCTTCCTTCAGCGTGGCTTCTTTCGCGCGCCTCACGCTGGTAGAGTACGTGGCAAGGCCAATCCCCGCCAGCACCACGATCAGGGTGATGACGATCAGCATCTCGATCAGGGTGAAGCCGCGCTCTCTACCAGTCACTGTATTTCGTCCCGTCAATGGCTGTGCCTTCAGACTTCGTGTAGACGTCGTAGACGTTCTGCCTGCCCCAGTTTCTCGCCGTCGGCTCGTCGCGCGTCGAGCGCATGCCCCACTCGGTCGATTTGGTCATGGGATCGACAGGAACCCTCCGCAGATACTTGAGCTTCTTCCCCGTCGAATCATTGGCCGCCAGGACGCCATCGACGAGCGTTTGGAGCGTCTGTGGATAGCCCTCTGCAGTCGTCGGCGGATCGGCAATCAGATTCTGATCGGCGGCGTCCTTGTACTTGTCGATGGCCGTCCGCATTTCGCGGAGCGCACGCCGCAACTCGATTTCGCGGTTGCGCTGGATGGTGACCTTGGCAAGCGGGAGGACGGCAGATGCCAGGATGGCGATGATCGCCGCCACAATGGCGATCTCGATGAACGTGTAGCCGTCTCTAGCCCTTAGCCCTGCCATTCCTTACCGTACAACCACCGTCGCAGGAGCGAACGTGAGCGGTACCGACGCGCCGGTCGGGCTGGCCGCGACGCCGCTGATCGTCAGCTGCGATGTGCCGGCACCCACGGCATCGAAAGTGATGCTGCTCAGCAGACCGGAACCGGAGGCGCCGACCGCATCCCCCGTTCGAACGAACGTGAGATCGATTCGGCCGATGGTTCTGTCGGTGTTCGGCGCGAACGACACGGTGGCATTGCCCTGCCTCAGGAAGCTGCCTTCCTGGATGGTCCGCATGCGAAGCACGCTCGGGTTGTACGTGACTGTCACGGTGATCGTCGACACACGTGAGACGCCGTTGATGTAAACCGGCACGAGATACGGCCCTCCAGCGACACGGATCTCGCCAGCTGGTGCCGTCAACGACACCTGCGCTGGTTGCGCAAGCGTCGTCGTCGTGGACTGCGGTTGTGC
>JAMQPK010000148.1 GCA_023717525.1 Vicinamibacterales bacterium | reverse complement strand
CGGGTGATGCTGTATGGCAGATTTCGCACGACCTCGTTATTGGCCGTGACCAGCTGGCCGGATACCGGGTTCAAGAGTGCCGGGAGCTGCTCCGAAGGAATGGTGCCTCTCCAATCCGTTCCTGTCTCCCAGCCGGCAAGCGGGACGGCGCCGTCGCCCGCCGATCGGATGGGCAACGTGCCCGACATCGCGTACCCAATGCTGCCGTCTACGTCGGCGAACACGAAGTTCTGTGCTGGCGCGGAGAACTGATGCACCGCCGCCAGAAAATCGTTCCACGTCTTGCCTCGCGCGATGGCATCGAAGGCCGCCGCCGACTCTCCTTCGATGACCGACCACTTCAGCGCGAGGACCGTTGGCTCCATGCCGGCGGAGTTCGACAGCGGGTCAGGCATTGGATCGTGCCAATCCTCGGCATTCAGCACCGGGCCGTGACGCGTGGACCACACGTCCATCTCGATCGGGTGCGCGCGGCCGCGCACGCGGATCGAATGGTGAGCGCCTTTCAGCGGAACCCACGCATCTCCCGCGCGATATTTCGTCCGCGACGGATCGAGCTGTTCGACAAAGAAATCCTGAACATCCGCGCCGACGTTCGTCACCCCCCACCCGTATCGCTCGTTGTGCCCGATGAGAACGAAGGGGATACCGGGGATGGTGACGCCGGCCACATTCAATGTCGAGGTCGAGACGTGCACTTCCCACCATACCGACGGCATCTCAATCTGCAGGTGCGGATCATTTGCGAGCAACGGCCGGCCAGACGCTGTTCGCGACCCACCGATCACCCAGCTGTTGCTCAGCGCATGGCTGTCGGAGGAGAGCCATTCGAGACCGAGGGGCATCGTCGTCGATCGTCCATCGTCCATCGTCGATCGTCCGGCCCTCCGCCCTCCGCCCTCGGCCCTCAGCCCTGTCAGCGAAGAGAGGATCGTCGGTGCCCAGCCTGGCGGCCCTGGCAGCAGCTCCTCGGCGCGGTGCCCCAGCGCCATAGCCAGCTCGTACCGCAGCAGTTCGGCGGTGTGGTTTTCGCCGAGGCGCCACGCGAACAACTTCCCGATTGCGAGCGAGTCGATCGGCGTCCACGGCTCGGGCCGGAGACCGAGGAGCTGCAACTCGATGGGCAAGCGGCTCTGGCCGGCCAGCAGCGCCGTGTTCACGCCTCGTGCATAGCTCTCGAAGGCCGTCCGCACCGCAGGATTCGTGCGGCGCCATTCGATCTCCGCCGCCTGCCGGAGACCAAGGGTCAGAAATCGCCGATCGATGCCGATCGTGGACTCCCCAAGAAGCTCGGACACTCGACCGGAGGCGGCCCGGCGGTAAAGCTCCATCTGCCAAAGGCGGTCGCGCGCCTGCAGGAAGCCGACCGCCTGCCACGCGTCTTCGTCTGAATGGGCCGAGATGTGGGGGATGGCGAATCGGTCGAACTGCACCTGGACGGCCGCCCGCAGACCGGCGACCGGGATCCGTCCGTCTAAAGGGGCGATGCTTCGGCGGGCCCACCACCAGGCTGTGGCGGCCAGAACGGCCATAATGACCAGCAGAACCGCTACGGCTCTTGCCGCCCTTGAGGTCATTCGACTAGGATCGTCGGCTGGTGGCACGGTCGCTGCCGCAGCAAGAGCTTACACCGAAGGCCCAACGACAAAGATGGAGAGCACCCGTTGATTGAGGTTCAGCACCTCACGAAACGCTACGGCCGCGTCACGGCCGTCGACGACCTGACCTTTAAGGTCGAGCGCGGCGAAATCCTCGGCTTCCTCGGCCCGAACGGCGCCGGCAAGACGACAACCATGCGCATTCTGACCGGCTACATGCCGGCCACTGAAGGCAAAGCGGTCGTCGCCGGGTTCGACGTGTTCGAACAGCCCATGGAAGCCAAACGCCGAACCGGCTACCTTCCGGAGACCCCCCCGCTCTATCCGGAAATGACCGTGAAGGAGTATCTGCAGTTCGTCTCACGCATCAAGCTGAAGGGCGTGTCGTCGAGCGAGCGCCGCAGCCGCGTCGATGATTCCATGCGGAAGGCGCGCGTCGACGACATGGCGAACCGGCATTGCGGCAAGCTTTCGAAAGGCTACCGCCAGCGGGTCGGTCTCGCGCAGGCGATTCTGCACAACCCGGAAGTGCTCATCCTCGACGAGCCCACCGCCGGGCTCGATCCGAAGCAGATTATCGAAACGCGCCAGCTCATCCGCGAGCTGGCCGGCACGCACACTATCATTCTCAGCACGCACATTCTGCCGGAGGTTTCGCAGACCTGCGAGCGGGTCGTCATCATCAATAAGGGGCGTGTCGTCGCCATCGACACGCCGAACAATCTCACGGCGAGACTGCGCGGATCGGAGACGCTGTACGTCGAGATCGACGCGCAGGGACACGATGTGTCGAGCGTCCTGCAAGCCGTGCCGGGCGTCACCGGCGTCTCGGTGACGACAAAAGGCGACGGGCCTGTCGGCTACGAAGTCAGCAGCGAGCGTGGACGCGACGTGCGCCGCGATCTCGCACGCGCCGTTGTGGCGCAGAACTACGGCTTGCTGGAGCTTCGCGCGAGCCGAATGAGCCTGGAGGAAATCTTCCTCAGCCTCACGACAGAGGAAAAGGAACCGGAACAGCCGGCTGCGGCGGGAGGCGAGCAACATGGGTAACATCCTGGCTATCGCGCAGAAGGAAGTGAAGTCCTACTTCGCGTCGCCGATCGCCTACGTCATCATCGGATTTTTTGCGCTCGTCTTCGGCTGGTTCTATTTTGTCGCGCTCGACTATTTCATGCGCACCAGCATGCAGATGGGGATGCCGGGGCAAGGGCAGGTCAACGTCAACACCATGGCGATCCGGCCGCTGCTGCAGAACGTCAGTGTCGTCGCTCTCTTCGTGCTGCCGCTCATCACGATGCGGACGTACTCCGAAGAGAAGCGATCTGGCACGATCGAGCTGCTGCTCACATCGCCCGTTACCGATTTCCAAATCATCATGGGTAAGTTCCTCGGGGCCGTCGCGCTCTACGTCATGATGCTGGCGGTCACGACCATCCACATGGGCATCCTCTTCATCTACGGCAATCCCGAGTGGAAACCGATTGTCACGGGCTACCTTGGCCTTTTGCTGATGGGTGCGTCCTTTATTTCGATCGGCCTGCTGATTTCGAGCCTCACGAAGAACCAAATCGTGGCCGGGATGGTGACGTTCGCGGTCCTCCTGCTGCTGTGGACCGTCGGCTGGATGCAGGAGTCGGCCGGCCCGATGGGCCAGAAGGTTCTGCAGGCCCTGTCGCTGACGGATCGGTTCGACGACTTCACCAAAGGCGTGATCGACCTGAAACACGTTGTGTATTACCTGAGCTTTATCAGCTTCGGGCTGTTCCTGACCGCAAAGTCGGTCGACAGCGAACGTTGGCGCGGGTGAGTGTAGATGCTTAACACCATTCTTGGAGTCGTCGGCTGGCTGGGCACACTGCTGGTGTTTGCCGGAGTCGCCATTCGCTTGTTCCGTCCCCAATGGGATCAGTATGCGTACTGGGCGGCGATCGCCGGCCTGGTGTGCGTTGTTCTTTACACGCTGAGCCAGTGGCGCGAGATTGCGCGATCGTTCAGCAAGCGCCAGACACGGTTCAGTGCGATGACGAGCGTCAGCGTCGTCGCGGTGCTCGTGATTCTGATCGGCGTGAACTACATCGTCGAGCGACGCGACAAGCGGTGGGACCTGACGGCCACGAAATCGAACAGTCTCTCCGATCAGACCCTCAAAGTGCTGAGCACTCTGAAGGCGCCCGTCAAGATCACCGTCGTCGATCTGCCGACCGGATTTCAGCGCTTTCGTGATGCGCTGAGCACCTACGAGTTTGCGTCGAAAAATATTCAGGTCGAGTTCCTCGACCCGGACAGGAATCCCAGCAGAGTCAAAGACCTCGGTGTCCTGAATTACGGTACGGTCGTGCTCGAGCAGAATGGCCGGCGCGAACGCGTGATGAGCGACCGCGAGCAGGAGCTGACGAACGCCCTCATCAAGGTGACGACCGGCAAGGAAGCCAAGGCGTATTTTGTCCTGGGGCACGGAGAGAGAGACAGCGCTGGCTCCGACCGCAACGGCTACTCGAGCGCGCTCGATGTATTGAAGCGCGACAACTACGCTGTAGACAAGATCGCGCTTGCGCAGACGCCTGAAGTGCCGGCCGATGCCTCGGTCCTCATCGTCGCCGGCCCGACATCGGACTACCTGCCGGCCGAGATCGACGCCATCAGGAAGTACCTCCGAAACGGCGGCAAGGGCCTGTTCCTTCTTGATCCACAGATGGGCGCGACGATGCGCCCGATCCCGAACCTGGAGGGCCTGCTGAAGGAATGGGGCATCTCGATGGGACACGACGTCGTGCTCGACGTCAGTGGTGTCTCTCAGGATGCGACCATCCCGGTGATCACCGAGTATCCAGGCCATCCAATCACGAAGGATTTCGCGACGCTTTCGGCGTTCCCCCTCACGCAGTCAGTGAGCGGAGTGGCCGATATGAACCTCGGCCCAACAGCGAATGTGCAGGACATGCTCAAGACCAATGCGAGAAGCTGGTCCGAGGCCGATGTGAAATCCCTGACGGCTGGCGGCAAGGTGTCGCTCGACGAGAAGGCCGGCGATCACAAGGGACCGATCACGATCGGATTGACGCTGTCGATGGACGCTCCAGATGCCCCCGCCTCCGCTGCTGACGCCGCTTCGGCGGGCAAGCCCGGAGAAAGCGCGCCCAAGAAGCCGCAGATGCGTATCGCCGTGATGGGCGACTCCGATTTCGCATCCAACGCCGTGGCAGGCGTGCCTGGGAACACGGATTTGTTCGTCAACATCAACAACTGGCTGACGCAGCAGGAAGATCTCATCTCGATTCACCCTCGTGCCGAGGACGACCGTCGCGTGTCGCTCAGTTCGGACCAGCAGCGCATTATCATGTGGCTCTCGCTGCTGATTATCCCGGGGATGATTCTCGGTTCCGGCGTCTACACCTGGTGGCAGAGGCGATAGATGCGCGGCCGATCGACACTTATTCTGTTCGTCCTGGCGGCGGCGTTCGTCGGATACCTCTACTTCGTCGAGTCCAAGAAGACGATCGAAGATCCGGCCGCCAAAAAGAAAGTCTTTTCATACGACACCACCAAGATTGATCAAGTAGAGATCAAGAATGCAGGCGGCGAGCTCACGACGTTGAAGAAAGATGCGTCGGGATGGTCGATTGCCAAACCCATCACCGCACCCGCCGATCAGAACAACGTCAACGACATCGTCACGAACCTGGCGACCCTCGAGGAAGACAGAGTCGTCGACGAGAACGCCGCCGATCTGAAGCCCTACGGCCTCGCCGAGCCTCGCATGGACGTCGCATTCAGCGTGACCGGTGAAAAGGACCAGAAGCGGATTCTCTTTGGCGACAAGAGCCCTACCGGGGTGGGCATGTACGCCAAGCTGCCGGCTGGCCAGCGCGTGTTTCTCGTCGGCACGTCGGCGGACACGACGTTCAATCGCAGCACGTTCGACCTTCGCGACAAGACTGCCCTGAAGTTCCAGCAGGAGAACGTGGATTCGCTCGAGCTGGTGTCGAAGGCCCAGACGATTCGCGTGCAGAAATCCGGCGACGAGTGGACGCTCGTCAAGCCGATTCAGGCTCCCGCCGACTATGTCAGCGTGCAGGGGGTACTCGGGCAGCTGATGGCGGCGCAGATGTCGACGCTGAAGGACAAGCCTGAAGATCTGAAGGATCTCAAGCAGTACGGGCTCGACAAGCCTGAGGTCACCGCCGTCATCGGAATGGGAAAGCAGACGGTCACCTTCGAGCTCGGCAAGGCCGTCGACGCCGCCACTTTCTGGGGCCGCGATCCGGCCAAGCCGGCCGTCTTCACGGTGGCCAACGGGCTTGCCGAAGAGCTGCGCAAAAAGCCGTTCGACCTTCGGCGCAAGGAGATCTTCGCTTTCCGGCCCTTCAACACGTCGCGATTCGAAATTACCAGAGGCAAAGAGACCCGTGTCTTCGAGCGAGTGAAGGCCAAGGAGCCCAACGGCAACGACACATGGAAGCAGGTCGCACCTTCAGAAAAGGCCGTCGACGCGAGTAATTTCGAAGGGGCACTACTCGAGTTTTCGAACCTGCGTGCCGAGGCCGCCATCGACAAGATTGATGCTGCCATGGGCCTGAACGCACCGGCCGCCACCATCACGGTGAAGTTCGACGATGGCAAGAAGGAAGAGCGTGTCGCCATTGGTCAGCGTGGCCCTGATGTTTATGCCCAGCGCCCCGATCAGCCCGGCGCCCTGAAGGTGGAAATGGGGAAATACGAGGCTGCTCTCAAGAAGCTTGATTCCATTCAGTAAGATGAAGGGGTGACGCGTAGTTCGCTAGCCCTGCTCGCTCTCCTGGCGCTCGAATCGTGCGGCGGTGCGCGCGTCAGCGTCACGCCGCCGTCTCCAATCGTTGCACCCACGCAGCCCCCCAGCCTCCAGGACGATCTCGCCGGAATTTTTGGCGCACCGCAGTTCGAGCGCTCGTTCTGGAGTGTCCTGGTTCGTCCGGTCGGCTCCGGCCAGCCGCTGTACGCATTGAATTCCGGCAAACTCGTCATGCCGGGATCCAACATGAAAATTCTCACCCTTGCCTCTGCAGCAGTGCTGTTGGGCTGGGACTACCGCTTCGAGACGAAGGTGATCGCAACCGCGCCCCTGTCATCCGGCGTGCTTGGCGGAGATCTCATCGTTGTTGGCGGAGGGGACCCCAGTATCAGCGAGCGCAGCGACGAGCCCGGCGCGCTGCGGGCGCTTGCCCGCCAGGTTGCGGACGCGGGGCTTCGCATCGTCGACGGCCGCGTCATCGGCGACGACGATCTGTTCGACGACAAAGTCCTGGGTGATGGCTGGTCGCTCGACAATCTGCCCTATGGGTACTCGGCACCTGTCGGAGCTCTAGAGTACAACGAGGGATCTGTTGACCTGGTGATTCGAGCCGGGGCATCGGCCGGCGAACCCGTGGCAATACAAGTTCGGCCGGAAGGCAGCCGGCTCGATATTGAAAACAGACTGGTCACCGTTTCCGAAACAGGCAACGGTGCGTTGACACTGCAACGGCTGCCAGGATCTTCACATGTCGTCGTCGAGGGGCAGATTCCAGCCAGAACTCCGCCCTTTGCGCGAACGGCATCGGTCGACAACCCGACGGATTTCTTCGTCAGAGCCTTCCGCTCGGCCCTGATCGCCGAGGGCGTCCAGGTGAGTGGCGACGCCATCGATATCGACGACCTGCCTCAGAAGCCAGACGAGACCGGAGCGAGAGTTCTCGCAACGCGCCAATCTCCTGCCTTGCGACAGCTCGCCGCTCCGATGATGAGGGTGAGCCAGAATCAGTATGCCGAAATGCTGCTCAAGAAAATTGGGAAGACCGCCGCGCGCGACGCGCTGCGTGGCCTCGGGGTCGCCGACGATCACTACATCATGGCGGACGGATCGGGTCTGTCGCGCTACAACTACGTGACGGCGGACGCGCTGGTCACTATTCTTCAGCAGATGCACCAGCGCCCAGCGGACGCAGCTGCGTTCCCCGAGACGCTTCCGGTTGCGGGGCGGGACGGCACGCTCGCCAGGCGCCTGGCGGGAACTGCGGCCGCCGGGAAAGTGCGCGCGAAGAGCGGTACGATCGATAACGCCCGCGCCTTGTCTGGTTACATCGAAACCGCCGGCGGCGAGAAGCTCGTGTTCTCGATCATCGCGAATAATTTCAGCTCGTCGCCGGCCGACATCGACGCCGCAGCCGACAAGGCGCTCATCCGGCTCGCCGCATTTCGAAGGTGATGCTGAGGCTTGCCTCTTGGCTGTTGCTGCTGACAACGGCTGCGCTGCTGTTCGCCTCCGTTTGGATCGTAGTCCCCGTCCCTGAGGCATGGCTGCTGCCTCTCGGAGTCGGAGCCCCAGAAGTGAGTCCGGTCTTGCTGGCCGCGTCCCTCTTGCTGGCGCCCGTCGCCGCCGTCAGGGCGAGAAGATCCGGAGTCGCTCGACTGGCGCTCGTGCTGGTGCTGGTCTCGGCTGGACTGTCGGTTGTACCGATCGTCCAAATCCCATCGACGCTCGCAAGATTCGACGCGGCGCTGAAATCGACTCGCGGCGCTGAGACCTCGAACATGCGGGCGGAAGCGGTCATCCTTCGCGAACTATTCAGACCGGTGGAGCCCGGCGACGTGCGCGTGAGTCGCGGGATCGAGTTTGCGAGACCGGACGGCGTGCCACTGAAGCTGGATATTTATCGGCCACGCGGGCAGGGACACTTTCCGGTCCTGATTCAAATCTACGGCGGATCGTGGCAGA
>JAMQPK010000112.1 GCA_023717525.1 Vicinamibacterales bacterium | reverse complement strand
TCACCGTCACCCCGGCGGTGGGGAGGCTGCGCGTGCCCCGCCCGACGCGCGCGATCCGGTTGCCCTGTACCAGCAGCTCCCCCGGGTAGGGTTGCGCGCCGGTGGCGTCGAGTATGCGTACGTTCGTGAAGAGGACGTTCGCCATGTCGGGCTCCTTTCAATCGACCCTTCTGGAGGGAGTATCACGGGTCGATCGGGTGGCGTCAAGTCGGACGCCGCCGTCCACGGTCGAGACGCAAACCCGGGGGAAGCCGCGCGGCGCGTGCGCCGTCGTATCTGCTCGCCGCCGTCCTGGGGCTTCTCTACTGGGCGGCCCCCCGGGCGGCGACCGCCGTCGCAGCGTGCCAATGTTGCCTACGCTCGACGACCTCCGCGAAGTCCGCGGCTCAGTGAGGGTTGGTTGGTCAGTGCCGAGGATTGCGCTTCCCACTGCCGCTGGATCCGCACCAGCCTTCGGACTTCCGGCGAATAGTAGGCCAAGCCGAGTACCGCCTCATTCACACGCCTTAGCCATCCCGGAAGGGGCCGGTGGACGTCGAGTAGCAGTACGACACGGATGCTGTTGGTTTCATTCCAGACTTCGTGCTTGTGCGTGTCGTCAAAAATTACACACTTACCTTCCCCCCAATAGACCATCTCATCACCGACCCGCATACGGACGGCTGTCCGCGGCTCCGGTACGATCAAGCCAAGATGACACCTGACGACACCTTTGTAAGACCCTCGATGGCGCTTGATGTGCATTCCAGGCGCAAGTACCGAAAAGAAGGCAAGCGTCATACCAGGAATGGAATCGAGGAGTTTGCCCGTCTCTGGGCAACGCTCGTAGCTCTCTTCGATCCGATGACCCAAGAGGAAGAAGAAATACGTTTTCCAACCGTCAGCCTTGCTGAGGTTCATCTGCCTCGGGGACAATTCCTGAATATTGGGCAAATAGGCTTGTCCAGAAAGCAAGGCAATCAGCTCTTGCCTGATCACTCCGCTCTTCTCTTCCAGTCGTTCCACCCACTCGAACGCTTGAGCGTCTATGATCGAGCTATTTCCAAATGGCGATTGACCTGCCACCCAGTCCTCGATGGCGTGACCGAGCTTTTTCATCGGCAGTTTGATGGCGCGCCGAAGCACTCTTCTCAAATTCATGCGCGCGGCAGGTCCGGAAGCTACGTGGGACATGAGCCCAAATCGAGGCGCGGGCCGCATCGCTGCGCAGGTACGCGAGCGATTGCGCGACGGCCGCGATCACACGTACACGCGAATGAACGACTGTTCAGTGCGCTACTCATTCTGTGCTTCTGCTCCCTTCACCCCGCTCGGTCGGTTTGTTCGAGCCCCCGGGGTTCCTCCCGCATCCTACTGAAAACGGGGCTATCCGGGAAGTGTGTCCTTGGACTTTCGGGTACCATCAAGGCAGCATGTCGGACCCGAAATTGCTCGACTCGCTCAACGAGCGCTTCGCCATCGCGGGCGTGCTCAAGTTCGAAGCGGGATCCGGCGGGCTGATTCGTGCTGCCGTCGAAGGACGCTCGGCCGAGGGACATGTCTACCTCCATGGTGCACACGTCACACACTATCGCCCGGCGGGCCAGCGGCCGCTGTTGTTCCTCAGCGAGCGAAGCCGGTTCACCACCGGCAAGGCCATCCGAGGCGGCGTACCCGTGATCTTTCCATGGTTCGGCGCGCGCGCCGGTCACCCGGAAGCGCCTGACCACGGCTTCGCGCGCACCCGGGAGTGGACCGTGGAATCCGTCGAGCCGGCGCGCGAAGGCTCGGTCGCCGTGACGCTCGCCCTCGAGGCCGATGACGCCACGCGACCGACGTGGCCTCACGAATTCACGGTTCGCCATCGCGTGGTATTCGGTGAGCGGCTCGAGATGACGCTCGAGGTGGAGAACCGATCAGGTCATGCATTCGATTTCGAGGAGGCCCTTCACACCTACCTGCTCGTCGGCGACGTGGGGCAGGTGTCGATCGCCGGACTCGCCGGCGGCGTCTACATCGACAAGACGGACGACATGAGGCGCAAGACGCTCGCGGCCGGCCCGCTGCGGTTGAATGGAACAACCGACCGAGTGTTCCTCGGCACCCGAGCGCCGTGCACCGTCACCGATCCGGTTCTTGCGCGGCGGATCGTCGTCGAGAAGACGGGCTCGATGACGACCGTCGTGTGGAATCCCTGGCACGAGAAGGCCAGCACGATGGCCGACCTGGGGGAGCAGTGGCGCTCGATGCTCTGTGTCGAAGCCGCGAACGCGGCGGACAACGCGGTCCATCTCGCGGGCGGGGAGCGACACGCGATGCGTGTCGTCATCGGAGCCGAGGCCGCCTGAATGGGGAGAGACCGGATTCTCGACCCTTCATCGGCCGCATCACCAAACCGGACGGCGGTCCGCAATCTCGAGCGCGCGGGATACCCCGGTCGACAGCTATGGAGATGGTCGGGCACAAGACGGAGACCATCTGCCGGCGCTACGAAATCGTGGACGAGGTGATGCTGAAGCCCAGGCCGTCGCGCGCGAAGTCCTTACAGGCGGGCGA
Source organism: Vicinamibacterales bacterium (assembly GCA_023717525.1). Classification (GTDB taxonomy): domain Bacteria; phylum Acidobacteriota; class Vicinamibacteria; order Vicinamibacterales; family JAMQPK01; genus JAMQPK01. Next base: position 1,634 of record JAMQPK010000112.1, on the reverse strand, counting down.
GAAAAGATGGTGGCCGGGACGGGATTGACCCGCCGACACCAGGATCTTGAGACCTAGGCCGGTGTGCGTGTAAGTATGCGTAGGTGTTTGATGCCACCAAGCAAGGATCACTTCAGCCTGATGCGCTGGAATGGGCTGGAGTGATACGTCCCGACGCACTACCCCTACCCGAACTCCTCAACCACCGACGACCATAGGCGCCAGACCTCGGGAACGGTCTCAAGCGCCGTCTGTACTAGGACCATCTTCGAGACGGGATCGACGATCACGCGCTGTCCCCAGTCGCCAACCATAGCGAACTGACGCCGCTGACCGGGGAGCAACCACAACAGATACCCATAGCCGAAGGGTTGCGGAGCCATGGCTTTGCCCGGCAGCAGATAGGCATCGGACGGCCGGACCGTCGTCGCGTCGATCATCCACTGCGCCGGAATGATCTGCTTCCCTTGCCACGCACCGTCATGGGCCAGAAGACGTCCGAGCCGAGCATAGTCGCGCAGCACAGCGTTGAAGCCAAAATGCGCCACCTCGAACCCTTCCGCATCCAGCAACCACATGGCGTCGGCTTCCGCGCCGATCGGCTCCCAGACCCTTTCCTGCAGATAGCTGGACGCCGATTTGTTGACGGCGCCATGCAGCACCAGCCCAAGCACATCGGCTTCGATGCTGGCGTAATAATACCGGGTGCCCGAGGGCGCGATTCGCTGGTTGAATTGCGCGATGCTTTTGACCGTACCCTTTTTGGAGAACCAGGACGGACTGATCATATCGCGCCACAAGCGGCTGAGGTCCCGCCCGCCATCTCGCTCCTCTCCAAAATCAACTCCGGAGGACATGTGCAGCAGGTCGCGGATCGGAGTCCTGCCGTATTCGGAGCCTTTCAGCCCGGGCACATAGGTCTGCGCCGAATCGTCGACTGATATGATAGCTCCGTTGGACACGGCGATGCCGATCAACATTCCCATGATCGACTTCACCATCGATTGTGAAATGAGCCGATTGCGATCGGTCCGGCCGTATTGATAGTGCTCGAAGAGAATTTGGTCATCCTTCGCGATCAGGAGACCGGTGACAGGATTGCGCGACAGATACTCACTCAGTGAAGATTGCTTCTCCTGAAACCGGTAGCGAAAGTCGACCGACGTTCGCTTATACATCGATGGCATGGCGGCGCGCTTGATCAGCCTGGTCGGATAAATTTCATCGAAATGGCTGAACGCACCAACGCGATATTTCGGCTGATACGGATTGCCCTGCTGCCGGGCCAATGCGGAATCGGGAACAGGAAAGCCTTGCGCGGCTCCGTAGCGCTCGGCATCCGGGCCTGAGGGAGAGAACACCGCGTCAGCGCTGTTTTCTGTCGCCCAGCTCGCCGCAATCGGCTGCCCGGCAAGGCTGGCGCCGAACATAGCGGCTAGACCGGCAAGTGCTGTTCGACGTGAGAGAATGAGCCGCCGATCCCCGGACATTCGACGAGTCCTTTCAGCGTTCAGGCGAACGCCGGAACGGCGGGAGGTGCGGCAGCGTTTTGTCCTGCCCGACCGCATCCGCGAGCACACTGTATCACTCGTGATCATCAGCTGCGGGGATTGCCAACATCGAGCGGGCCGGCCCGGGTGCTGCTAGACTGCGTC
>JAMQPK010000103.1 GCA_023717525.1 Vicinamibacterales bacterium | reverse complement strand
CACGATCCTCAGGCCGATGAACTGCGACCGCACCGACTGCGTCGCGCGCATCCGCGCAGCCGACCTCAGGAGCGTCGCGTCATCACACCAGCCACCGCCGCGCACGACACGCATGGACCCGTGTCCGTCGAGGGCGGGCGTGCCGTCCAGCGGCGTGAAGTCATAGGACTCATGCCAGAGATCGGCCGTCCATTCGCGCACGTTCCCGTGCATGTCATAGAGCCCGAACGCGTTCGGGCGAAACGTGCCAGCTGCGATCGGGCCCGCCGCGGCACCGAACATCGCCAGCGTAGAATCGATCCGATCTCCACAGGAGTAGCGAGTCCTGGATCCGGCACGGCAGGCATATTCCCACTCGGTTTCGGACGGCATTCGATAGTTCTCGCCAGTCAACTTCGTCAGCTTCTCGATGAACGTCTGGGCGTCGTCGAATGAAACCGATGCAAGCGGTGTCGAATCGATGGAAACGGGTACCGGCGACTGCCCCATGACCTCGCGGTAGTCGGTCGCGAGCACGGGATAAACGCTCATCGCGAAGGGCGCCGGAATCTCGATTCTTCTTTGCGGGCCTTCTACCGCAGTGCGATCCGGGTCCGTGAAGGGTGAGCCCAGAACGAATGCGCCGCTCGAAATCACGCGCATCACGGGCAGGTTGTTGCCGTCGCGAAACGCCGTGCCGGCAGGTGTTGCCGCGTTCACGAATGCGCCATCGACGACCGGGTCTCCCGACGGCAGCTTTCCGATTGAGTTCCGAAACGGATTGCTCTTTGCTGCGCCCGCTTCATTTTGCTGACCGGCGCCGCTCGACGTCCTCGTTTTGAGATCGCCTATCCACGTCAGCAACTTGCGCCAGTCGCGCGAGGTCGTATCGCCATTCCAACCCTTGAGCTGGATGGTCTGGCGTAACAGGAACGCGATCGGAACCTCGCATTCCTCGAGGAGCACCGGCACGAGCTTGCCCCGCTCCTGCGCGTAGTGCGCTTCCGTGCGCACCCATTCAGAGCTGACGGAGCGCGGTGTCCAAAGAACAACAACAGTGGAGGCCGCGCCGATCTCGCCTTCGATGGTGGCATCCCATGAATTCTGGGGAGTCAAGCGATCGTCCCACCATACCGACAGGCCTGCCTCACGCAAAGCAGCAAACAAGCGTTCCGCGATCGCCAGGTCCTCACGCTTGTAGCTGAGAAACACGTCCGCCATCGTGGAATCCACTTGCTAGTTAGGAGGGTTGAATATACGGTTTCGTACAGAAAAGGAAACTTCGGGGGGCAGCCGTGTCTACGAGTCCCGAGCCCATGGACGATAGAACGTTCTACTTCTACGCGCATCCCCTGCGGCGGCGGCGGTTCTATCTCGCGCTCGTATTCGCCACGCTGCTGTTTCCCCTGATCGCATTCGCGCTCGTCGCGGGAACCGTGTTCCTCATCGTGCCTTCCATGGCCTTGTTGCTCTGGATGACGATGCGCATGTTTTATGCGTATCTCATCGGCAACACGGTGATGGTTTCGGAACTCAACTATCCACGCATCCATACGATCACGGAAGAACTGAAGCAAAAATTGGGATACGAGAAGCGTGTGTATGTCTTCGTGTATGAGTCAGCGAACTTCAACGCCTTTCTGAGTACCCTGTTCTTCCGCCGCGCGATCTTCCTGAATTCCGAGATTCTCGAAGCCGGCGTCAGCGATGACGAGATCCGTTGGCTCGTGGGTCGGTTTGTCGGCTACCTGCGCGCGCGCCGCCAGGCCGGTCCGCTCGGATGGGTGATCCGCGCCGCGCAGTATCTGCTGATCTTCAACGTCTTCCTGCTTCCCTACGAGAGGGCGATGGTCTTCACGGGAGATCGACTCGCCGTCGCGGCGATCGGCGGGGACATTTCGAGCGCAATCTCCGCGCTGCAGAAGCTGTTCGTTGGGCGGCAGCTGGGTTACTCGCTGAATCCGCAAGGCATCATCGAGCAGCAGCGCCTCATCCACGGGTCGTTTTTCGGTTTTCTGGCGCGGCTATCGACGGGCTATCCGTTCATGACCATGCGCTATGTCGATCTGATGGTGTTCGCGAAGGAGTATTTCCCGAGCCACTACGCAAGGTTCGTCGCGGCGAACCCGGGGATACCGGAGGATCTGCCGCGTCTCGCCACGGATTCCGGATCGTCTGCGCGCGTGTTGGACGAGAACACGAAGATACAGAGCGGGATCGGCGCGGGGTGGGCGACGAGCGGGATCACGCTGGGTGCATTGCTACTCCTTGTATTCCTCGGCTCGCGAGATGGTAATTCCTACGACGATTCTTATACGGATCCCTATGCGGATCCCTATGCGGATCCCTATGCGTCCGCCGCACCCACTGCGGAACCTGCAGTCGAGCCCGCAATGGCTGACGCCGCTGCTCCAGAGCAGCCAGACCCTGTTGTCGCTGAGGAACCGCCGGTCGTCACGGAAGTGGCGATGGACCCCGATCATCCAATCGTGTTCGACGACTTCTATCCTGAAATATCGAGGCAACTCGGCGAACAAGGCGAGTGCACCGTACTGATGACGGTGCTCGCGGATGGCAGTATCACGGATGCATCGATTGAGGCGACTAGCGGATATCCACGGCTCGACCAAGCCTGCCTCGAAAGCGTTCGCGACCAACATCTGCTGCCAGCAACGGAAAACGGCGTTCCCGTGGCCAAATACGTCCGGTTGCCGATTGAGTGGAGACTGCCCACCCAATAGCATTGCCTTCGCATGCACTGTGGCCTTCGATCCGGCGGCAATTCGCTTCACGACTTTGCAGCCTGCGACTTGCGCAGGGCGCGAAGGCGCTCACGATGGGCTCCATGCGGGTGACACTGGCCTCCTCTAAGATGGTGCCGCGTCATGTCCGGAGGAGTTCGTGATTCGCGCCCTGCTGGTACTCGTATCGCTGATATGCGCGGGCTGTGCGACGACCGACGGCGCCGACGAGGAATCCGAGCCGACGTTGATCGACGCAGTGCCGGAATCGACGGCCGAGCCTGAAGCTTCGGCCACTGCGGAAATTTCGAAGGAGCAAGTAGGCGAGGTTCCGCTTGCCGTCGCCGATTCCGAGCAAGCCGACGCGAGCCTGGCTGAGGTTGTCGTCCAGGGTCACATCCGCAATCGTCATGAGGTGATCCACAACCTCGTCACCGAAGCGCAGGAACTTCTCCAGGACGTCGAGCTGCAATATTTTTTTACCGGAAAAGGCAAACGCCAGACGCTGCGCGGGCGGCCCGTCGCCTTTGCGCTGTGGAGCGAGGCGAAGGAGGAGTGGACCATCGCCCAGCTCGAACTCCCCCGTCCGCCCATCAAATGGAAGCCCGGCAGAAAGCCGCTCGCCTTTCGCACCCTCACGCCAGGCATCGAGGCGCGGCACGTGAAGGGCACCGGCGCCGAGCGGCTGATGTTCGCCTTCTCCGCGGATGGGGAGCCGTTGAAGGTCTACGGGCGCAAGTTCCCGGTATTCGACAACAAGCTCGTCAAGCGCAAGCAGTGGGCTTCTGTCGTCCAGACCGCGAAGTCGATCGCCTATCTACCATTCACCGAAGATACCTTCGATCCGGGTTTCGTCAGCGGTGGCCGGGAATTCCTCTTGGCAACAGCCGGCAACGCGCTCGAAGAGCTGCGTCTCGCACGCGTACCGAGTGCGGCCTTTCCGGGCGAGCTGCTTGCCGATGCCATACCTGCGCAGGTCGTCACGACACTGGCTGTCATCGAGCAGACGGACGACCGGGATTACCGGCAGAAGCAGGGGGTCGCCTTCGAAGAAGTGCTGAGCCAGTACGGGCTCAAGCAGGACGAGGCGTATCGCTACAGCGTCTCGAGCGCAAAAGCGCTGGGGCCCATGCAGTTCACCAACCGCAGAGGCAATGGAACCTACGCGTTGGTCGTCAGGCGCTGCTCTGGTGCAAGGCTCGACCCGGTATTCGAGCGCGGCGCGACGAATCTGCTGAACGCCATGAAGGCGGCGATCTGCCTGTTGGACATGGAGTTGGCGGCGATGCGCTCTGACATTCGCGTGGCGTATCGAGAGAACCCAGTCGTGCTGGGAATCTTTCCCGTTGCCGCGTACAACGGCGGACCGCGAAACGTTACCAAGCTCTACGGTGTGTTGAACCGCATGAAAGTCCCGCTCGAAGAGCTGACTCGCCCGCAAGCGGAGCTCGCCGACTCGTCGGTGAAGTGCCCCTGCGTCTGGAAGGCGGAAGGCACCAGCGCCCGGCCGGTGGCGATCCCGAAATATAACAACGAGAACCGGTGGTACATCGAGAAGTACCAGAGCATCGTGAGCCTGTTCGAGTGACCGTCGCAGCGTAGACTAACGCCGCCGCCGCAGCTTCTTACGAACGAAAACAACATCGCTGCCGTTAAAAGGGGAGAACTGATTGGAAGCCGTTACTCGAGTGCTCTTTGGCCTCTTTGGCCTGGCGGTGCTGATCGGCATCGCGTGGTTGGCCTCTAACAACAAACGCCGCGTCGACTGGAGACTGGTCGCCACCGGCGTCGGCTTGCAGATCGCCTTCGCCTCGCTGGTGCTGCTGGTACCGGGCGGCAAGGACGTGTTCGAAGCGATCGGCCGTGGCTTTGTGAAGGTGCTGAGCTTCGTCGTCGAAGGCAGCACGTTCATCTTCGGCAGCCTGATGGACGTCAACTCCTTCGGCTTCATCTTCGCCTGCCAGGTGCTGCCGACCATCATCTTCTTCGCCGCGCTGATGGGCGTGCTCTACCACCTGGGCGTGATGCAGGCGGTGGTGCGTGGTATGGCATGGGCCATCACCAAGGTCATGCGTGTCTCCGGCGCGGAGACCACCAGCGTGTGTGCCAGCGTCTTCATCGGTCAGACCGAGGCACCGCTGACCGTTCGCCCGTACATCCCGAAGATGACCGAATCGGAGCTGATCACGATGATGATCGGCGGCATGGCGCACATCGCTGGCGGCGTGCTCGCCGCATATGTCGGGATGCTCGGGGGCGGCGACCCGGTGCAGCAGGTGTTCTACGCCAAGCACCTGCTCGCAGCGTCGATCATGGCCGCGCCGGCGACGCTGGTGATCGCCAAGATCCTCGTCCCGGAAACCGGCGAGCCGCTCACCCGTGGCACGGTAAAGATGGAAGTGGAGAAGACCACCGCCAACGTCATCGACGCAGCGGCGGCCGGTGCCGCCGACGGCCTGCGCCTCGCGTTGAACATCGGCGCGATGCTGCTGGCCTTCATCGCGCTGATAGCTCTTCTCAATTGGCCGCTGACCTGGCTCGGCGAAGTCACCGGGATCGCGGCTGCCATCGGCAAGCCCACCAACCTGGCCACGATCTTCGGCTACGTCCTCGCGCCGCTGGCCTGGGTGATCGGCACGCCGTGGCAGGACGCGCCGGTGGTCGGCAGCTTGATCGGCCAGAAAGTCGTCATCAATGAATTCGTCGCGTACCTCCAGCTGGGCGAAATCGTCAACGGCAAGGTTGCCGGCGTGACGCTGACCGACCAGGGACGCCTGATCGCGACGTACGCGCTCTGCGGATTCGCCAACTTCAGCTCGATCGCGATCCAGATCGGCGGCATCGGTGGCCTTGCCCCGGAGCGTCGCAAAGACCTGGCGCGATTTGGCCTGCGTGCGGTGCTCGGCGGTTCGATCGCCACGTTCATGACCGCGACAATCGCCGGTGTTTTAACCTGGATCGGCAGCTGACCGCACGGCCGGGCCAACGACCGCTTCGCCTGAGAACGGACGACGATCTGGCCGCGGCTTTCGAACGTGCACTCGACGCGGCCGACGGCGTCGCCGGCGCGCACTGCATCCACGAGCGTTGGATGCGCGGTCACTTCGCCGCGCACATCGAGACGGCCCTGGATCTGCTGTGGAAGCGTGCGGGCGCATCAGTCCCTGAATGGCTTCCAATGCGCTACATCAGTTGGCTGCCCACCGCGTACGACGTCGCCGCGCGCTTCACCCCGAACGGCAGTGGTCGCTCGAACCTCTATCTGATCCTGCTGGACTACTCAGATCGGCGCGGCGACGACCACGGCGTGTACGTCGGAATGAGCCGATATTCGCCCGCGCAACGTTTCGATCAGCACAAGGCCGGCATCCGCGCTGCCGGAAGTGTCCTCAAGCGCGGCATCGAAGTGCTGACAGGTCCGACGCTTCACCTGCAGCACGTCAAACGGAGCGAAGCGGCGCGCATCGAAGCGGCCTTAGGCCAAGCTCTCGCGGATGCCGGCATTCGCGTCGAGGGAGGGCACTGAAGTCGCTGCCGCGTCCGGGCGCTCGCCTGGCTAACCAGTAGCGAATGCCGCCGCCGACAGTATCGGCATCCGCTACTCGAATCAGGGCGATTGTTTCGCTTTGCGGACGGAGTAAAGGTTTGCCGGGGGAGCAGGCAATGCAAACAAACAACTTTTGTTATCGAACGCTGGGGTTGGCTGCACTGGTCACGCTGCTGCAATCCTGCGGCGGCCCAAAGAGCAGTTCCACCAGCGGGCCTAACGGCGGACCGGTGCCGACCAGCCGCATCACCATGAATTTGACCGTCGAATCCAGCGAGTCGGGTATCACCGTGGTGCGCGCGAACCTGAACGACGGACAGCTGCTCGGTGAGTCGTACCGGCTGGATGGCGGTGATTTCCTGCGTGCTTGCGCCAACGGTGCGTGCCGCAACATGGCCGACAACGATTCGGTATTCACACCCGATTACATCGCCCGCTTCGACTACCAGCCCGGCGTCGACCACGTGGTGTCGTTCAATCGCCAACAGGGCGGGAACGCTCCGGACTCGCGCGTTGCTTTGCCGCCTGCCTTTACCCTCGTGACGCCAGCCAACCACCAACAGGTGACGAACGGCGAAACGGTGGTGGTCTCGTGGTCGCCAACCGGCGCGCCCGCGCGTGTGGCATTGAGCTACCACGCCGACTGCACCTTTCCTTCCGGGCCGCATGGTTTTTCTTTTGGCACGCTGAGCACCGATGTGAACGCCGATGGCCAGGAATCCGTGGCCATCGATCCGATGGTGACCTTTGATCGTACGACCTCGCCGTTTCCTCCCACCCGCTGCAGCATCGACGTGACCGTTAGCCACGAACTCCAGGGACGAATCGATCCGGCATTCCACAACGGAATCGCGCGGGGCATCGTGTCGCGCAAGGTCAATCTGGATTACATCCCGCGCTAGCTCGAACGCATACCTTGATTTGCCGACCAGCGTGAGAACATGCTCCGTCATCTCTGGCATCGGAGCGTCGCGCATGCTCTCTCGACGAACGCTGATCGGCTCCGTCCTGGCGACGTCTGCGGCCGTCGACGGGGTCACGGCCGACGAGTCCGGTCCGACTGCTCACACCCGCTTCGCGTTCGAAGTGCGCGTCACGGTTGCGACGCCGCTGGTCGTGGGTGAAGCCTCGCATGGATTAAGAAGAGTCGTGGCCATCACGGGGGGAACGTTCGAGGGACCCCGCATCCGCGGGCGCGTGGTTCCCGGGGGCGCCGACTGGCAATTCGTCCGTCCCGATGGCGTGCTGTCGGTCGAGGCGATGTACACACTCGAGGCGAGCGAAGGCGCGCTCATCATGGTAACCAATCGCGGGATGCGGCATGGTCCTCCGGAAGTCATCGAGAAACTCTCGCGCGGTGAAGCGGTCGACCCTTCCCAGTATTACTTCCGGACGGTTGCTGATTTCGAGGTCGCACGCGATAGCAAACACGCCTGGCTGAATCGCGCGATGTTCATCGGAGTGGCGGAGCGATCGGCCGGTGCCGCGATCATCCGTTTTCACGAGGTATTGTGACGGTTCTCCCCGTCAGGCCCGCGTCCAGGTCAATCGGTTGAAAGTCGCGCCGTCGGCGCTCGCCGCCAGATTGTCGGTCTTCAAGGTCAACACACCGTCCTTCAAGCCGAAGGTGCGAACCAGCGTCACGCCGGTCTCGAATGCAAACAGTGCACAGTCGACGAAATGGCGCACCTTCGATTGCGCCTCGTCAATCTCGAAGCGGCCGTAGTAACCGTAGTACGTATCCAGGTACGCGATTTTCTCGTCGGCCGACAAATTGCCGAGACCGGCGTCTGCGCGCGCACGCTCCCGCGCCGCGCCGATCTGCACGGACATCAGCCCGTTTGGCAGGTAGACAAGCATGCCGGTGTAGGGGCGCGGGCGGCCGAGCCAGGGCTTCGATGCGCCCGTCGCAACGTTCACCGTTTCGGCGTCGCTGATCTTCCACGCGCCGAGGAGCTGTTCTTTGAGAGTCACCGACGCCGTCGTCGCGGCCGCGGGAAGCGCCGCCATCGTGCCGGCAAGAAAAGCGCGTCGTTGCATGTTGTTCTCCGTGATTGTTTGGCGCGCCGCACAGTAACGCGTCAGGCGGGGCTGTCAATGGCGCGCACGAGCAGCGAGGCTTGGCGTGCTGCTAGACTTTCCCCATGCGCAAATCAATCGCTCACTCATTCCTGCTCGCAGGATTCCTGAGCCTGGCCGCAGTCGCGGCGCAGGCGAAATATCCCACCACCGAGACGGTCGACTCCTGGCTGGCGCGCTACGGCGCCGCGTGGGAAGCGCGCGATCCGTCAGCCGCGGGCGCGCTGTTCACCGTGACGGCCAAGTATGCGGAGACGCCGTTCGATCCACCCAAGCAGGGGCGTGCGGCTATTGAAGAGTACTGGCGCACCGTCACCGCGGATCAGCGCGACATCAAGTTCGACTGGAAGGTCTTCGCCGTGAACGGTTATGTTGGTGTTGCGCATTGGTCGGCAAAGTTTCGCCTGGAATCAACCGGCGCCGTCATCGAGCTCGACGGAATGTTCGTGCTCGAGTTCAGCCCTGAAAATCCGGACCAATGCTCGGCGTTGGCTGAGTGGTGGCACGTCCGTTCGAGCAAGTGACCCGCGGGACGAATGAGTAATTCGGCGCCTAACAAGGCTCTCGACGCGCACGCGCTGCAATGGCTGCGCGGACGGCTGCAGCTGGCGTGCGACGTATCCGAAACGATTGCGATCTTGCGCCGCCAGGGCTGGTCCGAGAACGCCATCATTGGCGGCTTCGAGGCCGTGCGTCCGCGCGGCAATGCGCTGGCCAACGGCGCGATGCAGTCGCCGCCGCTGATCCGGCGCGCA
>JAMQPK010000066.1 GCA_023717525.1 Vicinamibacterales bacterium | reverse complement strand
CATCAGGAGATCGTGCTTACCGTCCGGGACACAGGATCTGGTATTGATCCGTCCCATGTCCCCCATATCTTCGACCGTTTCTACAAGGCCGACTCGTCACGCCCCGGCGAAGCGTCGGGCAGCGGACTCGGACTTTCTATCGTGAAGGCCATCGTGGAACGCCATCGAGGTACCATTTCAGTCGCCAATCGCCCGGGGGAGGGGATCGCGTTTATCATTCGTATGCCGGCCTAGCAAAGTTCTGCCGGGCATTTGCCGATAGTTCGCAAAACAGCAAGTGAGCCAATTCGGCAAGCCACTCTCATCGGCGACTCCGGCAAGTGGGCGGTCATCGCTGCTCACCTACGAGCCGTATTACGGCCTGCGCGAGAAACCGTTCAGCATTTCCGCCGACCCCCGATTCCTTTACAAGAGCCCATCGCACGCGCCCACATTCGAGGATCTGCGCGCCGGCATCCGCCGTCGTGAAGGTCTCATCGTTCTGACTGGTGACATCGGCACCGGGAAAACAACGTTGTGCAGAGCGGTGCTCGAGTCGCTCGATCGGAAGACGTTCAGCACGTTTGTGCCCGACCCGTTCTTGTCGCGCGAAGATCTTCTGAAAATGCTGCTCGTCGAGTTCGGCGTCGTGTCGATCGACGATCTCAAATCGGGCCGCCTTGCCGGTGCATCGCGGCCGGATCTCAGCTACCCGCTCTACGATTTTCTGAAATCGCTGGTGCCGCTGCAGGCGTTCGCCGTGCTCGTGATCGACGAAGCCCAGAACCTGCCGGTGTCCCTACTGGAAGAGATTCGCATTCTGTCCGACCTCGAGGATCCAGAGAAACTCCTTCAGGTCGTGCTTGTCGGTCAAAGCGAGCTTCAGGAAAAGCTGAAGTTGTACGAGATGCGCCAGGTCGATCAGCGCGTGTCGGTCCGCTGCGATCTCCAACCGCTGAACCGCGACGATGTCGGTGCGTATATCGCGCACCGTCTCGACATTGCTGGTGGGGGGCGGGGCAGGGTCGCGTTTACCGAGGCGGCGGCAGACGACATCTATCGCGCGTCGAAGGGCGTGCCGCGCGTCGTCAATCTCATTTGCGATCGCGCGCTGCATCACGGCTTCCTCGAGCGCACGCCACGCATTTATCCACCCCACGTCGCGCGGGCGGCGGCGGACCTTGGCCTCCGCAGGGGAGAGGCGCCCCTACCACCGCACGCGAAACCCGCGACGGCTGACGAGCCGGCGATCGTGGCCGATGCGGCCCTCAGCGCTCTGCCGGTTTCCATCGTCGTGTCCGAGTTGGATGAGTTGCTCTCGTTTCCAGTGGAGACGCCGGAGTCCATCGCGACCGAAGGCGAAGTGAGCGGAGGCTGGCGCGACAAGATTTCCGGTGCAGCCGTCGCTGCGATCGTGGCGTTCGCAGTAGCGAGCCTTGCTATCGGTCTGACGTACTGGCAGGTTAGAGGAACGGGTCCAGCGCAGGCAGCCGATCTTCCGCGCCTGCCGGCTACACCGAGGGTTGTGTCAGACGGATTGACCGATTCGCTTCCGATGCACATTGCCGCCAGCATCGCTATCGCCGAGGGGCCTGCTCTGCATACGATCGATGTCGCCACATTCGCGAGTGACGCTCGTTCGGCCGATCTGATCGCGCAACTGACGACCGCCGGATATCGGGCGCACGTCGAGGAGCGGCAGTTCTCCAGCGGTCAAGTGTTTGTCGTGCGTGTCGGGCCCTTCATCCTTCAGTCTGATGCCGACGTCGCGCTTTCCGAGATCCGCCAGCTTCCGGGATATGCCGACGCCCGGGTCGTGACCCTGCTGCCCGACGCCGCGCAATAGCCGTATACTCCGCTCACAATGGATCACCTCGACGAGCTGAAGGCGCTCGACAGCGCCCGTTGGCGTATTGCCGTCTGGCTGACGGTTGCGATGATGGCCGTGTATTTCGGGTTCATTCTGCTGGTCGCCTACGACAAGCCGCTGCTGACGCGGCTGGTTCTGCCCGGCCTCAGTCTGGGCATCCTGTTCGGGGCTCTCGTCATCGTCGCGGCGTGGGGTTTCATCTGGATTTACGTCCGCTGGGCCAATCAGCACTACGACGCGAAGATCGAAGCGCTGAGAGGCCGGATGTGACGGTCGCGTTCTTTTTCATCTTCATCATCTTCTCGCTCGGCATCACCTACGTTGCGGCGCGGCGCACCCGCAACGCCGAACATTTCTACACGGCGGGCGGGCGCGTAACCGGGTTTCAGAACGGGCTGGCGCTCGCGGGCGACTACATGAGCGCCGCCAGCTTCCTGGGCATCGCCGGCCTCGTCTCACTCTCCGGGTTCGACGGCCTCATCTACTCCATTGGATTTCTCGTGGGATGGCCCGTGGTGATGTTCTTGATCGCCGAGCCGCTTCGCAATCTCGGGAAGTACACGTTTGCAGATGTCGTCGCGTTTCGGCTGCGGCAGGCGCCAGTCCGCGTTGCCGCGTCGATCGGCTCGCTCGCCGTCGTCTCGTTTTATTTGATCGCGCAGATGGTGGGAGCCGGCAACCTGATTCACCTGCTGTTCGACATTGAGTACGAGCACGCAGTGGAGATCGTCGGGTTCGTGATGCTGGCCTACGTGCTCTTCGGCGGCATGATGGCGACGACGTGGGTGCAGATCGTGAAGGCCGTTCTGCTGCTGAGCGGCGCGTTTCTTCTGGCGATGATGACGCTCGCCAGGTTCGGGTTCAACCCGCTGGCGCTCTTTCATGCGGCGTCCGAACGATATGGCGCCGCGGTGCTTGGCCCGGGCCGGCTCGTATCGAATCCCCTCGATGCCATGTCGCTCGGCCTGGCCTTGATGCTGGGCACCGCAGGGCTGCCGCACATTCTGATGCGGTTCTACACCGTGCCGAATGCGCGGACGGCGCGCACGTCGGTCACCTACGCCACTGCGTTCATCGGATTCTTTTACCTGCTGACGTTCATTCTTGGATTCGGCGCCATGGTGCTCGTGGGTCAGCCGGCGATTCGTGCGATCGATGCGGGAGGCAACATGGCGGCGCCGCTGCTTGCGCAGGCCGTTGGCGGCGACGCCTTCCTGGGGTTCATCTCGGCCGTTGCGTTCGCCACGATACTCGCCGTCGTTGCCGGCCTCACGCTGGCCGGTGCGGCGACCCTTTCACACGACCTGTGGGTGAACGTCGTGCGCCATGGTGCAGCGTCCGATGTCGAGCAGCTCCGCGTGGCCCGTGGATCGACGGTTCTGCTGGGCGCCCTCGCGATTGGGCTGGGCATCGCGTTCAAGGGGCAGAACGTGGCTTACATGGTGGGGTTGGCGTTCGCGATTGCCGCGAGCGCGAATTTTCCGGCACTCGTGCTTTCGATCTTCTGGCGAAAGTTCACGACGCGGGCCGCACAGATGAGCATGCTGTCCGGGACGGCATCGGCCCTTATCCTTATTTACCTCTCGCCAACGATACAGGTCGACGTCTTGAAGCACGCGTCGGCGTCGTTCCCGCTTCGCAACCCGGGGCTGGTATCGATCCCGCTGTCGTTCGCGGTCGCATTCTTCGTCGCTGTCTTGTGGCCGGAGCCGGAAGCCGAGGCCAGGTTCGCCGAAGTCGAGCGGAAGGTGCACTTTAGTAGGTAAGAAGTGAGAAGGAACTGGCGTGCTGGGTTGGCACAGATACGGTGCCAGGCGAACTCGGTCCGGACCGAGTTGCCGTACGTCCAGCGTCTCTGAAGAGCGCCCGGGGGCGTCGTTATTCGAACGTGAACGAAAGGTACATGAGCCTGTCTTCACGCTGAATCTGCATGGTCACGGGGGCGCCTGGCGTCAGGGACTTCACGCTGTCCCGGAGTGCGTCGAGCGACCCTATGCGGCGGTTGTTCACGCTGCGGATCACGTCCCTCGGCATCAGCGGCACATCGCTGCCCGAGCCTGCCGCGCGCGCGACAACGATGACGCCGTACGGATCCCTGAGCCCTGTGGCCGTGGCGGCCAGCTTTGCGTCGACTTCCACGCCGATGATGCCGAGCTCTGGCACTAGATTTTTCGTGGGATCGGCCATCGAGGATACCGAATCGAAATCGCTTCTGGCTTCCACCGGCTTCATGCCGATGCTGATTTGCGCCGCGCCTCTGAGCACGACCAATTGGACGTTTTCCAGAGAATCCCTGAGGCGGAAGTTGTAGCTGACGGTCGGCAGGTTGTCGGCGGGTTGGCCATCGACGGAAACCAGGATGTCGCCCACGGCCAGACCCGCGGCTTCGGCCGGACCGCCGGGCCAGACATCGGACACGATGAGGCCATAGTCTCTCGCCAGTCCGAGCGCTTTGGCCATGCCCTCGTTGATGGTCTGCATGCTCATGCCCACTTCCTGCCGGCGCAGCTGACCGTATTGCCGGAGTTGGCGAAACACCGTCCTGGCCGTCGCGCTTGGAATGGCGAAGCCGAGGCCCTCGTTTCCCCCGGACTGCGACAGGATGAATGTGTTGATGCCGACGACTTCCCCGCGGATGTTGACCAGAGGTCCGCCGGAGTTGCCCGGATTGATGGGGGCATCGGTCTGCACGAAGATCTGCGGGGAGTCGGGGTCCACTTGTCTTGCCACGGCCGAGACCAATCCGTGCGTCAAGCTGTTGCGGAGCCCGTTGGGGCTGCCGAACGCAAACACCATCTCGCCCTGCCGGACCTGCGTGTAGGTCGCCAGCGGCAGCGCTGGAAGTTTCAGGCCGTCAACCTTCAACAGCGCCAGGTCCAGTTCGGTCGTGATGCCCACGATCTGTGCCGGGATGAGCCGAGACTTGGAGGACAACGCTGTCTTGAGCGTCCCATCCGCGTTGTCCTGGGGCAGCAGAATCTGCACGCGCCGCGCGCCGTTCACGACGTGCGCGTTCGTCATGATGTAGCCATCCCCGTCGATCACGAACCCCGAGCCGGTGGACTGTTGCCTCCCGATGACCATGCCGGCGCTGCCTTGCGGGCCGTCGTTCTGCGGCCCATAGCTGCTCACCATGATCTGCACCACGCTGGGCCAGACCTTCCTGGTCAGCGCGTCGATCGACTCGTTCATCCGCACCAGCGGGTCCGGAGGCGGTGCGGGCCGTGGCACCGGCTGGGCAAATGCCGTGGACGCGGCGAGCAAGAGCGATAGAGACAGAACGGGGACAGAGAGTGTCATCATCGGCAGATCCTCTGAGGTGGCAGAAGGCAGCATATCCCGAGGTTGCGCTCTCAAGATATACTTATGGTTTCGGCCCGCCTCGGAATACCAGATTGGGAGGTCGTCCAACGGTAGGACGCGTGCCTCTGGAGCACGTTATCGGGGTTCGAATCCCTGCCTCCCAGCCAATCTGTTAAGGTCTATTCCGGTCACATGGGTGGCAGTTTATTCCGAGCACATAGGTAACACGTTCGGGCCGAAGGGATTGTCGCGCGGCTCTCGCATCACCGCCCTCATCAGACGTCATCCCGCAATTGAGACCGACAGGGTTGCAGCAACAACTGCTCCTGCCTTACTCGTTCCGCAGCTTGGCGTTCAAGATGAGGGAAATTGGCGCGGATGTCTGTTCGACCACGGTATCGAGTAGGAACCCTTGC